>DASRSS010000210.1:0-7904 GCA_035656335.1 Jatrophihabitantaceae bacterium | reverse complement strand
CGCGCGTGGGGCCCGCGTGCCGCATCCCGCTGTGGAACACCGGCGCGAAGCAGAAGCCGATGCCGACCTCGGCCACGGTCGCCGTGACCCCGTCGGCGGGCAGGTCGATAGCGACACCGAGCTCCTCGAGCACGTCCGCCGAGCCGCACAGCGAGGACGCGCTGCGGTTGCCGTGCTTGACGATCGGTCGTCCGGCGCCGGCAACCACCAGCGCCGCCATGGTCGTGATGTTGACGGTGTGCGCGAGATCGCCGCCGGTACCCACCAGGTCCACCGCGCGTCGCGACACCGGCACGGGCGCGGCGCGATCGAGCATCGTCCGGACCAGGCCGGCCAGTTCCTCGGGCGTCTCGCCCTTGGCGCGCAGCAGCACCGCGAACGAAGCGAGACGTGCCGGCGAGGCGTTGCCGCCCATGATCTCGTCCATCGCCCACGCGGTGTCGTCCGCGCTGAGCGAGCCGCCCGCCATCAGGGCGCTCAGCAGTGCCGGCCAGCTGCGCGCCGCCGACCGGTCGGCCGGAGCCACAACCGCCTACCGGACGACGGGGATGCCGCTGCGCCGGCGGCGCAACTGCTCGGCCACCACCTCGGCGGCCTCGATGGGGTCCAGCGGCGAGTTGATGACCGCGTCCGCCAGCGACCAGGAGGCCAGCCAGCCGTCCTGCCGTCGGGCGATGAGCACGATGATGGGCGGGCAGTCGTCGATCTCGTACTTGAACTGGCGCGCGAGGCCCATTCCGCCGGTCGGCTGCGCCTCGCCGTCGAGGATCACGGCGTCCAGGCCGCCCTCGTCCAGCTGCTGCACCACCTGGGCATTCGTCTCGCACTCGACCCAGTCGATCCGCCCGGTGTCCGGGGCGGGACGACGCCCGACGGCCGTGCGGACGGCGGCACGGACGTCGGCCGAATTGCTGTACACGAGGACGGTCACGCGCTCACCCAGATCGGACATGCTCCAGATCGTATCCACGCCGCCTCGCCGGTTCGTCCGCACCTCGCGATCACGCGCACGTAACGACCCCTACCCCGCCGTGGTTGGCCGGTCCCGGCAGGACATAATGCGTCTGTGACCTCGACTGCCACCGCGCCCTTCGAGTCCAGCAAGGTGCATTCGCTGACGCGGCCCAACATCGTCAGCGTCGGCACCATCGTCTGGCTCTCCAGCGAGCTGATGTTCTTCGCCGGGCTCTTCGCCATGTACTTCACCGCGCGTGCCGTACACGGTGCCGACTGGCCCATGCACCTGCCGATGGACGGCGGCATCAACGCCGGCGAGAAGCTGGTGCCGAAGATCGCTTACGCGACGCCGTTCACGATCATCCTGGTGGCCTCCAGCTTCACCTGCCAGTGGGGCGTGTTCGCCGCGGAGAAGGGCGACGTGTTCAAGCTGCGCCGCTGGTTCACGCTGACCTTCTTCATGGGCCTGATCTTCGTGCTCGGGCAGGCGAACGAGTTCCGCATGGAGATCGACGAGGGCAACACGATCTCGCGCACCGTGTACGGCTCGGTGTTCTTCCTGACCGAGGGCTTCCACGGCTTGCACGTGCTCGGCGGTCTCGCCGCGTTCATCTACTTCTTGATCAGAACGACACTGGGCAAGTTCACGCCCGCCCAGGCGACCGCTGCCATCGTGGTTTCGTACTACTGGCACTTCGTCGACGTGGTGTGGATCGGTCTGTTCTCGATCATCTACATCATCCGCTGACACCGCCGAAGCGACGAAGGGACTCACGTGGACGACTTCGACGACCCGCTGACCAGCGCGGATCTGGGCTTCGAGCCGGCCGTTCCGGTTACCGGCGCCGAGCCGCAGGCCAAGCGTGGCAGCGGTCGCCGTGGCGGACTGCGCCGCAAGCTGACCGCCGGCGCGATCCTGACCGGCGCGCTCGTCGGCATGGGCGGCGCCTACACGCTGTTCGCCGGCACGTCCGGCGCGGCTGACTCGAGCAGCAGCGCCGCGGACATCGCCGCCGGACGCCAGCTGTACGAGACCAGCTGCATCACCTGCCACGGCGCGAACCTGCAGGGCGTCAAGGACCGTGGCGTCTCGCTGCTCGGTGTCGGCGGCGCGGCGGTGTACTTCCAGGTGAGCACCGGACGCATGCCCGCCACCGGGCAGGGCTCGGAGCAGTACCGCAAAACCGCGAAGTTCACCGACAAGCAGATCCGGCAGCTCGCCGCGTTCGTCCAGTCCAAGGGCGGCGGCGTCGACATCCCGGCCGGCACGGTGCGCGGTACGGACGCCGACATCGCAGAGGGCGGCAACCTGTTCCGATTGAACTGCGCGTCCTGCCACGGGACGACGTTCAAGGGCGCCCCGCTGTCCGCGGGCAAGACCGCGCCGTCGCTGAACGATGCGACCGACCTGCAGATCTACACGGCGATGCTCACCGGGCCGGAGAGCATGCCGATCTTCAGCGACAACGAGATCACCCCTGACGAGAAGCGCGCCATCGTCGCGTACATCCAGACGATCAAGGCTTCTGACGACCCGGGCGGCAGCGGCATCGACCGCATCGGCCCGGTGTCCGAAGCCATCGTCATCTGGGTTGCCGGCATCGGCGCCATCATGATCGCGATCCTGTGGATCGGAGCTAAGACCCAATGAGCAACGAGTTCGAGGTGCCCAGCGAGGACGAGCTGCGGGAGATGACTCCCGAGCAGCTGATGATCGTCGGGGCCGAGGCTGACGGCATCCACATCACGCACCGCCGTGATCGCTTCCCGCTGCGCGGCACGAAGGCCGAGAAGCGCGCGGAGCGCGGCGTGGCCGCGGCGTTCACGCTGGCCGCGCTCGGTGGCGTCGGCTTCATCGTCGCGTTCTGCGCGATGCCGTGGCACTGGCACCTGCCCGGCACGCCGCAGAACTTCCGCTTCTTCAACATCACGCTCGGCGTGCTGCTCGCGCTGATGCTGCTCGGCATGGGCGTCGGCCTCGTGCTGTGGGCCAAGTGGCTCATGCCCGAGGAAGAGGTCATCCAGGACCGCCACGACGATCCGTCCTCGGAAGAGGACAAGATCATGACCGAGGGCACGCTGATCACCGGCCTCGCCGACACCGGCCTGCCGCGGCGCTCCCTGATCCTGCGCTCGCTCGGCCTGGCCGGTGGCGCGATCGCGACCGTCCCGCTGGTGGCCCTCGTCGGCGGCATGATCAAGAAGCCGGGTAACGCGCTCGTCGAGACGCTGTACAAGCCGAACAAGCGGCTGTTCCCGGAGTCCGGTGGACGCGTCCCGCTCGTGTACGACGACTGGCGCCGGGTCAGCCCGGACGACCTGGAGCCCGGCGGCATCGCGACCGTCTTCCCGGGCGTGCACAAGGAGATCGACGGCGTGAACGGCGTGACCTCCGCGTCCTCGCCGACGCTGCTCATCCGGCTGCGTCCCGGCCAGAAGGTGCAGGCCCGCAAGGGCCAGGCGAGCTTCGGCTGGCCCGCGAACAACCCCGAGTACGTCGCGTTCTCGAAGATCTGCACGCACGCCGGCTGCCCGGCTTCGCTGTACGAGCAGCAGACCACTCGCCTGCTGTGCCCGTGCCACCAGTCGCAGTTCGAGGTGCTCGAGGACGCCAAGCCGGTGTTCGGCCCGGCGACCCGCAGCCTGCCGAAGCTGCCGCTGGACGTCGTGACCGGTGCGGACGGTGCGCAGTACTTCGTCGCCCGCTCCGACTACGTCGAGCCGATCGGCCCCGGATTCTGGAACCGCAAGTGACCGGCTTCGCGGCCTGTGCCGCTGACCCCCGCAAGCCTCGACACGATCGTGGGAGTTCCTCATGACCTCCGGTACGCCGCGCCGTAGCGACCAGCCGCGCACGCCGCAGGGCAAGGTGGGCAAGTTCTTCGACGAGCGCCTCACGCTCGCCGGCCCGATGCGCAAGCAGCTGAACAAGGTCTTCCCGGACCACTGGTCGTTCATGATGGGCGAGATCGCGCTGTACTCGTTCATCATCCTGCTGCTCACCGGCACCTACTTGACGTTCTTCTTCGACCCGTCGATGGCCGAGGTCGTGTACCACGGCCGGTACGTGCCGATGCAGGGCATCACGATGTCCAAGGCGTACGAGTCGACGCTGAACATCAGCTTCGACGTGCGCGGCGGCCTGATCGTCCGGCAGATCCACCACTGGGCGGCGCTGCTGTTCCTCGCGGCGATGCTGATCCACATGTTCCGGGTGTTCTTCACCGGCGCGTTCCGCAAGCCGCGCGAGCTGAACTGGCTGATCGGCCTGGGCCTGATCGCGCTCGGCATCATCGAGGGCTTCGCGGGTTACTCGCTGCCGGACGACCTGCTCTCCGGCACCGGCCTTCGCATCGCGGACGCGATCATGCTGTCGATCCCGATCATCGGCACCTGGGTGGCGTTCCTGATCTTCGGCGGGCCGTTCCCCGGCGACGTGATCATCGGGCGGTTCTACATCGCGCACGTGCTGCTGATCCCGGCCATCCTGGCCGCGCTGATCGGCGCGCACCTCGCGCTCGTCGTCCGGCAGAAGCACACCCAGTTCGCACAGGCCGGCCATACCGAGCACCAGGTCAGCGGCGAACGCGTCTACCCGCTCTACGCGGCGAAGGCCGGCGGCTTCTTCTTCATCGTGTTCGGTGTGTGCGCGGCCCTCGGTGGCCTCGCGCAGATCAACCCGGTCTGGCTGTACGGGCCGTACAACCCGGCGCAGGTTTCGTCCGGCTCGCAGCCGGACTGGTACATGATGTTCCTGGACGGCTCGACCCGTCTGATGCCGTCCTGGGAGATCAGGCTCTGGGGCTACGACCTGCCGCCGCTGTTCTGGCCGACGGTCGTCCTGCCCGGCATCTTGTTCACGCTCGCGGGGATCTATCCGTTCCTCGAAGCGAAGATGACCAAGGACACCAAGAAGCACAATCTGCTGCAGCGTCCGCGCGATGTTCCGGTTCGGACGTCGCTCGGCGCCATGGCGATCACGTTCTACATGGTGCTGTTCCTGTCCGGTGGCAACGACCTGATCGCGAAGGCGTTCGACATCTCGCTGAACGCGATGACGTGGGGCGGTCGCATCGCGCTGATCATCCTGCCGCCGCTGGCCTACTTGCTCACCTACCGGGTCTGCCTGGGGCTGCAGCGGCACGACCGCGAGGTGCTCGAGCACGGCCTGGAGACGGGCATCATCAAGCTGCTGCCGCACGGCGAGTTCATCGAGGTGCACCAGCCGCTCGGCCCGACGGACGAGCACGGCCACGGCCAGCTGTCCTACGCCGGCACCCCGGTGCCGAAGCGCATGAGCCAGCTCGGCGCCGCGTCCCCGCTCAAGCACATCCGCGGGTTCTTCTACCCCGTCAAGGAGAAGCCGGAGATCCAGGCGCAGCTCGACGAGCTGGAGGCCGCGGAGGTCCAGGAGCGCGACACCGAGCACGTGCTGGAGAGCAGCGCGGCCGGCAGCACGCACACCGGCGAGGACTGAGCAGGACCCGTACGGCGAAAGAAGGCCGCGTCCCCGGGAGGGGGCGCGGCCTTCTTCGCGCCTGAATTCCGGATTCACCGCGCCTGGGCCCGGCGGAACCGGGAACGATCATGGGCCAGTAGGGTCCCGATCGTGCAGCTGCAGGTGCTGGTCGACGCCGACAACGTCGCTCCCCCACGGTTGCAGCCGGTGCTGGACCTGCTCAGCGCCCTGCTGAGCGCCGATCCGGGCCGGACGCAGACCCGGATGACCGCCAGCGGGCGCCGGGCCGCCCTGGACCGGCTGAGCTGGCCGGCCGGCATGCGGCTGCTGGAGCACGAGGGCTGGCAACGGGCGGACGTGGCCCTGGCCGAGGCCTACTCCCCCGGCGCGCACCCGTTGATCCTGGTCACCGGCGACGGCGACTTCGCGCTGCTGGCCGCCCGACACCCCGGCGACGTCCTGGTCGTCAGCGGCGCCGCCAGCGGCCGGCTGCGCGACCACGCCCTGGTCGTCGACCCCGCAACGGAGGGCACTGGCCCCATCCTCGCCTGGCTGGCCGCCCACGACATAACGTAGCCCGGAGAAAGGTCTGAATCCTGGATTCACCGGGCTCTGGCCCGGCGAATCTGGAAGTGATCAAGCGGAGAGGGGCGCCGTCGAGGCCAAGGTCTGATTGCGCGGCGAAGATGTGAATCCTGGATTCACTGTGCTCTGGCCCGACGGATCCAGGATTGATCACGGAAAAGGACAGCGGCCGCGTTCAAGCGAACGCGGCCGCTGTCTAGAAGCGCGGGCGGATCAGTGCTCGAGCGGCTGGCGTCCGCCGATGTAGTACTCGAACAGCAGGCCGCCGACCATGAACAGCAGGATCAGCGCGCCGACGATGACCAGCCAGACCTGCACGAACGACAGGCCGATACCGACCACGGTCGCCGCGGCGGCGAGTCCGACGGGCCAGTAGCTGCCCGGGCTGAAGAAGCCCAGCTCGCCGGCGCCCTCGGCGATCTCGGCGTCGGCACGGTCCTCGGGGCGAGGGTCGATGCGGCGCGAGACGAACCAGAAGAACGAGCCGGTGATGCCGAGCAGGCCGCCGGACAGGATCAGGGCGATGGTGCCCGCCCACTCGGTGTGGCCCTTGCTGAAGCTGTTCGGCTGGGCCGTCCAGACGCCGTAGAAGATCGCGGCCAGCCACAGGAAGACTGCGACCCCGAGGAACATTCGGGCTTCGGTCTTCATGTCACGTCCTTCCGGGGCGGTGCGTCGCGGACCGCGAGGTGCGGTCGGTGTTGAACGGGTACGTCGTGGTCGCGTACGGCGCCATGCCGGCCGCCTTCAGCGCGGTCGACTGGCGCGCCGGGTTGGCCTCGCCGGCCTTGTCCAGCGCGGCCAGGTACTTGGTGAACACCCTCGGCTCGACGACGCGGACCTCGAAGTTCATCTGCGAGTGGTACGTGCCGCACAGCTCGGCGCAGCGGCCGACGAAGCTGCCGTCCTTGGTCGCCGTGATCTGGAAGCGGTTGTCCTCGGACGTGTGGTCCGGGCCGTACGGGATCACGTCACGCTTGAAAAGGAACTCCGGCACCCAGAACGAGTGGATGACGTCCTCGGAGTGCTCGATGAACTGGACGCTCTCGCCCCGCGGGATCACCAGCACCGGGATCTCGTTGTCCGAGCCGACGGTCGACAGCGGCGTCTTCGGGTCCTTCGTGTACGTCGTCTTCTTGCCGTGGTCCTGCAGGTACTCGAACTGCCAGTTCCACTTGAACGCGTCGACCTTCACGAGCACGTCGGGGTGCTTGCTGAGCGCGTTGACGTTGTCCTCGACGACGACCGTCCGCCAGAACAGGGCGGCGATGATCAGGAACGGGGTGAGCGAGTACACCAGCTCGACCGGCAGGTTGTACTTCGTCTGCCGCGGCAGCTCGTCGCTCTTCTTGCGGTAGCGGATGCAGCACCAGAAGATCAGGCCCCACACGAGCACGCCGACAGCGAGCGCGGCGACGCCGGCCCACGTCCAGAGGACGCGCATCTCCTCGCCCTGCTTGGTGACACCGGTGGGCCAACCGAAGCGCAGGTCGCGCTCGGCGTCGTGGAACGAACAGCCCGTCAGCAGCAGGGAGAGCGAGCCGACGAGCAGCGCCACGCGGCCACCTCGCGCCCAGCGTCTGCGATGCACCTGTTACCGCCTCTCGGGCCAATCCAGCAGTAGTCCACTTACCGCTTCGGAGCGTACTGGAACCGCCTCTCGCGACCGCTGACGGGGTCGGCCCGCGGGAGCGCTAGCGTCTGCGCCGTGGGTGCCTACCTGGACGCCGCCGCAGGCGCGCCGCTGCACCCGGTCGCGCGCGAGGCGCTGCTGGCGGCGCTCGACGACGGCTGGGCCGACCCGGACCGGCTGTACGGCGCATCGCGCCGGGCGCGGCTGCTGCTGGACGCGGCCCGCGAGGCGGTCGCGGAGGTGCTCGGCACTGCCCCCGACACGATCAGC
>DASRSS010000209.1:0-3677 GCA_035656335.1 Jatrophihabitantaceae bacterium | reverse complement strand
CTCGAGCATCCCGTTGAGCCGCTGCTCCATCCCGCGTGCCCAGGCCTCGTCCGGCGTCCCGGGCTGCGCCGGTGCCGCGGCCGGGGGCTGCGGCTCCCTCGGCTGTGGCGGACGGGGCCGGGCGGCGTGCTGGCCGGGCGGGCGGCCGGACGAGGGCTGCTCCGGCCGGTGCGCGGGCGTGTACGTGCCGTAGGTCCCGTAGCTGCCGGGCTCGTCCTGCGGTTCGGGCATCTCCGGGATCACGCCGTAGACCGGCTCCGGGGGCGGCGGCAGGCCCTGCGTGCCCGCCGGGTCGCCGTCCTCGTCCGGATGCGGCGTGCGTCGTCGCCCCGGCAGCCGCGGCCGGAAGCGCTCGAACGGACGCTCGTCATCGGGCACGAAAAGCACGGTATCGGCTCGCGCGGCACGCCGCCTCTCACGACACCGTCAACCGCCTGCCCGGGCTGGGAGGTCCGGCGCCGGCGTGGGCACACTGCAGCGGCGGAGGACCCGGGTGTGTCGTACCACATCGACCGCACTGATTGTTACTCGCCAGTAGTACCGAATAGTCTCAGCACGTTCACCACGTAACGCCCGGGCGCGACGTTCCTTCGCCCGGGCGTGAAGTAGAGGAGACGACGCTCGTGTCGCACCAGCTCGCCGGCCTGCTCGCCACCGGCCCCGCGTCCACGCACGCAGAGGCCTACCCGAACGTCTTCGTCGACTGGAACTACACGACGCCCGGTCTGCTGCGGATCGTGCTCGCGCTGGCCATGCTGGCCGTGACGGTCGCCGTCGCCGGGCGGCGCATCGTGTGGCTGGTCAAGCTGATCCGGTCAGGACGTGCCGACAAGAGCCGCGTCCACGAGCCCGCCAGCCGCGCCGAGAACGCCGGCGAGGAGGTGCTCGGCCAGCGCAAGCTGCTGAAGTGGATCGGCCCGGGCGGCGCGCACTTCTTCACGTTCTGGGGCTTCAACATCCTCGGCATCACGATCGTGGAGTGCTACGGCGCGCTGGTGATCAGCCGCGACTTCGCGTTTCCGTTCTTCGGTCACGCCCGGTGGCTCGGCTTCCTCGAGGACCTGTTCGCCGTCGCGGTGCTCGTGGCCGTCATCGGCTTCTACATCAACCGCAAGCGGAACGCCCCGGCGCGCAAGCTGCGCGGCAGCCGCTTCTACGGTTCGCACAACGGCCCGGCCGAGCTCGTCCTGCTGATGATCTTCCTGGTCGTCGCGACGCTGCTGCTCTATCGCGGCGCGCAGTACAACACCGGGCACTTCCCGTGGGGCAAGTCGAAGTGGCCGTTCGCGTCCTACCTGGTCTCGCTCGCGCTCGGCGACGGCTCGTACAACCAGGGCGTCGAGACGTTCTTCCTGCTCGCGCAGATGGCGGTGATCTTCGCGTTCACCGTGCTGGTCGTGCACTCCAAGCACCTGCACATCGGCACCGCGCCGATCAACGTGTACTTCAAGCGGATGCCGGACGCGCTCGGCCCGCTGCTGCCGGTCACCGACGCCGAGGGCCAGCCGATCGACTTCAGCGACGCGGAGAACCTGTCCGAGGACACCGTGTTCGGCAAGGGCAAGATCGAGGACTTCAGCTGGAAGGGCTACCTCGACTTCGCGACGTGCACCGAGTGCGGCCGCTGCCAGTCGCAGTGCCCCGCGTGGAACACCGGCAAGCCGCTGTCGCCCAAGCTGGTGATCATGGACCTGCGCGACCACCTGTTCGCGAAGGCGCCGTACATTTTCGGCACGTCCACCGTTCCGGACGACGCCGTCCCGAACTTCAACACGCCGGACGCCGAGGGCGGCGAGCACGGCCACCACGTGCCCGAGGCCGGCTTCCCGCGCGTCGAGGGCTCCACGATCGAGCAGGCGACGCGTCCGCTCGTCGGCGACCTGGCCAGCGGCGGCGTGATCGACCCGGACGTGCTCTGGTCGTGCACCACGTGCGGCGCGTGCGTCGAGCAGTGCCCGGTCGACATCGAGCACATCGACCACATCGTGGACATGCGCCGGTACCAGGTGCTGATCGAGTCGGCGTTCCCGTCCGAGGCCGGCGTCATGCTGCGAAACATCGAGAACAAGGGCAACCCGTGGGGCATGGCCAACAGCGGCCGTGACGAGTGGATGAACGAGCTGTCCTTCGAGGTGCGGCGGGCGAACCCGGGCACCAAGCTCGACGCCGACATCGACTACCTGTTCTGGGTCGGTTGTGCCGGCGCGCTCGAGGACCGCTCGAAGAAGGTCACCGTCGCGTTCGCCGAGCTGCTGCACGTCGCGGGCGTCGAGTTCGCGGTGCTCGGTCAGGCCGAGTCCTGCACCGGTGACCCGGCCCGTCGCCTGGGCAACGAGTTCCTGTTCCAGATGCAGGGCATGCAGAACGTCGAGACGCTGAACTCGATCACGCGCGCCGAGCCGCTCAAGATCGTCGCGACCTGCCCGCACTGCTTCAACACGATCGCGCGCGAGTACCCGCAGCTCGGCGGGCACTACGAGGTCATCCACCACACGCAGCTGCTCGGCAAGCTGGTCGAGGAGGGACGGCTCACGCCGGTCGAGCCGGTGGACAAGAGCGTCACCTACCACGACCCGTGCTACCTCGGCCGGCACAACAAGGTGTACACGCCGCCGCGTGAGGTGCTCGCGTCCATCCCGCAGCTGAAGTCGCAGGAGATGCACCGCTGCAAGGACCGCGGCTTCTGCTGCGGCGCCGGCGGCGCGCGCTTCTGGATGGAGGAGAAGATCGGCAAGCGGATCAACCGCGAGCGCACCGACGAGGCGATCGGCCTCGACCCGGACGTGATCGGCACCGCCTGCCCGTTCTGCATGGTCATGCTGTCGGACGCCGTCGCCGAGAAGAAGGGCGACGGGTCGGCGAAGGAGCACGTGCAGGTGCTGGACGTCGCCCAGCTGCTGCAGCAGTCGCTCGCCGCGCCGGCCAAGCCGGCCGCCGAGCCGGAGCCCGAACCCGAACCGTCAGTCTGATGTGAGTGACTGAGAGAAGCCCGGTCTCGACAGGTGAGCCCGGGCCGGCATCAGTAGCGTCTGGAATGTGGCGGATCGCGAGCGTTTGCAACTGGGCCGGGACAAACGGCGTCCGGCGCCGCGCCCGCGCGTCGAGGGCGGCCCGATGAAGCGGTTCGTGGCGTGGAACAAGCACCGGCGCGCGGTCAAGAAGCGCCGGCTGGCCAAGATGAGCCGTCCCAAGCGCGTCCTTCGGCGCGTCGGCATCGCCGGCACCTGGCTGCTCGCGCTGATCACCGTGGGCCTGCTCGGGTTCGTCGCGCTGTTCTACACGTTGAGCAACGTGCCCAGCCCGCAGAGCCTGCCGCTCGCCCAGACGGCGGTGATCGAGTACTCGGACGGCAGCACGCTGGCCAAGATCGGAACCGTCAACCGCACGGCCGTCAGCCTCGACCAGGTGCCCGAACAGGTGCGCTGGGACGTCGTCGCCGCCGAGGACCGCAACTTCTTCAGCGAGCCCGGCGTCTCGATCAAGGGCACGCTGCGGGCGGTCATCTCCGACCTCACCGGCGGCGACACGCAGGGCGGCTCGGGCATCACGCAGCAGTACGTCAAGAACGCCTACCTCAGCAACGCCCAGACATTGACCCGCAAGCTCAAGGAGCTGATGATCGCGGTCAAGCTGTCTCGCGACTACAGCAAGGACCAGATCCTCGAGTACTACCTCAA
>DASRSS010000208.1:0-5575 GCA_035656335.1 Jatrophihabitantaceae bacterium | reverse complement strand
TAGTGCGGTGCGCTCTTCTGGACGGCGCCGAGCATGTGGAAGATCTCGTGCGCGGTCACCGCGCCCGTCCAGCAGCCGAGGTCGATGCGCGCCCACGACGGACCGCCGTTGTTCACGTTGTCGCTGCCGGGCTGGTCGTCGAAGTCCAGGGTGCCGAGTCCGCAGTAGTGCGCGGTGTTCGCGAACAGCACGTACTTGCGGTTGGTCGCGTCCAGGTGGGCGTCGCGGACGGTGGCGTTGAAGCTGTCCTCGTCGACCGCCGGCAGCTCGATCGCCCGGATGAGCGGCACGCAGTTGCTGTCGGTGACGATGCGCAGCGACTGGTCGGCGCCGAAGGCCTCCGACGACTCGTACACCAGCGCGTTGGCCCGCTCGACGACGTTGATCAGGTTCTTGCGGGCGGCCGCGAGATCGTTCGGCTGGCCGGCGAAGTAGGCGTAGTAGAAGGCGATCCGGTTGCCCGAGGTGCCGTCGCCGTCGCACACGGGGGCCTTGCCGAGCAGCGTGCTCGAGCCGCTCGCGACGTTGATCGGCGCGCCGGCCCCGTCCGAGCGCCGGCCGGTGCTGGTGGCGCCGCGGTCGGCGGACTCGCCGTAGCCGTTGGTACACACGGTGCGCGCGATCGTGTCCACCGGCTGGGCCGGTGAGCACTGGCTGCTGTCGTGCGCGGACGGCAGGGCATCGGCGCGGACCGTGACGGTGATGCGCGGGTTGGTGACAAAGACGCTGACCAATGCGACAACGCTCACTGCGGCAACGGCGAACGTTGCCGGCAGCCGACCCAGGCCCGCCGGGATCCAGAAGGATTCCCCGGTCAGGCGGGCGGCTCGCTCAGCGGCCTTGCGCATGGACTCTCATCTCGGGTCGGTAGCCCGGCTGACCGCTAGGGCCCCGTGGCTTTGCGTCCCCAGCTCGCGCTGGGTTTGCCATTTACATCGAGATGCCGCGCGGCCGGGCCGGCCCTGGCTGGGCGGCACGAGCGAGCAGCAACCACTTGCTGTCAGGCACTAAACAGCAACCACACACGTGTGTCAAGCCTGCTTCCTGCATCAGCGAAATTGCCGTCCCGACGCAAAAGGAGAACACGTTTCACTGTAGCTTGATCGCGGCCTCGGTCCCGGATTTCCATCTGTGCGTTTCGTCCGAATTGGGCGCTGCGTAATGGCGAAATGAAAATAGGGGTAGCGGCGCGTAAGGTTTGTGTGAAATGATGTGTCGATCGGGGATAGCGACATGCGGATCGCAGTGGTGGGGTCCGTTCCTTCGAAGCGGAGTTGGCGATGTCGTTGAAGGCAGTGGAACAAGCGCACGCGCGGGCTACCGCGCTGAGGTCCGAGGATCGTTCCAGCTCGTTCGGGCTGGAGGGTCTGCTGCTGCGTACCGCCTTCGACGGAGCCCCGGTCGGCGTTGGCGTCTGTGACGAGGACGGCCGGTTCCTCGAGGTCAATGAAAGCCTGTGCATGCTGCTTCGGCAGAGCCGGCAGAATGTGCTCGGTCGGCCGTTTCTGACTTTCGTTCACCCGGAACAGCGTTCGGCCAGCATGGCGTCGTATTTCCGCGCCGTGGTCGCCGCCGCCGCGAATCAGATCTCGACCGAGCACAGCGAGCTGCTGTGCCTCACCGGCACCGGCGCGACGATCTGGGTCGCGGTGACCTGGACGATCACCGAACCGGACGAGGACGGCTGCCAGTACGGCATCGTCCACCTGCGCGACGTCACCGAGCAGAAGCGGACTCAGCGCCGGCTGGCGAAGATCCAGCGCCGGATGGAGCTGGCGTTCCGGTGCGCCCCGATCGGCGTTGCCGTGGTCAACCCGGACGGCCGGTTGATCGAGTCGAACCCGGCGCTTCAGACCATGCTGGGACATTCGGCCGCGGCGCTCGGCCGGCTCACGTTCGAGGACATCAGTCACCCCGAAGACCGTGACGGAGTTCGTCCGCTCTTTGAGGCATTGCTCGCCGGCGAACTGGAAAGTCACGACACGGTGCGTCGTTATCTGCGTAGCGACGGCAGCGTGATGTTTGCGCGTAGGGTGCTGGCAATGGGCGATGACACCGAAGGTCGGGGTCAATACATCCTTTTGCAGATGGAAGACGTAACGGGCGAGAGACTGGCGCGAGCCGAACTGCGCGAACGGCAACTTCGCGATTCGCTCACCGGTCTTGCCACGCGCGAATCGCTCGCCTACGAACTGACGATCTCCACGATGCCGCGCAGCCTGGTCGTCGTGGAATTGCGCGACCTGTCGCGGCTCAACGGCGTGCTCGGCCCGAGCTACGGCGACCAGGTCCTCGTCCAGGCCGCCGAGCGGCTGCGGCTGTGCAGCCGCGAAACCGATCTCGTCGCGCGGCTGGGTGGCAACGAGTTCGCCATCCTGCTCGACGACGTCGACGGCAGTGCCGCGGAGCTGGTCGCCCAGCGCGCGGCCGTCGAGCTGGCCGAGCCGATGATCATCGACCAGACGTCGGTGCGGGTCAGTGCCAGCATCGGCTCCACGACCGACCCGGCCGGCGCCGAGCAGCTCGAGGCGCTGCTGCAGCGCGCCGACCTCGCACTGCACATCAACAAGGGCGCGGGCGACCATTCGTGGACGTCCTTCGAGCCGACGATGCTCGACTCGACCGCGCGCGAGCTGGTGCTCGAGAGCGACCTGCGGCTGGCGCTCGACAACGGCGACGTCGCCGTCGTCTACCAGCCGATCTACAACCTCGAATCCGGAGCGCTGCGCAGCGTCGAGACGCTCAGCCGCTGGACGCACGACTCCCTCGGCGTGATCGAGCCGACCGAGTTCACCGGACTGGCCGACCGCGCCGGGCTGATGGACAAGCTGGTCGAGCACACGTTGCGGCGGGCCTGCGCCGACCTGAACACCTGGCGCCGCGACGCCGGCGACGCCGCGAACGGGCTGACCGTCGCGGTCAACGTCTCGCCGCAGTGCCTGGCCGGAGCGGACTTCCCGGCAATGGTCGCGAACTGCCTCATCGAGGCGGACGTGCCGGCCGAGCTGCTCGTCCTGGAGATCACCGAGTCGGCGCTGAGCCAGTCCGACCCGGCGGCGCTGGCGAACGCGCAGACGCTGCGCGGACTCGGCATCCGGCTGTCGATGGACGACTTCGGCGCCGGCCACTCCTCGCTCGCGCGGCTGACCCAGCTGCCGATCACCGACATCAAACTGGACCGCAGCTTCATCCAGGACATCGACAGCCCCGGGACCGAAGCCCCGATCATCCGCGCGATCATCGCGATGGCCGGCGAGCTCGGGCTGAACGTGGTCGGCGAGGGTGTCGAGACCGACGTCCAGCTGGAGCTGCTGCGCCGGTACCGGTGCGCCGAGGCGCAGGGCTACCTGCTCGGCCGCCCGCAGTCGGCGGCGGAGATCGGTCGGCTGCTGTCCGAGCCGCCGATGGCCACGGTCGCCTGACCCGTCCGAGCTCTAAGGCCGGTCAGGCCACCGCGTCCGACGACGCGAACGCGGCGAGCGCCCGGACCGTGTTGCGACCGGCCGACTTCGCTTCGTACAGGGCCACGTCCGCCCGCTCGAGCAAGGCGTCCAGCGGCGCGGTCGACTGCGCCGAGTGGGCGACCCCGATCGACGCGGTGACGCGGACGCCATCGCCGACGCTGAGGTCGCTGATGTGTTGCCGCAGCCGCGTCGCGGTCGTGACCGCCGCGTAGAGGTCGGCGTTGTCCAGCAGCAGCACGAACTCCTCGCCGCCGAACCGGCCGACCATGTCGTATTCACGCAGATCGGACTTCACGCAGTCGGCCACCGCGCTGAGCACCTGGTCGCCGACGAGGTGGCCGTAGGTGTCGTTGATCCGCTTGAAGTGATCGAGGTCGATCAACATGACGGCGACCGGCTGCTTGGCGCGCTGCGTCCGTAACAGTGATCGGGTTGCCAGGTCACGCCAGCTGGTGAAGTTGAGCAGCCCGGTCTTGGCATCGATCGTGGACTCGACCTGCAGCTGCGTGACCATCGCGCCGCGGTAGAGCAGCGCGAGCACCAGCAGCACGCCGGGTGTCAACCAAGGCGAGCGCAGGACGACCTGCGCGGTCAGCACGCCGAGCACCAGCGTCGAGATCTCGAAGACGAGCTCTTCGTGGCTGACGAACACGCCCCGCCATGTCTCCGGGTGCGCGACCAGATAGATGATCGTGTAGACGAGCACCATGTTCACCAGCAGGTAGCACGCCACGGCGAGAATCCCGGCCAGCAGGCTCTGCGGTCCGGCCGGCAGGAAGTCGAAGAGGTGCCGGGCGCCGTCCGCGCTGCCGGCGGCCGCGACCGTGGCGACGACCGCGGTGGCACCGCTGTAGACGATGCGGTGCACGCGCATGGTCTTCTGCCTTCGGGCGCGTTCGAGCATGTGCAGGTTCAGCGCGATGACGCACACCCCGGCCCAGCCGGTCGGCAGGGTCAGCGCGGCCGCGAGCGACCAGACGGACGTGGTGTCGACCCAGGCCCGGTCCGAGCCGAGATATTGCCGCAGGCGGTCGCTTCGGTCACTCGCTTCCCCGAATACGACGCAGAGCGCGACGATAAGCGCAAATCGCCCAAGCATTGCTCGATTTGCCGATTCCGGGAGAATGGTAAATGCAACCGCAACAGCTGCTGCGAGATCGGTGAGCAGAACAAGTGCAAGGGCCGGACGGGGAAGCGTCCAGAGCGTCCAGGCATGGAGCTGTCGGTGCGACTCGACATGGGCCACATCGTGGCGGCTGGCGTGAGCCATTGCGCCCATCCCCCTGAATATTTCCCCCGAATCGGGGCATTGCAACCCGCCGGCGATGCACCCAGGGCCGCAGCTTACTGCAGTTTTATCCCTCACACGAATAAATGTGCGCAGCAACTTTCACATGCGTATCGCACGTTCGGGGGTGAGCACGATGCAGAAGCAGACCATCCGCTGGGGCTAGACCCGGACCGCACCGACCGACCCGAACCGCGCTACAGGAGGTGAGCACGATGCAGAAGCAAACCATCCGCTGGGGCTAGAACCCGTGCGCGGTTAACCGCGACGCGACACCGTTGCTCCGTACGGGAAGCTGATCCCGACGGAGCCGATCGTCGTACAACTTCATAGCTATGTAGGCCCGGTGGCTGTCAATGGACAGGCACGCGGGCCTTTTCGTGTTTCTGGGCCTTTGCCATGCCGTCCCCTCCCGTGACGAGGAATAGCGGTTCGTCCACAGGTCGAAGGCGGGTCTTCCGGCGCGCGGCCGAATGGTCCTACGCTGTGCGGCATGCGACCGGGGGCGGCGTTCGTACCTTTTGCGATGACCGCCGCTATGCTGGCGGCCGCCCTTCTCGCCGGGTGTACGGGCAGTACTCCGGGATCGCCCGCGGAGCAGAGTTCTGGTGATCCGGTATCGGTTTCGCCGACGATCTCGTCCGCGGCGTCGACGGGTGCGACGGGTACGACCAGCTCCCCGGCGATTGTGTCGACCGCGGTCCCGTCGGACGTGCCGACCACCGGACCGAACCTGCTGCACAAGGGCGAGCGTCCACCGGTGATGCCGCTGGCGGCGACCAAGCACACCGCCGCCGGCGCGGTCGCGTTCGCCAAGTTCTTC
>DASRSS010000207.1:0-4630 GCA_035656335.1 Jatrophihabitantaceae bacterium | reverse complement strand
TGCCGCCCGTGGCTGCTGCGCGAGCTGTCGCGGCTGTGGCCGGGCCTGCGTTCCGGGGTCGTGCTCGGCGGCTTCGGCTGGACGTCGCTGTGGCCCACGCTGCGCGCGATCGGCGTGCCGCTGCCGGCCACGCTGCCCGTGTTCGCGCACGGCGCCGAGGCGCAGGTCGACGGCCGGACCGTCCTCGGCTGCTACCACGTCAGCCAGCAGAACACGTTCACTGGACGGCTCACCGAGACGATGCTGGACGCCGTCCTGATCCGCGCCGCCCAGCTCGCCGGGCTGGCCTGACCGCGCGTTATTGGCTGCGCCCGGCCGTCCGAACTTCGCTAGCGTAAGAGCATGGCCGGTACCCGAATCCTGATCGTCGGCGGCGGTTACGTCGGCATGTACACCGCGCTGGGGCTGCAGAAGAAGCTGTCCCGCGGCGCGGCCGACATCACCGTCGTCGAGCCGCAGTCGAACATGACCTACCAGCCGTTCCTGCCCGAGGCCGCGGCCGGCAGCGTCGAACCGCGGCACGTGGTCGTCCCGCTGCGCAAGGTGCTGAAGAAGTGCACGATCATCACCGGCGCCGTCACCCGGATCGACCACGCGCACAAGCAGGTGACGATCCAGGCCGTCGAGGGCGAGCCGTTCCAGCGCAGTTACGACCTGCTCGTCGTGTGCCCCGGCTCGGTGTCGCGGCTGCTGCCGATCCCCGGCCTGGGCGACTGCGGCATCGGCTTCAAGACCATCGGCGAGGCTATCTACCTGCGCAACCACGTGCTGTCGCGGCTCGACTACGCGGCGTCCGTCACCGACCCGGACGAGCGCCGGCGCGCGCTGAGCTTCGTGTTCGTCGGCGGCGGGTACGCGGGCGTCGAGGCGATGGCCGAGCTCGAGGACATGGCCCGCTACGCGCTGCGCTACATCCCGCAGCTGGAACCGTCGGACATGCGCTGGGTGCTCGTCGAGGCGGCCGGACGGATCATGCCGGAGGTGTCCGTCCGCCTGTCCGCGTACACGGTCGACCGGCTCACCGAGCGCGACATCGACGTGCGGCTGAACACGCGGCTGGAGTCGGTCGTCGGCGGGCACGTCGTGCTCTCGGACGGCACCGAGTTCGACTCCGACACCGTGGTCTGGACGGCAGGCGTGAAGGCCAATCCGATGCTCGCCGAATCTGACCTGCCGCTGGACGAGAAGGGCCGGCTGCCCTGCGCGGCGAACCTGACCGTCAAGGGCGTCTCGGGCGTGTTCGCGGCCGGCGACTGCGCGGCCGTCCCCGACCTGACCAGCGACGACCCCAACGCGCTGTGCGGGCCCAGCGCACAGCACGCGGTGCGGCAGTCGAAGACGCTCGCCGCGAACGTCGCCGCGGCCGTCCACGGCGGTGCGCTGCACGACTACCGCCACGCGTACGCCGGTTCGGTCGCCTCGCTGGGCCTGTACCGCGGGGTCGCGGAGATCTACGGCATCAAGCTGCGGGGCTTCATCGCGTGGTGGATGCACCGCACCTATCACGTCTCCCGGATGCCCACGTTCAACCGCAAGGTACGGGTGATCGCGGACTGGACGGCCGCGCTGCTGTTCCGCCGCGAGGTGGTGTCGCTCGGCCAGCTGCAGCAGCCGCGCACGGAGTTCGAGCAGGCGGCCGGCAAGCGGCGCGTCCCCGGGGTGAGTTGATCGGAAAATTCGGGCCGCGGGTGGCCGTGTGCAGGCACAATGGGCGCTGCACCGCCCCACCCCCGTAGCCCAACGGCAGAGGCAGACCCCTTAAAAGGGTCGCAGTGTCGGTTCGAATCCGACCGGGGGTACGTGGAACCCGAAACGTTTGCCGCGACGCCCGAACCGCCGTACACCGCCGTGGTGTTCACCTCGACGCGGACGGCTGGCGACAACGGCTACGACCGGATGTCGGACGCGATGACCGAACTGGCCGCGCGGCAGCCCGGCTACCTGGGCATGGAGTCGGCGCGGGACGCGTCCGGCCTCGGCATCACGGTCTCGTACTGGCGGGACGAGGAGTCGGCACGCGCCTGGAAGGACGTCGCCGCGCACCGGCTCGCCCAGAGCCGCGGCCGCGAGCGCTGGTACGAGGACTACCGGGTGCGGGTCGCGACCGTCCACCGCGACTACACCCTGGCGTCCTCGGACTTCGCCGGCTGACGGCTGGTCGCCGGCGCGATGTCACATCCGGGCCCGGCCGTCTCGTCTTAACCGAGCGAGACTCGTCCACGAACACGGTGAAAGGAAACCCCATGCGCATCGCCGTAGCCGGAGGCACCGGTTGGACGGGCCGGCTGGTCGTCGACGAACTCCGCGCCCGTGGCGACGAGCCGGTCGTGCTGGCCCGATCGGTGGGCGTCGACCTCGTCACCGGGACGGGACTGGCCGGTCGGCTCACCGGGGTCGACGCGGTCATCGATGTCACCAACGTCGTCACCACCCGGGCCAAGCGGGCGATCAAGTTCTTCGAGGCGGTCACGGCCAACCTGCTCGCCGCGGAAGCCCGCGACGGCGTCGGCCACCACGTCGCGCTGTCGATCATCGGGATCGACCGCGTCGACTACGGCTACTACGTGGGCAAGCGGCGCCAGGAGGAACTGGTGCTCGCCGCCGGCAGCGGGACGGTGCTGCGCGCCACCCAGTTCCACGAGTTCGCCGCGCAGATGTTCGATCGCGGCGGGCCGTTCGTGATCGCGCCGAAGATGCGCTGCCAGCCGGTCGCGCTGGTCGAGGTGGCCGCGCACCTGGTCGAGCTCGCGCACGGGCAGCCGCGAGGCCACGCGCCGGAGCTCGCCGGACCGGAGGAGCTGTGGATGCAGGACATGGTCCGCCAGCTGTCGCGCGCACGGCACAGCCGCCGTCCGGTCGTGCCGATCCGGCTGCCCGGGAACAACGGCAAGCAGTTCATGGGCGGCGCGCTGTTGCCGACCGCACCGGGCCCGCGCGGCACCATAACCTTCGCGACCTGGCTGGCGCAGCAGGCCGGGACGCGCAGGTGACGCCGGAGCCCGACCGGGAGGCGGACCTGGCCGACGCGTACGCGCGCGAGACCGTCCGCGACGTCGAGGCGTGGGCGACGATCGCGCCGCGCTGGACACGGCCCGTTCGGCCCGCCGGCGCAGGGAGGTCTACGTCGGGCCGTGGCTGCCCGAGCCGGTCGTGGTGCGCTCCGACGACGCGGCCGGCGACCCCGCGGATCGGGTCAGCCTGGACGACACCATCCGGTACGCGCTGCTGGTCGTGCTGGAGAGCCTGAGCCCCGCCGAGCGGACCGCGTGGGTGCTGCACGACCTGTTCGGCATGCCGTTCGGCGAGATCGCCGAGGCGGTCGGCCGGACGCCGGCGGCCGTGCGCCAGCCTGCCAGCCGCGCGCGGGCCCACGTCAACGCGCACGCGCCGCGGGTGGACGTCAGTCGCGACCAGCACGACGCCGCCGTCCGCAGCTTCGTTGCGGCAGCCGCCGGCGGCGACCTGAGCCCGCTGATCGCCGCGCTCGACCCGGACGTCGTGCTCACCAGCGGCGGCGGGGGAGAGGTCACCGCGGCGCTGCGCCCGGTGCTCGGTGCCGACAAGGTCGGCCGGCTGCTGGTCGGCCTGCTCGATCAGCCGCCGTCCTGCGCGACGTTCGAAGCGGTGGCGGTCAACGGCGAGCTCGGCATCGGCGTGGTCGACGACACCGGGCTGTCGTCCGTGGTCGCGTTCACGTTCGACGGCGGACGGATCACGCGCATCGACATGATCCGCTGCGCCGCGCAAGCTGCCCGGCGGAGCGAGCGCGCGGTGATCAGCCGGCGCGCTTGACGGCCACGTCCGCGGCGCCGCGGACCCGGGCCAGGCGCTGCGCCTCCGCGTCGATGTCGCGCCACGTGCTCGGCGGCAGCGGGGCCACGGCGTCCACCTCGACGGTGAGCTTCTTGCCCGATGACCGGGTGCGCCACGTGCCGACCACCTCGCCGTCGACGAACAGCGCGCCCGGACGGCCCAGCACCGGCCACAGCGTCTTCTGCATCGCCTTGTCCGGGACGATCAGGTCGCGATCACGCGCCTGCAGGAACGGGTCGAACGCGCCGAGCAGGCGCACCATGCCCGGATCCCTCGGTGCGGCAAGGGCATCCGCGCTCGCCGGCGGCAGCCACGCCTTGCGGCCGTCGACGCGGACCTCGACCAGGTCGTCCGGCCAGGCGGCCATCAGGTCCGCCCGCCGCGCACCGAGGTAGTCGGCCACCTCCACCGGTGTCGCCGGTCCGAGCAGGCGCAGGTAGCCGAGGACGAGCCCGCGCAGCGCGTCCAGATCCGTCCGCTTCGGCGGCCGCGCACCGCGCCGCGGCTGCAGCACCGGCGGGGCGGTGCCCGGCTGCAGCTCCAGCCCGGCGGCCAGGAACGAGCTGCGCATCGCCGAGTCGGAGATGTGCTGCGCCTTGCACGTCCGGCAGTCGCGCCACATCACCTGCGGGATGCGCTTCGTCACGGCCGTGCTCGCCGCGCCCTTGCCGGTGGCCGCGCGCACCGAGGCGCGCATCGCTTCGACCGCGACCGTGTACTGCTCCAGCGCGGGGATCCCGGCGCGCGCGACGCTGGGACCGGTTTCGTTCAACCGGCCCGCGGCGTCCTGCTCGGACAGCGGGTACAGCGCGCCGGC
>DASRSS010000206.1:0-2428 GCA_035656335.1 Jatrophihabitantaceae bacterium | reverse complement strand
GCAGTTCCGCGTGATCCGCATCGACACCCGTGGCCACGGCGGATCGCCGCCCAGCCCGCCGGGTACGTCCTGCTCGCTGGACGAACTGGGCCGCGACGTGCTCGCCGTCCTGGACGACCTCGGCGTCGAACGCGCGCACGTTGCCGGTCTGTCGCTCGGCGGGATCACCGCGCTGTGGCTGGCGATCCACCACCCGCAGCGGGTGGTGCGGCTGGCGGTGCTCTGCGCGGCCGCGCACCTGCCGCCGGCGAGCGGCTGGCACGAGCGTGCGGCGGCGGTGCGCGCGGACGGCATGGGTGCGATCGCCGGCATCCCGCGGCGGCTGTGGATCACCGCCGCGCTGGCCGCTCGTGATCCGGAGCTGCTGACGCGGCTCGAGGCCATGCAGGCGGACGTCGACCCGGAGAGCTACGCGCAGTGCTGCGAGGCGCTGGCCGGCGCGGATCTGCGGCCGGATCTGGGCCGCGTTGCCGCGCCGACCTTGCTGATCGCCGGGGCGGACGATCCCGCGGCGCCTCCCGATGCGCTGCGCGCGATCGCCGACGCGATTCCCGGCGCACGGCTGCAGGTGCTCGAGCCGGCCGCGCACATCGCGACGGTCGAACAGCCGGCCGCGATCACGCAGGCGCTGCTGGCCCACTTCGTGGGTGGCGCAACCCTGGCCGCCGGCTACGCGACGCGGCGGGCCGTGCTCGGCGACGAGCACGTCGACCGTGCTGTCGCCGCGACGACCCCGCTGACCGCACCGTTCCAGGACTTTCTCACCCGCTACGCGTGGGGTGACGTGTGGTCCCGCCCAGGACTGGGCCGTCGCGAGCGCTCGATCGCCACCCTCGCCGCTCTGGTCAGCCTGGGCGCCGAGCACGAGATCGCGATGCACGTGCGCGCGGCCGTCCGCAACGGGCTCACGGCGGACGAGATCGGCGAGGTGCTGCTGCACACCGCCCTGTACGCCGGGCTGCCCCGCGCGAACCGGGCGTTCGCCATCGCCCGTGACGTCCTTGCCGACGAAGCCCGCAGCCACCCACACGGAACGTCCTGAGGAAGGAAGCTCGCCATGGCACCACGCACGACACCGCCGTTTCGCGCCGATCACGTCGGCAGCCTGCTGCGTCCACCGGAGTTGCTGAAGGCGCGCGCCGACCGTGCCGCGGGCACGATCAGCGCCGAGGAGCTGCGTGCGATCGAGGACGAGGCGATCCGGACCGTCGTGCGCATGCAGGAGGGGCTCGGTCTGCAGACCGCGACGGACGGCGAGTTCCGGCGCACGTCCTGGCACATGGACTTCATCTATCAACTGCAGGGGATTCACCGCACCGACGAACAGATCGAGGTGCACTTCCGCAATGCGCAGGGGCAGCTCGACTTCACCTCCGCCGCGCTGAAGGTCGACGGCAAGATCGGCCTCGACCACACGATCTTCGGCGAAGACTTCGAGTTCCTGAAGTCGGTCGTCAACAGCGGGACGCCGAAGCTGACGATCCCGTCGCCGAGCATGGTCCACTACCGGGGCGGCCCGGCCGCGATCGACCGCGGCGTCTACCCGGACGAGGACGAGTTCTGGGCGGATCTGTCGGCCGCGTACGCCCAGCAGGTGCAGCAGATCGCCGCACTGGGTTGTACCTATCTGCAGTTGGACGACACGTCGCTTGCGTACTTGAACGATCCGGCGCAGCGGGCCGACCTGGCTGCCAAGGGCGGCGACGCCGAGCACCAGCACGAGCGCTACATCCGTCAGATCAACGCGGCGCTCGCCGGCCGCCCCGAGTCCCTGCACGTGACCACGCACATGTGCCGCGGCAACTTCCGCTCCGCCTGGACGGCGGAGGGCGGCTACGACTTCGTGGCCGAGGCGCTGTTCGGCGGGCTGGAGGTCGACGGCTTCTTCTGCGAGTGGGACGACGAGCGGTCCGGCGGTTTCGAACCCTTGCGGTTCGTGCCGCCGGGAAAGCAGGTCGTGCTCGGCCTGGTCACCACGAAGCGTCCGCAACTGGAAAGCAAGGACGACCTCAAGCGGCGCATCGACGAGGCGGCCAAGTACGTGCCGCTCGACCAGCTCTGTCTGTCCGGTCAATGCGGCTTCTCCTCGACCGTCGAAGGCAACAACCTGACCGTGGACGAGGAGAAGGCCAAGCTCGCGCTGATCGTGGAAACCGCTGCAGAAGTCTGGGGCTGACGTATCCGCGCCATCTCGGCGGCGGCTGCGGTCGCCCTCGTCGGCAGCGACGACGTCGCTTTGATCTTCACTCGCGTTCCGCACCCGGGGTGCGGTTGCGCTGTGCGTACCTGGGGTGAGCAGCGACAGCGGGCGGCTTGATCGTCGCGTGCGTTCCGCTGCCGTCGTACGTCCCAGCTCCGCTCATACCCGATGGCCGGTCAGTTTGGTCTTCGCGTGCGTTCCGCTGCCGGCGTACTTTCCAGCTCTGCT
>DASRSS010000205.1:0-6994 GCA_035656335.1 Jatrophihabitantaceae bacterium | reverse complement strand
AACCTGAGCGACCCGCCCAGCAAGGGTGGCGCCGACCTGTCCGACCGCGTCATCCACGTCCTCACCAAGCTCACCCCGCCGGTCCGTTAGGCATGCCTTATCTCAGTTGGTGTCGATCGCACCTACTAGCCTTTGCACCGCGTCACGACGTCGTGCGTCAGAAGGGAGAACAGCGCTAGATGCTCGCGCCGTATCTGCCGATCGTGCTCCTGTTCGCGCTGGCCCTGGCCTTCGCGACGTTCTCGGTGGTGATCGCACCGTTCGTCGGCCCGCGCCGGTACAACCGGGCGAAGCTGGACTTCTACGAGTGCGGCATCGAGCCCACGCCGCAGCCGCTGGGCCCGCACCGGTTCCCGATCAAGTACTTCCTGACGGCGATGCTGTTCATCGTCTTCGACATCGAAACGATCTTCCTGTACCCGTACGCGGTGGCGAACAAGCTGCTCGGCCTGTTCGGACTGGTGGAGATCATTCTGTTCATCGTCACCGTGTTCGCCGCGTACGCGTATGTGTGGCGTCGCGGTGGATTGGACTGGGATTAGCCATGGGGACTGAGTCGACAGCGAGTGAGCATCGCAGGGCCGCCCGCGGCCCGAGGAGCGGAGCGAGCGCGGAGACGAACAATGGGTCTTGAAGAAAAACTCCCTGACGGCGTGCTGCTGGCCAGCATCGAGAAGCTGGTCAACTGGACGCGCAAGTCCTCGCTGTGGCCGGCGACGTTCGGCCTGGCCTGCTGCGCCATCGAGATGATGACGTTCGGCGCGCCGCGGTTCGACTCGGCCCGGTTCGGCATGGAGGTGTTCCGGCCGTCCCCGCGCCAGGCGGATCTGATGATCGTCGCCGGGCGCGTCAGCCAGAAGATGGCCCCGGTGCTGCGGCAGATCTACGACCAGATGCCGGACCCGAAGTGGGTGCTGGCGATGGGCGTGTGCGCGAGCTCGGGCGGCATGTTCAACAACTACGCGATCGTGCAGGGCGTCGACCACGTCGTCCCCGTCGACATGTACCTGCCCGGCTGCCCGCCGCGTCCGGAGATGCTGATCGACGCGGTGCTCAAGCTGCACACCAAGATCATGAACGAGCCGCTCGGCCCGAAGCGCGCCAAGCGGCTGGCCGACCAGCAGGTCGAGCTCGTCCCGTCCTCCTACCGGTACGGGCGGTAGTCATGGGTACCCCTCCCGAGCGCCCCGTACCCGACGACGCTTCCCCCGACCAGAGCGCGAGCGAGATCGAGCGGTCGACGGTCGACTCGTCGCGCAGCGCGACGGAGCCCGACGCCGCCCGCCTGGCGCGGACGGGTCCGGCGGCCGACGAGGCCACGTTCGGCGTCGAGCGGCACGGCATGTTCGGTCCGATGGGCTCCGGCGACACGTCCGGCTACAGCGGCCTGGTTCGTCCGCCGTGGACGGCGCCCGCGGCCGAACGCCCGTACGGCAGCTACTTCGACGACGTCGTGGACGCGCTCACCGTGGCGTACCCGGGCACGTCCGAGGCGATCACGCGCGTGGTCGTCGACCGCGGTGAGCTCACCCTGCACGTCGCGCGCGAGCACCTGATCGGCGTGATGACCGCGCTGCGCAACGACGAGAGCCTGCGCTTCGAGCTGTGCTCCAGCGTGTCCGGCGTCGACTACCTGGGTACCACCAACCGGCTGCACGCGGTCTACCACATGACCTCGATGACGTACCGCCGCCGCATCCGCGTCGAGGTCGCGGTGACGGTCGAGGACCCGCACATCCCGTCCATCACCGCGCTGTACCCGACCGCGGACTGGCAGGAGCGCGAGACGTACGACATGTTCGGGATCGTCTTCGACGGGCATCCCGCGCTGACCCGGATTCTGATGCCGGACGACTGGGATGGCTTCCCGCAACGCAAGGACTACCCGCTCGGTGGGGTCCCGGTGCAGTACAAGGGCGCCACGATTCCGCCGCCCGACGAGCGGAGGTACTACAAGTGACTGACTCCTACGCCCCGTCCCGCGAGACGACCGAGGGCCGCGTCTACAACCTCAGCGGCGGTGACTGGGACCAGGTCCTGGCCGGCCACACCGTCGGCGAGGAGCGGATGGTCCTCAACATGGGCCCGCAGCACCCGTCCACGCACGGCGTGCTGCGGCTGGTGCTCGAGCTGGAGGGCGAGACCGTCACCGACGCCCGCGTCGTCATCGGCTACCTGCACACCGGCATCGAGAAGAACACCGAGTACCGCACCTGGACGCAGGGCGTCACGTTCCTGACCCGGGCCGACTACCTGTCGCCGTTCTTCAACGAGACCGCGTACTGCCTCGGCGTCGAGCGGCTGCTGGGCGTCGAGATCCCCGAGCGCGCCAAGCTGATCCGCATCCTGATGATGGAGATCAACCGGCTGTCGTCGCACTGGGTGTGGCTGGCGACCGGCGGCATGGAGCTCGGCGCGCTCACCGCGATGACCAACGGCTTCCGCGCGCGCGAGCGCTGCCTGGACATCTTCGAGCTCGTCACCGGCCTGCGCATGAACCACGCGTACGTCCGTCCCGGCGGCGTCGCGCAGGACCTGCCCGCGGGCTACGACGAGAAGATCCGCGACTGGGTCAAGGAGATGCGCCAGGAGCTGCACGGCGTCGACAAGTTGCTCACCGGTCAGACGATCTGGGTGAACCGGCTCAAGGACGTCGGCTGGATCGGTGTCGAGGGCTGCATCGCGCTCGGCATCACCGGCCCGATCCTGCGCGCCGCGGGCCTGCCCTGGGACCTGCGCAAGACGCAGCCGTACCTGGGCTACGAGACGTTCGACTTCGAGGTACCGACGGACGACCGCGGCGACTGCTGGTCGCGCTACGTCGTGCGCGTGGCCGAGATGTGGGAGTCGCTGAAGATCGTCGAGCAGGTGCTGGACCGGCTCGAGCCCGGTCCGACGATGATCGACGACCCGAAGATCGCCTGGCCCGCGAAGCTGAGCCTCGGCCCGGACGGCATGGGCAACTCGCTCGAGCACGTCCAGCACATCATGGCGACGTCGATGGAATCGCTGATCCACCACTTCAAGCTCGTCACCGAGGGCTTCCGCGTCCCGCCGGGCCAGACGTACCAGGCGATCGAATCGCCGCGCGGTGAGCTGGGCGCGCACGTGGTCAGCGACGGCGGCACGCGGCCGTACCGCGTCCACTTCCGTGAGCCGAGCTTCATCAACCTGCAGGGCACCGCGACGATGTCGATCGGCGGCATGGTCGCCGACGTGATCGCCTCGGTCGCCTCCATCGATCCGGTGATGGGAGGCTGCGACCGGTGAGCAGCCCTTTTTCCAACAAGCCGTTCACGCAGTCGTTCGCCAACGAGGCGGCGCCCGAGGACATCGAGACCAAGGCGCACGCCGGACGCAGCAACTTCCGCACCACGGTCGTCAACCTGGAGCGTCCCGGTGACCCGAGCATCTTCGACGAGCAGACCCGTGCCGACGCGGCCGAGCTCATCTCCCGCTACCCCGAGGGCCAGTCGCGCTCGGCGCTGCTGCCGATGCTGCACCTGGTGCAGTCGGTCGAGGGCCAGATCACCCCGGACGGCATCGCGTTCTGCGCCGAGCAGCTGGGCCTGACCCGCGCGCAGGTGTCCGGAGTCGCGACGTTCTACACGATGTTCAAGCGCACGCCGACCGGCGAGTACCTCGTCAGCGTCTGCACGAACACGCTGTGCGGCATGCTCGGCGGCGACGAGATCTTCGCGGCGCTCAAGGAGACGCTCGGCATCGGCAACAACGAGACGACGCCGGACGGGACGATCACGCTCGAGCACGCCGAGTGCCTGGCCGCATGCGACTACGCGCCGGTGCTGACCGTCAACTACGAGTACTTCGACAACCAGACGGTCGGCAGCGCGCGCAACATCGTCGACCAGCTCAAGTCCGGCGGCCGGCCGATGCCGACGCGCGGCGCCCCGCTGTGCACGTTCAAGCAGATCGAGCGGCAGATCGCCGGCCTGTTCGACGCCGAGACGCTGGCCCCGGACGCGGTATCCGGCGGCGAGCCGACCGACGCGGGCGTCAAGCTCGCGATCCAGCGCGGCGAGTCTGCCCCGTCGTACGCCGTCGAGGACGGTGGCCGCGCGGGTGGCGAGTCGTCGGCGCAGCGCGCGTCGCAGCAGCCGACCAGCGCGCACGACGCCCCGCTGCAGACGCACGAGTCCGACCCGGCCAACCCTGCCGAGCCCGGCGACGACAAGGGTGAGGAGGGCAAGTGAGTCTCACTCCCGTTCTGACGAAGCGGTTCGGCACCGACCAGCCGTGGAAGATCGACAACTACGAGCGGCTGGACGGCTACGCGGGCCTGCGCAAGGCGCTGGGCATGCAGCCGGACGAGATCGTCGCGCTGGTCAAGGAGTCGAACCTGCGCGGTCGCGGCGGCGCCGGCTTCCCGACGGGCATGAAGTGGTCCTTCGTGGCCGAGCCGAAGGGTGTCCCGCAGGGCCAGCGGTACGTGGTCGTCAACGCCGACGAGGGCGAGCCGGGCACCTGCCGTGACCTGCCGCTGATGATGAACGACCCGCACTCGATGGTCGAGGGCATCATCATCGCCTGCTACGCGATCCACGCCTCGCGCGCGTTCGTCTACATCCGCGGCGAGGCTGTCCACGCGATCCGCCGCGTCACCGCCGCCGTCCAGGAGGCTCGTGCCAAGGGCTACCTCGGCACCAACATCCTCGGCTCCGGCTTCGACTGCGACATCGTGGTGCACTCCGGTGCCGGCGCGTACATCTGCGGCGAGGAGACCGCGCTGCTCGACTCGCTCGAGGGCCGCCGCGGCCAGCCGCGCCTTAAGCCGCCGTTCCCCGCGACCAACGGCCTGTACCAGAAGCCGACGACGGTGAACAACGTCGGCACGCTCGCGAGCGTGCCGTACATCGTGCTCGGCGGTGCCGGCTGGTTCAAGAAGATGGGCCCGGAGGGCTCGCCCGGCCCGTGCATCTACTCGCTGTCCGGACGCGTCAAGAACCCCGGCCAGTACGAGGCGCCGATGGGCACCACGCTGCGCGAGCTGCTGGACATGGCCGGCGGGATGAGTCGTGGCAAGGCGCTGAAGTTCTGGACGCCGGGTGGCTCGTCCACGCCGCTGTTCACCGACGAGCACCTGGACACGCCGCTGGACTTCGACGCGGCAGTCAAGGCCGGTTCGATGAACGGCACGTCCGCGATCATGATCTTCGACGAGGACGACTGCGTCGTGCGCGCGGTGAAGAAGTGGAGCGACTTCTACGCGCACGAGTCGTGCGGCAAGTGCACGCCGTGCCGCGAGGGCACCTACTGGTACATCGCGATCTACGAGCGGCTGGAGAACGGCACCGGCACCGCCGAGGACATCGAGACGCTGCTCGACCTGTCCGACAACATCCTCGGCCGGGCGTTCTGCGCGCTCGGCGACGGTGCGACCAGCCCGGTCACGTCCTCGATCAAGTACTTCCGCGACGAGTACGTGGCGCACGTCGAGAACCACGGCTGCCCGCACGCGGGATCCCGCACCCTGGCCGGAGCGCACTGAGTCATGACATCTGTTGAGAACAAGGAAGACCTCGTCACCGTCACGATCGACGGCTTCGAGATCTCGGTCCCGCCCGGCACGCTGCTGATCCGCGCTGCCGAGCAGCTCGGCATCCAGATCCCGCGGTTCTGCGACCACCCGCTGCTCGACCCGGCCGGCGCCTGCCGCCAGTGCCTGGTCGAGGTCACCGACATGGGCAACGGACGCGGCATGCCCAAGCCCGCCGCGTCCTGCACCACCACGGTGATGCCCGGCATGGTCGTCAAGACGCAGCTATCGTCGGTCGTCGCAGACAAGGCGCAGCAGGGCGTGATGGAGCTGCTGCTGATCAACCACCCGCTCGACTGCCCGATCTGCGACAAGGGCGGTGAGTGCCCGCTGCAGAACCAGGCGATGAGCAACGGACGCGGTGACTCGCGGTTCCGCGACGTCAAGCGCACCTGGCCGAAGCCGGTGGCGGTGTCCGCGAACATCCTGCTCGACCGCGAGCGGTGTGTCTCGTGCCTGCGCTGCGTGCGGTTCTCGCAGGAGATCGCCGGCGACCCGTTCATCGACATGTTCGACCGCGGCTGGCAGCAGGAGATCAGCACCAGCGAGGACGTCCCGTTCCAGTCGTACTACAGCGGCAACACCGTGCAGATCTGCCCGGTCGGCGCGCTCACCAGCGCGTCGTACCGGTTCCGCGCGCGCCCGTTCGACCTGCGCTCGGCGGACTCGATCTGCGAGCACTGCGCGTCCGGCTGCGCGCTGCGCACCGACTTCCGGCGCGGCAAGGTCACCCGCCGCCTCGCCGGCGACGACCCGCAGGTGAACGAGGAGTGGAACTGCGACAAGGGCCGCTTCGCGTTCCGCTACACCACGCAGGCCGACCGGCTGCTCGTGCCGATGGTGCGCGACGCCGACGGCAAGCTGGTGGAGACCAGCTGGCCGGCCGCGCTGGAGCGTGCCGCGACCGGGCTGCGTGAGGCGATCGACCGCGGTGGCGTCGGCGTGCTGCCCGGCGGCCGGCTGACCGAGGAGGACGCGTACGCGTACGCGAAGTTCGCGCGCGTCGCTCTCGGCACCAACGACGTCGACTTCCGCACCCGCCCGGTCAGCCGCGAGGAGCTGGAGTTCCTGGCCGCGCACGTTGCGGGCACCACGCCGCAGCGCGTGTCGTACGAGTCGCTGGAGGCGGCGCCGGTCGTGCTGCTCGTCGGGTTCGAGCCCGAGGACGAGTCGCCGATCGTGTTCCTGCGGCTGCGCAAGAGCACCCGCCGCGGGCGCATGCACGTCTACTCGGTGGCGGCGGTCGCGTCCAAGGGCCTGAGCAAGCTCGGTGGCACGCTGCTGCCGACCGTGCCCGGTGGCGAGGCCGCCGCGCTCGGTGACCTCGACCCCGCCGTCCGGGACGCGCTCGCGCAGCCGGGCGCGGTGATCCTGGCCGGCGAGCGGCTCGCGTCCGCGCCGGGTGCGCTCAGCGCCGTGTCCGCGCTCGCCGCCGAG
>DASRSS010000204.1:0-5979 GCA_035656335.1 Jatrophihabitantaceae bacterium | reverse complement strand
CGGGTCGTAGCCGGCGACCCGGGTGGAGCCGCCGGACGCCAGCCGGCGGGCCGAGCCGGACTGCGTGCCGGTCGCTCCGGACGGACGCGGCGCGTTCGCGGCGCCGCGCGGAAGGCCGATGCAGCCGACCGATTTCAGCGGGGTGCGCTCGCCGGAGATCGGGTTCGTCAACGGAACCCCGGACGGGCACAAAGCCTGGTCGAGGTTGAAGTTCAGCACGCCGGTCAGCGCGTCGCCGTTGGCCAGCTGGGGCGCCTTCTGGCCGAACTCCGGCACCGCCACCAGCAGCGCCTTGAGCGCCGGGATCCGCGCCACCTGGATCTGGCTGAGCGTGGCGAGGTTGCCGAGCAGGACGCCAATCGCCGAGCCGTTGTCGCGGACCAGCGTGTCGATCAGCTGCGTGGTGGGCGCCGCCTGGTCGAGGAACTTCTCGATCGTCGGCGTGGAGGCGGCCAGCGTGCCGGACAGGGCGCGCAGGGCGGACGCGAACGTGTCGAAGTCGCCGGCGTGTGCGCGGGCGCCCTGCAGCAGCAGCGCGGAGTTGGCCAGGATGCGTTCGGTCGCGTCCTGCGTCTGGGACAGCTGGTTCAGGATGCTGCTGGCGTTGTCGAGGATCGAGGTCAGCTGCGGGCCGGTGCCGCCGAACGCCTTCGCACCCTCGCGCGCGAGCACGCCGAGGTCGCCAGGGTCGAGGCTGTCGATGAACTGCTCGGTGTCGTAGAGGACCGTCGAGATCTGCAGGGGCGTCGTGGTCCGCTCGGTGGGGATGACGCTTCCCCCGTGCAGGTAGGACGGATCGGTGCCCGCGTCCGCGTCCGGTACGAGGTCGACGTACTGCTCGCCCACCGGTGACAGGTCGTAGATGTGCGCGGTGGAGCGGACCGGGATGCGGGTGCCGTGGTCGACCTTGAGCCGCAGCGTGACGCCGTCCGTGCTCAGGTGGGTGCTGCTGACCGAGCCGACCGACACGCCCCGGTACGCGACCTCGGCGCCGTCGAAGATGCCGCCGCCGGTGTTCAGCTGCACGGTGACGTAGAAGGGCTTGTCGGTGACCGTGATGCCCAGCAGCGAGAACAGTGTGTAGGCGACGATCAGCACCGAGATCGCGCCGAACACCAGCAGCTGCAGCACGACGGTGCGCCGTCTCATCGCAGCCCCCCGGTGAGCAGGCTGGCGATCGCGTCCGACGGCGACGTGGCCGGCGCGGCGACCGTGGCTCCCGGTTGCTTCGGGTGCTGCGGCGGCATCGCGAACGGCACCTGGACGGTGATGAACAGGTTCAGGTAGTCGCCGGGAGTGGCCCGGTCGAACAGGTTGCCGAACTTGATCAGCGAGTTGAACGTCGGGATCAGCGAGTCGCGGCTGGCCGCCAGCGCGTCCAGCGTCGGGCGCAGTCCGTCGAGGTCGCTGAGCAACGCCTGCTGCCCGCGCGCGAGCAGGCCCTTGACGGTGCCGCCGAGCTCGCCGACCTTGCCGAGCAACGTGCGGATGCGGCCGGTGTCCTGCGCGAGCAGGTCGATCGTCTGCGGGAACTGCTCGAGCGCGGTGGTGATCAGCCCGCTGTGCTGGTCGAGCTGGGCGGACAGCCGGTCCATCGCGGTGAGCAGGTGATCGATGTCGCCCTTATGCGCGTCGAGGTCACCGATCACCTGCTGTAGCCGGGTCAATGTGTCGCGGGCCGCGCCGACGTGCCCGTCCAGCGCGGTGCTGAGCTCGCGGACGATCACCTGCAGCTTGTCCAGGCCGCCGCCGTTGAGCAGCAGGGACAGCGCCGCGAAGGTGTCCTCGATGGTCGGCGCCTCGGTGGTGTGCTGGGCGCTCACCGAGTCACCGTCGCCGAGCGGCGGGCCGGACGAATCTTTCAGCGCGGTGACCGCGACGTAGTCCTCGCCGAGCGGTGTGGTGAACCGGATCTCGAACGTCGAGTCGGCCGGCAGGGTGAACTTGCGGGACACGTCGATCGCGACGGCCGCGTCGTAGTTCTTGGTCGTGATCGCCTCGACCTGCCCGATCACGACGCCTTGCAGCTTGACCTTCGCGCCGACGGTCAGGTCCGAGACGTCGTCGAAATGCGCGGTGAGCCGGTACGTCGGGCCGGAGACGCCACCGGTGGACGGCAGCTGGTTGAGGCTGAAGCCGCAACCGGCAGCGAGCGGCGCGGTCGCGAGGAGGACGGCGGCGAGCGCCGCGTGACGGCGCCTCATCGCGTCCCCCGCGCGGCCGGCAGGAAGTGGCCGAGGTCGAGGTCCGGCGACTGCGGTGCCTGCGGCGCTCCCGGCTGGTTCTGCAGCAGGCCGATCTCCGCGCCGCACAGGGTGTCGAGCGGGTCGCCCTTCTCGAGGCCCGCCGAGTACGCCATGATCGGCAACATGCTGTAGACGATGCTGTTTCCGCAGTAGCGCTTGACGATTTCCGCCGCGTCCTTGGTGAGGTCGAGCCGGCCGAACAGCGCGGGACAGGTCCCCGACTTGTCGACGCACGGCACGTCCGGGTCGACGGCGTTGTTGAAGTTCTGGAAGCCGAGCGCCGCGGTGTCGAACGTCTTGATCAGGTAGTTCTGCTCCTGCATGACTGCGGACACGGTCGTGGTCAGGTTCTTGACCGTCGAGCCGATCCGTCCCTGGTTCGTGCGCAGGAAGTCGGCGACCTCGGCCAGCCCGCTCTGCAGGTTGCTCACCGCGCTGGCGAGCGTCGTCCGCTCGGCGGCGAGCTCGCTGGTGGCTCGGCTCAGGTTGCCGTAGAGCGCGTTGATGGTGTCGTTGTGCGAGGCGAGCGTGCTGGTCAGCCGGTCGATGCCGTTGATCAGGTCCTTCAGCTGGTCGGGATGCTTCGTGAGCGCGGGCAGCGCGGCGGCGATGGTGTCGATGGCTTGGTGGACGCTCTGCCCGTTGCCGTCCGCGAGCTGCGCCAGCGCGTGCAGCGCGGCCGACAGCGCGCCACCGGAGTTGGCGCCGCCGGGTCCGAGCGCCTTGGCGAGGTTGTCGACGCTCGAGTACACCTGGTCGAGTTCGAGCGGGACGGCGGTGCGCGACAGCGGGATCGTGCTGCCGTGCGCGAGCGTCGCGCCGCCGGTGTACGCGGGCGCGAGCTCGATCGTCCGGTCGCTGACCGGGTTCGGGTTGACCAGCACGGCCTTCACGCCGGCCGGCAACCGGACGTCGTCCGGGATCGACAGCACGACCTCGACGTAGCCCTGCTTCGGTGTCACCGAGCGGACGGTTCCGGTGGGTACGCCGAGGATGTCCACGCGGTTGTGCGCGTACAGCCCCGGTGCCTGCACGAACCGCGCGGTGACCGTGTACGAGCCCGGCCCGCCGAGCAGCATGATCGCGACCGATACCGACGCGGCGACGAGCAGCGCGAGGATCAGCGCCGCCGCGAGCACGCGGCGGTTCAGGAAGGCGGCCGCGCGTGTCATTGGCACGGCCCCGACTTCGAGTCCGGTTGCGGGCCGCAGCCGACGATCACGTTGTCCGGCGTGACGGCGACCGGCGACAGCAGGTCCAGCCACGGCCCGGAGCCCGTCGCGTTCGCGATGTTGACCGAGAAGCTGCCGAGGTTGACGACGGCCTGCTGCAGCTGCTGCTTGTCCGCGGCGAGCACCTGGCCGACCTTGTCCAGGTTGCTCAGCAGCGGCTGCAGCTGCGCGCCGTTGCGGTCGATCAGCTCGCGCAGCTGGCGGCCGAGTTGCACGGTGTGTCGCAGCAGGCTGTCGATCACCTGCTGGCGCCGGCGCAGCAGGGCGAGGAACTCGTTGCTCTGGCCGAGTACCTGCACCAGCGCGGCAGAGTTGTTGTTCAGCGTGTCGGTGATGCTCGCCGCCGCGGTGAGGATGCGGCTGATCTGCTGCTGCTTGCCGGCGAGCGTCTGGGACACGTCCGCCAGTCCGTTGAGCGCGGCGCGGGCGTCGTCCGGTGCGATGCCCTGCAGGGTCGCGGCGACCGTCCTGAGCGAGGTGCGCAGCGCGGGCAGGTCGGTCTGGTCGCCGAACTCGCCAACCTGGTCGAACGCGTCGAGCAACGTGTACGGGACGGTGGTCCGGCTGACCGGGATCGTCCCGCCGGACGGCAGCGTGCCCGGGCCGCCGGACACCACCTGCATGAACAGGTCGCCGAGCACCGTGGCCACCTCGATGCTCGCGGAGCTCGCGCCGCCCAGGTGCAGTCCGGAGCGCACGGTGAAGTCGACGCGCACGTGCGAGCCCTCGACCTTGACCGCGTTCACCTTGCCGACGCTGATGCCCTCGACCCGGACGTCGTCACCCGGGCGCAGTCCGTCCGCGTTGGCGAACTGCGCGTGATACGTCACCGTGCGGTGCACGAACGGGAGCTTGTCGAGGTTCAGCGACGCCAGCACGACCGCGGCGACCAGCACGGTGCCGACGAGCGCCACCAGCAACTGGTTGCGCTCGCGCAGCGGCTTCAGCTCGGGGAGTCTCGATCCGGGGCCCCCGCGACGTTGTCGAGTGTTCTTTGCGAGAGAACTTCGTGGGATGGTCATCGACAGACTCCGGTCTGCTGCGTGGACGTGCCCGCGCGGCCGTTCGGGAACTTGAACGGCAGCGGCAGGGCGAGCGCGGCGAGCGACGACGTGCCCAGGCCCAGGCTGTTCAGCAGGCCGCCGAGCGACGGGCCGAGGAAGTCGGTGAGCGCGGCCAGCCCGTCGGCCATGCTGATGCGCGTCGAGCCGTACGTGACCGTGGACACCTGGCAGGGGTAGACGTTCGTCCAGTTGCCGTTCTGGCTGATCCGCGAGAAGTCCCCGAACGCGGTCACGAACCCGTTCACGAGCCGGTTGAGCGCGTCCGTGTTCGACGCGAGCGTGCCGGTGTACGAGTTCAGGTCCGCGATGTCGCCGGGCAGGTTGTGGTCCTCGAGCTTGCCGAACAGCCCGGCCACCGTTCCGATCAGCGAGTCGACGGAGTCGAGTGAGTCGAGGATGCCGGGGCCGTCCGCATGCAGCACGCCGGTCAGCCGGTGCAGCGAGGTCACGGTCGCCGCCAGCGCGTCGTCGTGCTGCGCGACGGTGTCCAGCAGCGAGCTGAGGCTGTCGACGACGCGGTTGAACGTGTCGTCGCGCTGCGCGAGGTTCGCGGTGAGGTCCGCGGTCCGCTTGATCAGGTCGTCGATGCCGGCCCCCTGTCCCTGCAGCACGCCGACGATCTCGGTCGACAGCTCGTTGACCTGCTGCGGGGACAGTCCGTTGAACAGCGGGCGGAAACCGTTGAACAGCGCGGTCAGGCTGAGCGCAGGCTGCGTGCGGTTCTGCGGGATCGTCGCGCCGTGCGCCAGCGGCGTCCCGCCCGCAGCGCTCTGGGTCAGCGCGAGGAAGCGCTGGCCGAGCAGGTTGGCGTAGCGGACGACCGCCCAGGTGTGGCTGGTCAGCTGCTGGTTCTCGTTCGCGGTGAACGTGACGTCGACGTGCGAGGCGTCGACCAGCTTCTCGCTGACCACCTTGCCCACCGGGACGCCCGCGGCCCGCACGCTGTCACCCACCTGCAGGCCCGAGACACCGTCGGTGCCGCCGAAGATCGCGTGGTAGCGGTGCGCGGTGCCGACGTGCGGCTCGGTCAGCGTGTTGACCTCCATCACGCCGAGGGTGACGGCGACCGCGACGAAGATCGCGAGCTTGACGACGAGGGACCGCTTCACATGATCACCGTCGGGGTGCCACGCAGCAGCGGGCCGAGCACGAGGTCGACCGCCGCGGGGATCTTGGCCGCGGGCACGCCGGTGATCGCGCTGGCCGCGCCGCGCACCGCGCGCACCTCGCGCGGGCTGCCGACGGACGACGCCGTCCCGCCGTATCCGGCGCTGTCGCCCGAGGTCAGCACGGACGCGCCCGCGTCGGACGGACGGGTGTCGGTCGACGCGGTGCAGCTGGGCGAGCTCGCGCCCGGGTACCGCGGGCAGTTCGCGGCCGTGTACTCCTGCGGGTCGGATACCGAGCGGAACACCTCGCCCTTCTTGCCGATCGCCA
>DASRSS010000203.1:0-5272 GCA_035656335.1 Jatrophihabitantaceae bacterium | reverse complement strand
TCCCGCGCCAGAAGACCTTCGGCCCGGTCCACATGCCGAGCGAGCTCGTGATCAACAGGTAGCCCGCGAGGGTGAGCGCATCCCAGCGGGTGAAGCCCGGCTGGCCCTCGATGTTCGCTGCGGTCAGCGCCCCCGAGCCGGCCGCGAGAAGTGCGCCGGCGAGGTGCGCCGTCGGCAGGCGCCAGCACAGCCGGCGTCCGATCCTGGCGGCCAGCTCGACGTTGTGGCCCGAGACGGACACGAGCGCAGCGTAAGACGCCGCCGGCGGCGGCGTCCGCAAGATGTGACCAAGCCCTCAGTGGGCTCGCTCAGCCGCGCCCCTCGTCCTGGCGGCGCTGCCAGCGCTCCTCGAGCCGTTGCACGACGCCGCGGCGCTCCCCGGCGCCACGCTCGCGACGCCGCCGCAACCTGGGCCGATCGCTGGCCGCGACAATCCGATGCCCGGTCATCCGCTGCCACGACGCGATGCCGTACGACGCGCTGGCGAGCATCACCACGAACCCGCCGACGCCGAGCGGGATCAGCGTGGTGATCACCCCGGCGATCAGCATCGCGATGCCCGCGAGGATCCCGAGCAACGCCCGGAGCACTCGACCGCGGTAGTGGCTGCGCACGTCCGCGGCGCGATAGAGCTTCGCGAACTTCGGGTCCTCGTCGTAGAGCGCCTGCTCGATCTGCTCGAGCAGCCGCTGCTCGTGATCAGAGAGCGGCACGACGCCTCCCTGACTCTTCCGTGGACCGCCGCGTGGGCATAGCCCAGGATACGGGGCAGCACAACCCTCGGCCAGCGGCGATGTGGACGCGGCGGCTACTCGGGCTCCGGCGGCTTGACGAGGGTGGCGGGGCGGACCGCGCCGGGCCCGAACCGCGACGTCACGCGGTCGACCGCCTGCTCGGCGGCGCGCCACTCCTCCGAGTCCCCCGTGAGGGTGAGCTGCTGCGGAGTCTCCTTCGCCTTCGCCAGTCCCTCCATCCGCACGCCGACCAGGCGCAGCGGGGTGCCGTCGATGTCGAGGGCGTCGTAGAGCTGCGCCGCCGTCGTGTAGATCAGGTGCGCGACGTCGGTGTGCTGGCTGAGGGTGCGGGAGCGGCTGATCGTCCGGAAGTCGGTGAACCGTACCTTGATCGCCACGGTCCGGCCGACCTGGCCGCTGGCCCGCAGCCGCTCGGCACAGCGTTCGGCCAGCCGCAGCAGCTCGCGCAGGATGCCGTCCCGGTCGGCGATGTCGCGCGCGAACGTCTCCTCCGCACCGATCGTGCGGTCCGGCTCGTCCGCGACCACCCGCCGCGGGTCCTCGCCGTTGGCGAGCGCGTGCAGATGGGCGCCCGCGGCCTTCCCGACGGTGTGGATCAGGGTGCTGACCGGCGTGGCTGCGATGTCGCCGATCGTGCGCAGGCCGATCCGGGTCAGCGCCTCCTCGGTCTTGTCGCCGACTCCCCACAACGCGCCGACCGGCAGCGGATGCAGGAACGCGAGCGTCGACTGCTTCGGCACCACCAGCAGCCCGTCCGGCTTGGCGTGCGACGACGCCAGCTTGGCGACGAACTTCGTCGCCGCGACCCCGATCGAGCAGGGCAGGTTCTGCTCGGCGGCGATCCGTTCCCGGATGTGTACGGCGATCCGCCGCGGACTGCCCATCCGCCGCACCGCGCCCGACACGTCGATAAACGCCTCGTCCAGCGCGAGCGGCTCGACCTGCGGGGTGACCGACCGGAACACCGCCATGACCTGCTTCGACGCCTCGGCGTAGGCCGCGTGATCGGGTGCGACGACGACCAGCCCGGCGCACCGGCGCATGGCCTGCGCCATCGGCATGGCGCTGTGCACGCCGAAGGCACGCGCCTCATAGGTCGCGGCGAGGACGACCGAGCGCCCACCGGGATGGCCGACGACGACCGGCTTGCCCTCGAGGCTGGGGTCGCGGCGCAACTCGACACTCGCGTAGAACGCGTCCATGTCGGCGTGCAGGATCGTGCAGCCGGTGTCGTCGCCGGGCAGGTCGACCGGGCGGACCCGCTCCAGCTGCCGACGGCTCAACCGACGTCCTCCGATCCGCCCGAGAGCCGTCCGCTGTTCATTGGGGTTTCTCGGCCAGGACGTGCAGCGACGTCGCGACCGGCAGGTACGCCGGATCCGTGGCAACCGCGTGCTCGAGCGCGACCAGGTCCTCGGCCGCCGCCACATCGCCTTCCAGCACGGCGGCCGGCGCGCTGTCGGCGAAGATCCGCACCCCGTGCACGCTGACCGGACGCAGCCCCGCCTCCGCAACCAACCGGCCCACCCCGTCGACGGTGAACCGGCGCCGCACCGGATCCGCGGCGCCGCCGACCCCGTCGTCGCTGGCCAGCATGTCGCGGGCTTCGTGCAGCCGACCCGACGCGACCCTCGCCAGCGTCGCCGCAACCCGGTTGGCGACGAGGACGCTGGCCATCCCGCCCGGCCGGAGCACCTGGACCAGTGCCTGCAGGGCGACCCGCGGGTCGTCGACCACCTCGAGCACGCTGTGGCACAGCACGGCGACGAACGACTCGGCGCCGAGCAGCGAGACCACGTCGGTCGCGTCGCCCTGCCTGGCCCGCACCCGGTCCGCGACCCCGGCCTCGGATGCTCGGCGTTCGAGCGCCGCGAGTGAGTCCGGGCTGGGGTCGACGACGGTCAGCGAGTAGCCGAGCTCGGCGAGCGGTACCGCGAAACCTCCGGTGCCGCCGCCGACGTCGAGGATGCTGACCTGGTCCGGTGGGGCCGGGAACGCGGCGAACGCCGCGCGCAGCACCTCCCAGAGCACCGCGGTGCGCGCCGGGTTGCGCTGCGTCCTGCGGTCCGCCGACATGCCGGCTAGTGTCCCCCAACCGTCAGGGCTCGCCTCAGGCGAGCGGCAGCATCGGCTGGCCGGCGCCGGGCGCGCCGAGCCGGGCCGCGACCAGGTCGAGGAACAGCCGGGCGTCACGCACCAGGTCGTCGGCCTCGCGCGCGGTCACCGCACCGCGCAGCCCGGCCTGCGCGGCCACCCGCTTGTCCGCGCCGGCCGCGAAGAACTCGGACCATTCGGCCAGCTCGGGGGCGACCCGGACCAGCAAGGTCCACACACTCGTCGGCCGCGGCCGCCGGCCGGCTTCGGGGCGCGCGTTGGCGGCCAGCACTGCGGCAGCGGCGCGCAACGCGGACAGGTGCGCCTCGGCATAGCGCTCGGCGGCGTCGCGGGCCTGCTCGGCCTCGGCCAACGCGCGGCGCGCCGCGACCAGCATGCGGTAGGCATTCGCCGGCACCGCCGGGGCCGCGTCCCGCACCGCCGGCCGAAGCGGCGCTTCCATCAGCGTTGTCATGTTTCGAACATACGTTCGAGAACTGGCGGAGTCAAGCGGTCGAGGGTGCGTGCGTTACGTTCCGACCGAATGCCGGCAGCACAAGCCGGCAGCACAAAAGGAGCGCGACGTGCACCAGAACGCCCAGCGGGTCGAGGCGGCGCTGCGCGCCGGCGGGGCCACCGGCGAGATCCGCGAGCTCGACGACTCGGCGCGGACCGCCGCCGAGGCCGCGCAGGCGTTGGGCGTGCCGATCGGGGCGATCGTGAAGTCACTGGTCTTCGCCAGCGACGGCGCCGCCGTCCTGGTCCTGGCCAGTGGCGACCACCAGGTCGACACCACGAAGATCGCCGACGTCCTCGGCACCGACTCGGTGAAGCGCGCGGACGCCGAGCTGGTGCGCTACGCGACCGGCTTCCCGATCGGCGGCGTCGCGCCGGTCGGCCATCCGCAGCCGCTGACCACGGTCGTCGACGAACACCTCGCGTCGTTCGATGTGGTGTGGGCCGCGGCGGGCACGCCACACGCCGTGTTCCCCACGACCTACGACGAGCTGGTCCGGGTCACCGGCGGACGACCGGCCGACGTCGCCGCCCGGCCATGACCGCGCCGGGACAGCCATGACCCGACTGGTCCGGCTCGACGCGTCGCGCATGCGGACGCTGGCCGGATCGGCCGCGTCGGTGTACGGCGCCGCGATGCGCCGGCCGCCGGAGGTCGTCGTACAACGCCGGGAGATCATCGCCGGCCACACCGGGTACCCGGGGTTCGTCGGCGCCGCGGCCTTCGACGGCACCGGGGACGAGGACAACGACGACGCCACCGCAGGCGCGCTCGTGGGCTTCGGCTACGGCTATCTCGGGGCCGGCGGGCAGTGGTGGCACGACACCGTCGCGCAGGCCCTCGGGCGGGACGGCACGAAACGCTGGCTGCGCGACAGCTTCGAGCTCGCCGAGCTGCACGTCCTGCCGGAGCACCAGGGCGGCGGACTCGGGCGGCACCTGCTCGCCGACGTGCTTTCGCGCGCGAGCGCCCGGCACGCGGTGCTGTCGACCCCGGACACCGACTCCCCCGCCCGGCGGCTGTACCGCTCGGTCGGCTTCGCCGACCTGCTGTGCGGCTTCTACTTCCCGGGTAGCTCGGAGCGCTACGCGATCATGGGCATCGACCTGTAATGCGCCGCGACGTCGTTGTGGTCGGCGCCGGCCACAACGGGCTGGTCGCTGCCTGCTACCTCGCGCGCGCCGGCCTGGACGTCGAGGTCATCGAGCGCGACCACGTGGTCGGCGGCGCGGTGTCGACCGTCGAGCGCTGGCCGGGCGTGCGGGTCGACCGCGGCTCCAGCGTGCACGTGATGGTGCGCCACACCGGCATCGCCGAGGACCTGCGGCTGCACGAGCTCGGGCTCGCCTACGACGACGTCGAGCCGTGGGGCGTGCTTCCGCATCGCGACGGTCCGCTGCGGTTCTCCGGCGACCTCGACGAGACCTGCACCTCGATCGAGGCGGCGTGCGGCCCGCGTGACGCGCAGGCCTACCGGGACTTCATCGAGGAGTGGACGCCCCGCATGCGGTGGTTCCTCGACGTCGCCGCACAGCCCCCGACCGTGCCGGCGCTCGGGCGCCGCGGCCTGTCGTTGCTCAAGGGTGAGCGCGGCTCCGCCGGCAACGTCGTTCACTCCTTTCTCGAGCCGGCCGAATCGCTGCTGGCCCGACGCTTCGACGACCCGCGGCTACGAGCCGCGCTGGGATGGTGGGCGGCGCAGTCCGGCCCGCCGCCGCACGCGGTGGGCACGGCGCCCATGGCGGGGACCGCCGCGTTGTTCACGCTGCAGCGCGCCGGCCGCCCGCGCGGTGGCAGCGGCCGGCTCAGCGAAACCCTCGCGCAGCGCCTCACGTCGTACGGCGCGGCCATCCGGATCGGCGACCCGGTCACCTCGATCGAGCCACGGCAGGGCCGCGCATGCGCG
>DASRSS010000202.1:0-4777 GCA_035656335.1 Jatrophihabitantaceae bacterium | reverse complement strand
CGTGACGATGCAGGTCGTCGAGACCGAGGTGCGGGCGTGGGTGGAGCGGTTCGCGGCGGACGCGACGGCGAGCACGGATGCCGCGCTGTTGACGGCTGCGCGCGCGGCACGGCGGCGGCAGGACGCGAAGGCGATCGAGCGGGAGATCGTCGAAGTGGACAAGGCGCTGATCCGGCTGGAGGCGAACCGGGCGGCGGACCGGGAGATGCCGCGGTCGATCTACGACGCCGCACGGACGGAGATGCTCGCCGAGCGCCAGGTGCTGTCCGAGCGTGCCAGCGTGGCGCGCGCGGAGTCGCTGGAGGGTGAACCGGGGAAGATCGCGGTGGACCTGGCGCGGGACTGGGACGAGATGCCGTTGGAGCACCTGCGCGCGGGGCTACGCAAGCTGCTCGGTCGGGTGGATGTGGTGCCCGGTCGGCCGTTGTCGACGGTGCGGGTGCGCGGCTCCTGGCAGCTGGGTGAGTTCACGCACTAGTCACGACGGTGACTGATGCCTGTTATCACTGCCGTTCCGAACTGTCGCACCCGGCCCGTAGCGTCGCGGCCATGAACGACAACGACCATCTCGTGCTGGACATCGCAGACCGCTTCTACCTCGCGCCCGGGTCGCGTGAGCAGGCGATCCGCGACGAACTCGGGCTGTCCCCGGTGGCGTTCTTCCAGCGCCTGAACCGCCTCCTGGACAACCCGACCGCCGCGGCCGAGTTCCCCGAGCTGGTGAATCGGTTGCGGCGCGTACGTGCGCGACGGCTCCGTCAGCGCCGCTCGGCGGCATAGCAAAGAGCGCCCCTCGCGTCCGAGCTCGTGGCTCAGGCGCGAGGGGCGCGGTCGGCAGCACGTGGGCTGCGCGCGGTTACCGGTCTCGGATGGTGACGGGCTCGGTGCGGTCGTCGGTGCGGCCCGCAGCGGTCGTGATCCGGTTCGTCACCCGGTACGTCTTGTCGATGGTGCCGCCGGACAGCCAGATGGTGGCGGCCGTGTCAGTATGCGAGTCGGAGTCCTTCACGATCCCGTCCGGGACGATCCACACCGACGTGACGATGGTGTCGCCGTCGAGCCACGCCGACCAGTCGATCTGGTAGTCCAGGACAGCGTCGGGGTCTTTGATCCAGCTGGTCACGTGGCCTCCAAGACGCGGTTCTCTGCGGGCACCGGGCGGGTTCGGTTGTCGGCCGGGATGACGGCGACACGCACCTCGGCGGGGATGGTGGCGATGCGTTTCGGTGGCGTGAGCACGGGGTTGGCTCGTCCGGCCGCTGCCCCGGTCCAGCCGTAGCCGCCTCCAGCGGTGCCGCTGTAGTCGCCCTGCCCGGTCGCGGTGGCGTGCCAGCCGTAGCGGACGGTCGCGGCGCCCTGGGGTTGGCTGCGGCCCGACGCCGACCCGCGCCAGGCGTAGGTGCCGGTGGTGACGCTGGCATGCGTGGACGCGCCGACCGCGGCCCCTGACCAGTGGTAGGTTCCGGCCGCTGCTCCGTCGCGTTCGTCGACGCTCGGCGCGCTGCCCGTCGCTGAGCCGGTCCACGTGGCCGCTCCTGACGCGGCTCCTTGGTGCTCCGCGCTCCCAGTTGCGGCGCCAATCCAGGCATGAGCGCCTGCAGCGGCCCCGCTGTAGTCGCTCATGCCTGCTGCGGTGCCGCTCCACGCATACCTGCCGGTGGCGTCGCCGCGCTCGGGGACGATGCCGGCCGCTGACCCGGTCCATCCATAACCGGCGACGGCTGACCCCTCGGGGCTGCTCACCCCTGCGGCTGCACCGTCCCACGCGAATCGGCCGGTGGCTGATCCTTCGCTGGTGCCGACCGTCGGCGTCGCGCCGGCAGCTGTCCCGGTCCAGGTGAACGCCCCGGACGCGGTGCCGGTCGTGTCGATACCACCTGTTGCGGCGCCGGTCCAGGCGGTCCGAACCGTCGCGGTGCCGGCGTGCGTGGAGGTGCCCGCTGCTGCCCCTGCGGTTGCCCAGCTGCCTGCGGCGGAGCCGAGCGTTATGGTCTCGCCCGCGCCCGCGCCTGCCCAGGAGTACGTGGCCGTGGCCGTGCCGGAGTGCACCGCGCGTCCCGTGGCGCTGCCCGCCCAGGCGTAGGTGCCAATGGCTGCACCGGCTGCCGGAGCTGGCTGCGGCTGCAGCGAGAACAGCATCGCCGCGAACGGGTTGAACGCGGTGGACGTGCCACCGTTCACCGCGCCGGTGTCGCCGGTGACGCTTTGCAGCTTGGTCTGCACACCCATCCGTGCACCGTTGGTGTTCTGCGCCGTGTACCCGGTGGGGGTGTTGATCGCGTGGCTGCCGTTGTTGGTGGCGGCGAGATGCACCAGCATGTCCCCGGCCGGGACGCCGGTCAGGGACGTGTCCGGTTCGGACGGTGAGCTGGCTTCACAGTCCGGGGCCTGCCGGAACGGGTCACCCGTGCTGATCGCCCCGGTGAACCGGTGCGCCTGCGCCGTGAACGACGCCGACGACGACATCGTGTAGTTCCCGGAGTCTGCGCCGGTAAGCCGCTTCCATGCGACGGTGAGCGTCACCGCGCCCGAGGTCGCGACGGCTTTCTGTGTGAACCCGGACGGGTAGGTGAACGTCTGCCCGCTCGTGGCGCCGACCGCGACGATCAGCACCACGTCCCCGGCCGCACAACCCGACGGGACAGCGACGCTCGTGCCGGTGCTGAACGCCGACTGGGCGCCCCCTGAACCGTAGGCGATGCTCACCAGGTCACCACCTCACGAACGGGACGGACGGCGGGTCAGGACGACGAGCCGTCCAGCGTCAGCGACGTGAGCGTGTACTGTCCGGCGGCGTTGAACGCCTGGTCGCCTGTGAGCGCGTAGGCACCGTAGAACGTGCCGCCGCTGGACGCCGACCACAGGCCGACGTACTTCGCCGGGCCGGACGCGGCACCACCGGTGAACGACTTGTTGGAGATCGACACGTCACCGGAGCCTGACGCGGACGGCCAGTCCGCCGCGACACGCGCCGCAGTGGATTCGTTCGACCCGGTGGCGTCGGGCACGTCGGTGTGGATCGACAGGTACGCGGCGGCCGTGGCCATCGCATCGGCGCCGATGTTCAGCAGGGTGTCGTTCAAGGCCATGGTCAGGCTCCTGTCGTGTCAGCGGTCGAGGTGGTGGGGGCGGTGAATGTCGCGGCTGCTTCGGCGAGCACCTTGTCCACGTCGATGCCGGACGCGCCTTCGATCGCGTCAGCGATCAACGGTTCGTGCTGTTCGAGCCAGTCCCACGCCGGGGTGACGACACGCCGCAGCAGCAGCCCAGCCAGGCCGGCGATGCCGAACGTCACCAGCGGCACCAGCGCACGGGTCAACGAGGACCACTCCTGCGCACCCATCCAATGCCACTGCTCGACGACGAGCGCACCGACGTTGGTGATTAGCCACAGGACAGCAGCGTGCACCAGGGCGGGTTCCCGCTTGAGGATGCTCGCGGCGTTCACTTGGCGCTCCCGATGTGGAGGGTGGCGGGGACGTCGGTCGGGGTGACGGTGACCGTGCCGGACTTCGCCTGCTCGGCCTGTAGCTGGGCGAGCCGCTTGTCGATGTCGGCGGCGAGCTTCAGCAGCGGCTGCAACTCCTCACGCACGAGCGTGCGGACCTGGTGCGGCTTCTTGTCCGCGCCACGGAAAAACTTGGAGATGTTCATGTCGTCCTCCTGGACGTAGGGGCTGTTGGTGGTGACGGTGCGGGCCACCTGCGGGCTGAGGTGGATCTCGAAATGCATCCAGTCCTTCGGGTTGGTCCAGTCGCCGCCGTATTCGCAGCCGTACTTGCGGGCGAGCTGGGAGGCGATCTTGTGGGGGATCGCGTACCGGCCTCGCGCGGGACGCGGAACACCCATCTTGTTGACGTTCCAGTTCACGTCGATCGCGATGCCGTACCGGTGGAACGACCACGACCCGTCGGGCAGGTCGTCCGTCGTCGAGTAGGCGCCGCACGACCCGGCGTGCAGGCCGCCCTTGATGTGCGGCACCAGCTCGGTCAGCAGTGCGGTGAACACGCCGTGCGCGTCACGGGCGCAGCTGCCGAAGGAGACGCCGTCGAACTGCAGCGGTACCAGGTCGGGTACCTGGTGGGGCCAGCCGAAGTCGGTCGGCGTGTAGTCGCCGAAGTGGGCTTGCGCGGCGAGACTCATCAGGCCTCCTGCGGGATGGGGATGTTGTGCTGCTCGAGGAGGGCGGTCATGCGGGCCAGTTGCCGGGTCTGCCGGTCCAGGGCGCGTTTCATGGTGGCGAGTTGGCGTCGTAGCCCGGCGTTGTCGGAGTGGGAGCGGTCGAGCTCGGTGCGCATGGCGTCCACTTCGCCTCGCATCGTCTCGGCTTCGGCCCTCACGCGGCCGATCTCCGCCTGCAGGTCCTTGACGAGGGTGGAGTAGGCGGACACTTCGTCGAGTTTGGCTTTGGCGCGGTTGATGCGGCGGGCGGCAGCAACAGTGAGGATCGCGCCGGTGAGGGTGAACAGGCCGCCCAACACCCAGCCGAGGACGTCGGCGTTCACTGCTCACGCCCCGTAGCACGCAAGACGCGGCGAAGGGTGGAGGGGTCGGGCATTCCGGCGACGATGAACACGGCGACCGCGATCCCGGCGTAGTTCGCGGCGGATACCCACAGGTCGCGGATGCCGGTGTCGTTGCCGATCCATGCGGCGAGGTACACGATTGCCCACGCTGTTGGGGCGGTGACGGCGGCGGCGAATCCGATGCTGTCGCGGCCGTGGCGGGTGATCACCGCGTCGGCGAGGGCGAGTATCCCGGCTGTGGCCCACATGAT
>DASRSS010000201.1:0-3205 GCA_035656335.1 Jatrophihabitantaceae bacterium | reverse complement strand
GGCTGCGCGCGATCGATCCGGCGCTCGGCGCCGCCTTCGACGACTGGTGTGCGCGGTACGGGCGGTGCTGCGTGAACGACGACCCGGGGTCGCCGACTCTCGTCGAGCTGCCGTGGGCGCTGGCGGCGCTGCTGCGCGGCGCGGTCCACGCCGCTGCGGAGCGCGCCGAACAGCGCACCGCCCGGCTCCGCGCCGAGCGGGCCGAGCAGGCGCGGGCCGAGCTGTCCGGGCGACCGGCCGCCGACCGCGACCGGTTCGAGCGCGTGCTTGCCGCGGCGATCCGCGCCTACCCGCTGCGTGAGGACAGCGCGTTCTGGACCGGGTCGATGCCGAGCGGGCTGTTGCGCGCGTCGGCGATCGAGATCGGGCGGCGGCTGGTGGAGCGCGGCGTGCTGGACCGCCCGGACGACGCCGTCCAACTGCCGGTCGAAGCGCTGCGCGGCGCCCTGCGTCCGGACGCGGTGCTTGACGCCGCGGTCGGCGGACTGCGCGCGAGCGTCGCCCAGGCACGCGCCGAGCGCGCGTACGTCCGCGCGAACCCCGGCCCGCCGTTTTACGGTCCCGAGCCGCAGCCGCCGCCGGACCTGCGCGCGCTGCCCGCCGCCGGACGCGAGGTGAACGAGGCGCTGCTGCGGGCGCACCGGCGACCGCCGGTCGTAGCGGCGGACGCGGTCGCCGGCGAGGTGCTCACCGGCGTGGCCGCGTCTCCCGGCAGTTACACCGGCCCGGTGCGGCTGGTGCTCGGCCCGGCCGACTTCGCCCGGGTGCGCGCCGGCGACGTCCTCGTCTGCCCGACCACCGACCCGGCCTGGTCACTGCTGTTCGGCGTCGCCGGGGCACTGGTCACCAACGGCGGCAACGTGCTCTCGCACGCGGCGATCGTGGCGCGCGAGCACGCGATCCCGGCGGTCGTCGGCACGGCTACCTCGACGCGCGACCTGCGCGACGGCCAGGTTGTCACCGTAGACGGCAACGCCGGCACCGTCACCATCGCGTCAGGAGGCGAACCCGCATGACCACGACGCCCACCCACGCCGCGTCCGAGCAGGCGCCGCGTGCCGAGCTGTCGACGGCACGGCGGCGCGTCGACACCGCGTTCGCGGTACTGATCATCGCGTTCACGCTCGCGATCCTTGTGCAGCTCTACCTCGCGGGCGCCGGCGCGTTCGCCCATCACGGCGTGCGGCACCCGTTCGCGCCGCACGAGGACCTCGGCCACTACCTCGGCGTCGCCAGCGGAGTCCTGCTGATCCTCGCGCTGATCGCCCGGGCCACGCGATGGACCATGCTCGGCTCGCTGCTGTTGGTGCTGACGACCGAGGTGGCCCAGGAAGGATTGGCCAGCGCCGGACACCACAACCGCTGGGTCGGCGGACTGCACGCCTTCGACGGCGGGCTGATCCTGCTGCTGGCGCTGACGCTCGCCGTGGCCGCGTACCGGCGGAGGTTCGCGGCGCGCTGACCGGATGGTCGACGGTTGGTGCTGGTTGCGAGGACGGCAGGACGGCCTGTCGCTGCTCAGCTTCCGCTGCCGGCCGTCCGTTCCGGCGTTCTCCAGTCGCCCCCCTCCCCCTCGTCGATCAAGAGCAGGTTATGGCTACCAGGGCGGCCACAACGTGCTCTTGATGATGGCGGAATCTGCATACGAAATAAGGGAAACCTTGTCGCCGAACCCTTGACAGCGGACGGAACGCGACTACAACCGAATGTATGCACGAATCAGTCTCGGAGCTCGACGCGGGCGTTGCCGCGCTCACGGGGCTGATCTCCGTCCTGCGCGATCTACCTGCCGGGACCGATGGTGCAGTGCTGATCGACCAGATCCGCGCCCTGGAAGAACTCAAGTCCGCGGCGGCCGCGACACAAGCGCAAGCCCGCCCCGGCCCGGGCGGACGCATCGACCTGATCACCCCCACCGGCCACCGCTACACCAGCCGGCCACCCGCCCTGCCCAGAAGCCGAACACCCTCACCGCTGGAACGCGAAATCGTCATACACCTCTGGCGCACACATACCCGTCCGGCCGCCTGAGCCAAGCCGCGCTGCACGGGCTGAAGCGCGGCTAGTTACGCAGTCGACTCCGCCAGCCGGTCCAGGAACGCAGCCTGTGCCGCCACCACCTTGACGCGCGCGGTCTCGAGGTCGAACCAGGCGACTCGGTCCACCTCCGGGAAGGTCTGCATACGGCCGGAGTGCGGCGGCCATTCCAGCTCGAACGTGTTGCTGACAGCGGCGGCCGGATCGAACTCGCCCTCGACCGCCCAGACCGTCACGGACTTGCCGCCGGACTGGCGCACCTCGCCCAACTCGAGCACGGGACCGTCCGGCGGCGGCGCCCCGAGCTCCTCGGTGAACTCGCGCCGCGCCGCCGTCAGCGGATCCTCGTCCGGCGGGTACTCACCCTTCGGGATCGACCACGCGTGCTCGTCCTTGCGAGCCCAGAACGGGCCGCCCATGTGCGCCAGCAGCACCTCGAGCTCGCCGTCCCGCACTCGGAACAGCAGCAGCCCGGCACTCCGCTTCCCCGCCACGGCACCAGCATGCCGGGTCAGGCGCGGCGCAGCTCGGCCTCGACGTCGGCGCGTCGCTCGATAGGCACCGGCCGTCCGTCCCGCGTCGTGACGTAGAACGCGTCGACCACGGTCCCGGCCAGCGACGATACCCGCGCCGACCGCACGTCGAGCTGGCAGCGTTCGAGAGCGGCAGTCACGCGACAGAGCAGCCCGATCGCATCCACGCCGCGGTACTCGATCACGGTGGCGCCGCTGGCCTCGCCGTCGAACCAGTGCACGGACGGAGCCGGACGGTCGAGGTCGGCCGGCCGGGCGTACGCGGCCTCCTTGGCGCGCAGCCGATCCGCCAGCCCGGTGTCACCGGCGAGCACCCGGCCGAGCTCGCGCCGCAGCGTCTCGGCGGCCGGCACCCGACCGAACCGGGGCTCCACGACGAACGTGTTCACGGCCATGCCCGCGTGCGTGCGGATCGTCGCCGACCGCACGTCCAGCAGCTGCAACGCGAGCACCCCGGCCGTTCGGTACAGCACGCCGACACCGTCGGGCACCGCGACGACCACCTCGTCGTCCCGCACAAGGACCGCGGTCTCACCGGACTCGGCCAGCACCCGGCTGCGCTCGTCCAGCTGCGGCACGTCGATCGGTGCCGCGCCGCCGATCACGTCGTGCGCACGGCGGACGAGCTCGGCAAC
>DASRSS010000200.1:0-24697 GCA_035656335.1 Jatrophihabitantaceae bacterium | reverse complement strand
GCCTGGGGCCTGCCGTACGCGGCGTTCCTCGGCGGCGCGTCGCTCGTGATGCCGGGTCCGGATCTGTCGCCCGCCGGCCTGCTGCGGCTGATGCAGGACGAGCGCGTGACGGTCGCCGCGGGCGTGCCGACGATCTGGATGGGCATGGTGCCGCTGCTCGAGCAGCACGACCTGTCCGCGCTGCGCGTGATCGTCTGCGGCGGATCGGCCGTCCCGAAGTCGCTGTCCGAGGCGTGGCGCGCGAAGATCGGGCTGCCGATCACCCAGGCCTGGGGCATGACCGAGATGTCGCCGCTCGGCTCGGTGTGCACGATCCGCTCGGAGTTCGCCGGCCTGTCCGAGGACGAGAAGGCCGACGTCCGCGCGACCGCCGGCATCGCGCCCCCCGGCGTCGACATGCGGATCATCGACACCGAGACGGGCGCGGAGCTGCCCTGGGACGACGTGGCCACCGGCGAGCTCGAGTGCCGCGGCCCCTGGCTGGCGCGGCAGTACTACCGCACGGACGAGCCCGGTGAGAAGTTCTCGGCCGACGGCTGGCTGCGCACCGGGGACGTCGCGGCGATCTCACCGCTGGGCTACGTCCGCCTGGTCGACCGCACCAAGGACCTGGTCAAGTCCGGCGGCGAGTGGATCAGCTCGGTGGAGCTGGAGAACGAGATCATGGGCCACCCCAAGGTTGCCGAGGCCGCGGTGATCGCGGTGGCGCACCCGAAGTGGGGCGAGCGGCCGCTGGCGTGCGTGGTGATCGCGCCCGGCAAGACGCTCGGCCGCGACGAGCTGCTCGACTATCTGCGCGAGAAGCTCAACTCGTGGCGGGTGCCGGACGATGTTGTCTTCATCGACGAGGTGCCCAAGACCAGTGTCGGCAAGTTCTCGAAGAAGACACTGCGCGAGCGCTTCGCCGACTACGCGCTGCCCGGGTGAGGTCCCGGTCCGGACGGCGTGTCGCACCACCAGTCACTCTTGTCACATCCGTATCATCAGTGGTTTGATCGTTCCGCCCCCGGAACCACGTCGGGGGTGGGCGCGCACCGGCCGGTGGTGGGGGCAGCGTCCCGGGCCGTGCGGCGTGCCTTGTCGCGCCAGATCACCGAGGTAGCACCATGTTCGGAACCAGCACCGGCGGCCGTTCGACGCGCCGCATCGGACTGGCCCTGCTCGCCACGGCCGCCACTGTGGGCGCCGGACTCGTCGTCACCGGCGCGACCGCGTCGGCCGGGCCGTCGCACAACCCGTACGGGCACGTCGACTCCGTCCGCCAGGTCTCCACCTGGAACTACCGCGTCAGCGGCTGGGCGCTCGACAACGACTCGACCCGACCGGTCACCGTCGACGCGCTGATCGACGGCCGGAAGGCCGCGTTGACCTCGGCCAACGACAGCACACCCGCCGTCCCCGCCCGGTACGGCAAGCACGCCGGCGGCCACGGCTTCACCATGGTCGTGCGCGTGCCCCCGGGCAGGCACCGGATCTGCGTGAACGCGAGCAACCGCGGCCCCGGCCGGTTCAGCCACCTGAACTGCAAGACCGTCACGCACAACAACGTGCCGTCCGGCTACCTGTCGTCCGTTCGGCAGATCTCCGGCGGCGTCGCGTACTACGGCGCGGCATGGGACCCGAACACGCCGAACAAGCCGATCACCGTGACGATGACCGCGAACGGGGTGCAGCAGGGCGGTGCGCACGTCGCCAACCGCAAGGCGCACGGCGGCCACGGCTTCGCGGTCAATCGCCACCCGTTGCCCGAGGGCCCGACGCAGATCTGCGTGATCGCGCAGAACGTCCGCTGGGGGCACGACAAGACCATTGGCTGCAAGTCGATCACCCTCGACTACGACCCGGTCGGCGCGATCACCGCGCTCACCCAGGTCCCCGGCGGCGTCCGCGTCAGCGGCTGGTCCACCGACCCGGACGAGCCGAACGCGGCCATCGCCGTCTCGGTCTACGACGGCAGCAAGCGGCTCGGCAGCACCACCGCGAACGCGGCGGGTAAGACCAAGAACGGCCACCAGTTCAGCGCCACCTACCAGCTGGCCGAGGGTACGCACACGATCTGCGTGAACGGCACCAACGTCGGCCCGGGCAAGAACGCGCAGCTGGCCTGCAAGTCGATCACGCTGGACTTCTCGCCGACCGTTAAGGTCACGGCCACCCGCCAGACGGTGCACGGCGTGCGGGTGTACGGCACCGCGGTCGACCCGGACACGTCCGACCCGATCACGACGACGCTGACGCTGGACGGCAAGGCCGCGGGCTCGAGCACCGCGAACCTCGGCAGCGCACACCACGACTTCCGCGTCGACCTGACCGCAGGCGCGGGCCAGCACACCGTCTGCGTGACCGGGATCAACGTCGACTTCGGCACGCACGACTCCGCGCCCACGTGCCGCACGTTCTCGATCAACCACGACCCGCTGGGCGCGTTCGAGCACCTCAGCCGCCCCAAGGGCGACGACACCCACCTGGTCGTGTCCGGCTGGGCGCTCGACCGCGGCACCACCGCCCCGATCACGGTGTCGGCGACGCTGGACGGTTCGCCCGCGACGACCGGAACGGCCAACCAGAACCGTCCGGACATCGCGACGAAGTACCCGAGTTTCGGCGCGGACCACGGCTTCTCGATCACGATCCCCGCGGACGCGGGCGAGCACACCGTCTGCCTGACCGCGGTCAACGTCGGCGACGGCAAGGACCTGTCGCTGGGCTGCGAGCTGATCATCGCCGTCCACCCCAAGCCGGCCTCGGCGCCGCAGCAGGTCAGCGCGATCGCCGGCTACGGCGGCGCGACCGTGCAGTGGACGGCGCCCGCCAGCGACGGCGGCGCCCCGCCGAGCAGCTACGTGATCACCAGCTCGCCCGGCAACGTGGTCGTCAAGGCGAGCGGTGACGACACGACCGCGACGGTGCTGGGACTCAAGGCGCACCGCAACTACAAGTTCTCGGTCGTGGCCGTCAACGTGGCGGGCACGTCGCCGTCCGGTGTCAGCCCGACCGTCACCACGCAGAGCAGCCCGCCGCCGCAGACGTCCCCGGCGCCGGTGTCGACGAGCCGCTACATCCGCAACATCCGCACCGGCTCGGCTTCCGAGCAGGCGACGATGCGCAGCGAGGGCGCGACCGACGCGTACTACAACCCGTCCGGGCACGGCTACCTGATTCTGCTCGACATCGGCGGGCAGGACAGCTACGACGGCGGCGTGGTGCTCAGCGCGACGACCCGCTTCGTCAGCTACGGCGCTCTCGTCGCGGACGTGAAGGCGTACGTCGACGGCTACGCCAGCAAGCAGAAGCCCAGCGCGCCGGTCACCATCGCGATCGGCACGAACAACGACATGGACGTGACGCACGCGGCCGGGCGCGACTGGGCCAACAAGGTCGTCGACCCGATCGTCAGCTACGTCGCCAGCCGGTACCCGGGTATGACCATCGCGGGCGCGAACGACATCGAGCCGGGCTTCCGCGGCAACTACGCACACACCAAGTCGTGGCTGGACGGCTACCTGGGCGCGACCACCGCGCCGTTCGTGTTCAACGGTTCGGCGGACGGCTGCTCGTGGACCGCGCCGAACCGGCACTGCAACAACGGCTGGACGATGGGCGGGCTGTACCGGCTGGCCGGCGGGGCCGCACCGACGCGGATCATCAACCTGCCGCAGATCTACAACACCACGATGCCGCGGCAGTGGAAGTACATCTCGCTGACCGGTGTCAATGCCGGGCAGCCGCGGATCAACTTCGGCGGCACGCTGACGGAGTGGACCGCGTGCGACCAGTCCGGTGGCGGCTGCGGCAGCATCACCGGCAACTACGCGTGGCAGCAGCTGTGGAACCAACTGCAGTCGGCCAGCCAGCTGAAGGTGAACAGCCTGCCGTACGCGACGGACCTGCGGATCGACCGGTGACCCGCTTCCGGCAGTGTTGGCCCCGTAGCAGGGCGACACGCCGCGCGGCAGCCTGCAGCGGGGCCAAGCCGGCACTTGCCGGGGCGCTGGCGGCAGTCGCGCTGCTTGCCGGCTGCGCCACCGGCAGCACCCCGGCGGCGGACGGCACGAGCAGCGCGGTCGTGACCAGCACTCCCCCGGCGCCGCCGACGCAACCGACCAGCACAGCGCCGACGACCACCGCGCCCACGACGCCGGCATCCCGGCCGACGAGCACTCCCGCGCGGTCGGGGAACACCTGCACGAACCTGACGATCCGTGTGCTGCCGGGCGGCGCCGTCCAGCAGGCCGAGATCGCCGCGGTGACGTTCGTGAACGACTCGACGAAGGCGTGCTCGATCTCCGGCTACCCGACGGTCGTCCTGCTGCACCAGGGCAGCACGCTGGTGACCGGCACGCCGCAGTCCGGCACGGTGGCCCAGGCGGTCCGGCTCGCGCCCGGCGACCAGGCGGAGTCGCGCCTCACCGACCACTCGAGCTGCAACGCGGCGCTGTCGGACACGATCGAGGTCACCGCGCCGAACGGGGCCGCCGGGGGCAAGCTGACGCGTCCGTTCCAGCTGCGCGGGTGCAAGGTCGACGTGGCCCCGGTGCGCCTGAGCGACTGACAACGCGTCAGGCAGAATTGCTCCACGTGACCTACTCCGCCGCGGCTGACCGCTACGACTCGATGACCTACCGCCGCTGCGGACGCAGCGGCATCCGCCTGCCACTGCTCTCCCTCGGGCTGTGGCATAACTTCGGCGACGACCGTTCGCTGGACTCGCAGCGCGCGATCCTGCGCCGCGCCTTCGACCGCGGCATCACCCACTTCGACCTGGCGAACAACTACGGCCCGCCGTACGGCAGCGCCGAGGCGAACTTCGGACGCGTGCTGGCCAGCGACTTCAAGCCCTACCGCGACGAGCTGTTCATCTCCACCAAGGCCGGCTGGGACATGTGGCCCGGCCCGTACGGCGACCTCGGTTCGCGCAAGTACCTGCTCGCCTCGCTCGACCAGTCGCTGGCCCGCATGGGACTGGACTACGTCGACGTCTTCTACTCGCACCGCTTCGACCCGGACACCCCGCTCGAGGAGACCATGAGCGCGCTGGACACCGCGGTCCGCTCCGGACGCGCGCTGTACGCCGGCATCTCGTCCTACTCCCCCGAGCGCACGCGCGAGGCCGCCGCGATCCTGCGCGAGCTGGGCACGCCGCTGCTCATCCACCAGCCGTCCTACTCGATGCTGAACCGCTGGATCGAAGGCGGCCTGCTGGACGCGCTGGAAGAGGTCGGCGCCGGCTGCATCGCGTTTTCGCCTTTGGCACAAGGCATGTTGACGTCGCGCTACCTCAACGGGGTGCCGGAGGACTCGCGTATGGCCCGCAACGACTCGCTGTCGGCCGACATGCTGTCCGAGCAGAACCTGACGCACATCCGCGCGCTCAACGCGATCGCCGAGCGGCGCGGTCAGTCGCTTGCGCAGCTCGCCCTGTCGTGGGCGCTGCGTGACGAGCGGGTCACGTCCCTGGTCATCGGCGCGTCCAGCGTCAGGCAGGTGGACGACAGCCTCGGCGCGCTGGACAACCTCGAGTTCAGCGCGGACGAGCTCGCCGAGATCGACGCGCACGCCGTCGAGGGCGGCATCGACCTGTGGCGTGGGAGCAGCACATCCTGAGTACCGAGGTGCCCGCGGCGCACTCGCACCGCTTCGGCCCGCTGCTGGTGGTGGCACTCGCGCTGACCGGGCTGTCCATGCGCACGGCGGTGACCAGCGTCGGTGCCGTCCTGGACGACCTGCAGGCCGGCCTGCACACGTCCAGCGGCGTCGCCGGCGTGATCACCACGTTGCCGGTGATCTGCTTCGCGCTGATCGGCGCGGCGGCGCCCCGGCTGGCGCACCGCTTCGGCGCGCACCAGCTGCTCGTCGCGTCGCTGGCCGCGATGACCGTCGGCCTGCTGGCGCGCGCGGTTGTCGGTCAGGTGTGGGCGTTCATCCTGCTGAGCGTGCTCGCGCTCAGCGGCGGCGCGGTGGCGAACGTGCTGCTGCCGACGCTCGTGAAGCGGCACTTCCCCGACCGCATCGGACGGATGACCGCCGTCTACACGACCGCGCTCGCCGTCGGCACCACCGCGGCCGCCGGCCTGACCGTCCCGTTCGGCTCGCTCGGCTCCGGGTCGGGTTCCGGCGGTGACGGCTGGCGCTACGGGCTGGGCGCGTGGGCGCTGTTCAGCGCGGTGGCGATCCTGCCGTGGCTGCCGACGCTGCGGCACGACCGTCCGGTCGCGGGCGCGCAACGCGGCCTCGCGGCCACCCGGCTGGTGCGCAGCCCGACTGCGTGGGCCCTGACGATCTTCTTCGCGTTCCAGTCGTTCCAGGCGTACATCGCGTTCGGCTGGTTCGCGAAGTTCATGGACGCGCACGGGGTCACGTCCGGGACGGCCGGCGCGATGGTGGCGGTGCTGTCGGCCATGACGATCCCGGTGTCGATGGTGGTGCCGAGCGTGCCCGCGTCGCGGCATCGCGCGGTGCTGATCTGGCTGACCGTGTGCTACCTGGTCGCGTACGTGGGCTTGGCCGTCGCGCCGGTCGGCGGCGCGTGGGCATGGATGGTGCTCACCGGCATCGGCAGCGGCCAGTTCCCGCTGGCGCTGACCATGATCGGGCTGCGCTCGCGCGAGGCGGAGACGACTGCCGCGCTGTCAGCGTTCGTCCAGTCGATCGGGTACATCGTCGCTGGCAGCGGGCCGCTGCTGTTCGGGGTGCTGAACGACGTCACCGGCGGCTGGGCGCTGCCGCTCGCGCTGCTGTTCATCGGACTGGCGATCGCGGTCGCCGCCGGATTGCGGGCCGCGCTACCGCGCTTCGTGGACGATGAAATGGCACGATCGTCGGCATGACGATCGGCGACGAGCAGAAGCAGCTACGGCGGACGGACTTCCCAGTGCTGCGCTCGCTGCAGACGCGATGGTCGGACGAGGACACCTACGGGCACATCAACAACGTCGTGCACTACGAGCTGTTCGACACCGCCGTGAACGGCTGGCTGATGTCGGCGTCCGGCGTCGACATCCGCACCCTGCCTGCGGTCGGCCTCGTCGTCGAGACGTCGTGCCGCTACTTCGCCGAGCTCCGCTTCCCCGAGACGGTGACGGCCGGCATCGCGCTGGAGAACCTGGGCACGTCCAGCGTGGTGTACCAGATCGCACTATTCGGCAGCGCGGAGTCGCCCGTCGCGGCCGGCCGGTTCGTGCACGTGTACGTGTCGCGGGACGAGCGCCGGCCGGTGCCCGTGCCGCCGGAGATCCGCAAGGCGCTGGAGACGCTGGCCGCCATCGTCTGACCTGCGTAACGTTCAGTTCCATGGCTGGCTGGGACGACGTGCGGCAGCTCGCGCTGGCGCTGCCCGACACCAGCGAGCGCGAGTCCCGCGGCAACCTGCAGTGGTGCGTCGGCGACAAGCTGTTCGTCTGGGCGCGTCCGCTGCGCAAGAGCGACCTCGCCGCGCTGGGTGCGGACGCGCCGGACGGACCGATCCTCGGCGCGCGAACCGAGGACGAGGGCGCCAAGTTCGCCCTGATCGCCGACCAGCCGGACGTCTACTTCACCACGCCGCACTTCACCGGATACCCAGCGGTGCTGGCGCGGCTGGACGCGATCAGCGACGAGGAGTTGCACGAGCTGGTGGTCGACGCGTGGCTGGCGCGCGCGCCGAAGAAGCTGGCCCGCGAGTTCCTCGGCGGCTGAGCGCGTTCGGCGGCTGACCGGGCCGGCAGGTCAGGCGTCGTAGTCGACGGTGACCGCGTCGCTCACCGGCAGCGCCTGGCAGGTGAGCACGAACCCAGCGTCGAGCTCCTCGTCCTCCAGCGCGAAGTTGCGGCGCATCCGAACCTCGCCGGACGTCACGCGCGCGCGGCAGGTTCCGCACACGCCGCCTTTGCACGCGAACGGCAGGTCGGTGCGGACGCGCTGCGCGGCGTCCAGGATCGGGACGTCGCAGGGCAGCGCCAGCGTGGTGGCCCGACCGTCCAGCAGGATCGTCACCTGCGCCGTCGGACCGGTGGGCGCCGCGTCGGCGTGCACCGCCGGCGGTGGCGCGGTGTCCTCGACGTAGAACAGCTCGCGGTGCACGCGCTTGGTGTCGACGCCGCGCGCGAGCAGCAGGGTGCGTGCGGTATCGACCATGCCGAACGGTCCGCACAGCCAGAAGTGGTCGACCTGGTCGACGGCGACCAGCTCGTCCGCCAGGGTGCCCAGCCGGTCGGCGTCCAACCGTCCGCTGAGCACGTCGCACTCGCGCGGCTCGCGGCTGAGCACGTGCAGCAGCTGCAGCCGGGCCGGGTAGCGGTCCTTCAGGTCAGCGAGCTCGTCGGCGAACATCACGGTGTCGCTGCGGCGGTTGCCGTAGATCAACGTGACCGTGCTGCCCGCGTTGCCGGCGAGGACGGACGCGGCGATCGACATCATCGGGGTGATGCCGGAGCCTGCCGCGATCAGCACGTGCCTGGCCGCGGTCGAGACGTCAGCTGTGAACAGTCCGGCGGGCGGGAGCACGTCCACGACGTCGCCAGGCTTGAGGGCGCGCACCAGCCAGCCGGACACCGCGCCGCCGGCGACCTCGCGCACCGCGATGCGCGGGGCGGCGCCGGCCGGTGCGCAGATCGAGTAGGACCGGCGCTCGTCGCGTCCGTCGATCAGGCGGCGCAGCGTCAGCGACTGGCCGGGGCGGAACGCATAGTGCTCGGCCAGCTCGTCCGGGACGTCGAACGTGACCGCGACCGAGTCGTCGGTGAGCGGTTCGACGCGCGCGACGCGCAGCGGCGCGAACGACGTGGCGGCCATCAGATCGCCTTGACGTGCTCGAACGGCTCGGCGCATGAGCGGCACCGGTAGAGCGCCTTGCACGCGGTCGAGCCGAAGCGCGAGGTCTCGACGGTGTCGCGCGACCCGCACTGCGGGCACGAGACGTTGGGGCGGCGGGCGCCGAGCGTGAGCGGGACGGGGCCGGGCGCGCGCCGCGGTGCCGGGCCGGGCGGCGCGATGCCGTGTTCGGCGAGCACCTGCCGGCCGCGCGGGGTGACGTCGTCGGTGGTCCACGGCGGGCTGAGCACGGTGCGGACCTCGACGTCGGCAAAGCCGGCCGCGTGCAGGGCGCGGGACAGGTCGGCGCGCATCTCGGCCATCGCCGGGCAGCCGGAGTAGGTGGGCGTGATACCGACGACGAGCGTGCCGTCGTCCTGGAGGTGGACATCGCGGAGCACGCCGAGGTCGTGCAGGGTCAGCATCGGCAACTCCGGATCGGTGACCGTCTCCGCAACCGCCCGCGCCCCGTCCACTGTTGGCCCCGTAGCAGGCGATTGCGCGGCGTTTCGCCCTGCAACGGGGCCAACGGTCACCACGTCGCCTCCGGGTTCGCGCGCGCCACGGACTGCAGCTCAGCCAGCAGCGCCACGAGGGCATCGGTGTGCTCGCCGCTGCGGCCCGACCACGGACGAGCCGGACAGCGACGCTCGCGCTTGGTCAGCCTCGCCGCGGCGCGCACCTGGTCAACGACCGTCGACACCTCGCCGCAGACGTCGCCGTCACTGATCTGGAACAGCTCGAAATGGCGGAACCACGCCCAGGCCATCGCGTCGTGCATGCGCGCGTGCGACAGGTCGGTGCCGTCGCCGAGCCGGATCACCCAGCCGGCGGCGTACTCGCGGTGGTAGCTGAGCTCGGCGACCGCCTTGGCGGCGATGGCGGAGAGCACGGGGTCCGGCGAGCCGACCAGGCGCGTCAGCACCGCCAGCCGCCATGTCGAGAGGACGAACAGCCGGGCGACGCACTTGGCGAAGTCGTGCTCGTCGTCCAGTTCGGCGAGCCAGACGTTGGTGAACTGCGGGGCGTCGCGCCAGTAGGCCAGGGCGTCCTCGTCCGGGATGTGTGCCGGCGCGTTCGGTGGACGCAGCGACGCGTCGGCCTGCGCGGCGCGGGCCAGCAGGAGCCGCGCCTGGCCGAGCAGGTCGAGGGCGATGTTCGCGAGCGCCACCTCGTCCTCGAGCTCGTGCGCGTTGCTCACCCACAGCGCCAGGCGCTGCGACAGGATCAGCCCGTCGTCGCCCAGCGCCAAGCACTCGCGGGCCAGCGCGCGAGCGTCCACTCCGGGGGGCACCGTCGTGTCGACGCCGGCCAGGGGATCGTCGAAGCCGGTGCCGAACGCCCAGCGCTCGCCGGCGTACGGATCGCCGGCGGCAACGGCCAACGACTCGTACGCGTTCTCGTCCTCGTGTGGTGGCACGCAAGCCTCTCGTCGGTCAGGGGTCGCTAGATGTGCGGGACGTCGTCGGGGATGGCGTAGAAGGTCGGGTGCCGGTAGACCTTGTCGCCGCTCGGCGCGAAGAACGCGTCCTTCTCGTCCGGGCTGGACGCGGTGATGTCCGCCGCGCGCACCACCCAGATGCTCACGCCCTCATTGCGGCGGGTGTACAGGTCGCGCGCGTGGTGCAGCGCCATGTCCGCGTCGGCCGCGTGCAGCGATCCGACGTGCACGTGGTTGAGCCCCCGCTTCCCGCGCACGAACACCTCCCACAACGGCCAGCTCGCGTCCACAGTCATGTGCTTTCCACCTTTGAGCGGGGTGATTCGGGCCGATTTACGCCGCTGAAAGGTGGAAAGCGGGACTTGGCGGCGTGGGCGGCGGCGGCTTCGCGGACCCAGGCGCCGTCGTCGAGCGCGGCGCGGCGATGTGCGATGCGCTCGGCGTTACACGGCCCCTGCCCGCTGATCACGCGCTTGAACTCGTCCCAGTCCGGCTCGCCGAAGTCGTACGACCCGCGGTCGGCGTTCCAGCGCAGCGCGGGGTCCGGCAGGCTCACCCCGAGTGCCTCGGCTTGCGGGACGGTCATGTCGACGAACCGTTGCCGCAGCTCGTCATTGGTGTGCCGCTTGATCTTCCAGCGCATCGACTGGGCCGTGTTCGGCGAATCGGCGTCGGGCGGCCCGAACATCATCAGCGACGGCCACCACCAGCGGTTGGTCGCGTCCTGCACCATCTCCCGCTGCGCCTGCGAGCCGCGCATCATCGTCAGCAGCAGTTCGTAGCCCTGCCGCTGGTGGAACGACTCCTCCTTGCAGATGCGCACCATCGCGCGCGCGTACGGCCCGTAGGACGAGCGGCACAGCGGCACCTGGTTGCAGATGGCCGCGCCGTCGACGAGCCAACCGATCACGCCGACGTCCGCGTACGTCAACGACGGGTAGTTGAAGATCGACGAGTACTTCTGCCGCCCGTCCACCAGCCGCTGGGTGAGGTCAGCGCGATCGATGCCCAGCGTCTCGGCGGCTGAGTACAGGTACAGCCCGTGCCCCGCTTCGTCCTGCACCTTGGCGAGCAGAATCGCCTTACGCCGTAAGGACGGAGCGCTCGTGATCCACTTCCCTTCGGGCTGCATCCCGATGATCTCCGAGTGCGCGTGCTGCGCGATCTGCCGGATCATCGTGGCCCGGTAAGCGTCCGGCATGTCGTCGCGCGGCTCGATCCGCTGCTCGCGCGCGATCAGTTCCTCGAAGTCGCTCATTTGGCCACCAGGGTCAGCACGTCGTACTGGGCGGCGGACGAACCGTCCGGCTTGGTCACGTCGGCGTCCCAGCGCACCTCGCCGTAGTCGCCGTCACGCGCGCTGATCTGCTTGCACGTCAAGGTGATCGTCAGCTCGTCGTCGGGATACACCGGCGCGAGGAAGCGCAGGTTCTCCAGCCCGTAGTTGGCTAGGACGGGTCCCGGATCGGGATCGACGAACAGCCCCGCGGCGAACGAGACGATCAGGTACCCGTGCGCCACCCGCCCGTCGAAGAACGGGTTCGCGGCGGCCGCCTCCTCGTCCATGTGCGCATAGAACGTGTCGCCGGTGAACTCGGCGAAGTGCTCGATGTCGGCCAGGCTCACCCGACGCGGACCGGCGACGACGCTGTCGCCGATCCGCAGCTCACCGAGCCGCTTGCGGAACGGGTGAATCCCGCCGCGGCGCTCGGACCCCGGCACCCAGCGTCCCGTGATCGCGGTGAGCGTCTGCGGGTCCGCCTGGACGGCGGTGCGCTGCAGGTGATGGAACACGGCGCGTATGCCGCCGAGTTCCTCGCCGCCGCCGGCACGCCCGGGTCCGCCGTGGACGAGGGCGGGAAGCGGCGAGCCGTGACCGGTCGATTCCGCAGCGTCCGTCCCGTTGAGCACCAGCAGGCGGCCGTGCCATGGCGCGGTGCCGAGCACGACGTCGCGCGCGAAGTCCCGGTCGGCGGTGACGATCGAGCCGGCCAGGCTGCCGCGTCCGCGCGCGGCAAGCTCGATCACCTGGGCCGTCGAGGTGTACGGCAGCAGCGTCGAGACCGGACCGAACGCCTCGACGCTGTGGGCCTCGTCGCGCTCGAGGTCCGTGCACTGCAGCAGGATCGGGGACATGAACGCGCCGCGCTCGGCATCGGCGTCCACCACGTCGACGTGCTGCGGGTCGCCGAACACGATGCGGCCAGCGTCAGTCAGCGCCTTGAGCGAGCGGCGCACCTCTTCGCGCTGCTCCAGCCCGACCAGCGCGCCCATGCGCACGTCCGGGTTGGCCGGGTTGCCGACGATCACCTTGCGCAGCCGGGTGATCACGGCATCGGTGACCGCGTCCAGCTGCGCTTGCGGCACGAACGCGCGACGGATCGCCGTGCACTTCTGCCCGGCCTTGACGGTCATCTCGGTGACGAGAGCCTTGACGAACAGGTCGAACTCCGCGGAACCGGGAACCGCGTCCGGTCCCAGAATCGAGCAGTTCAGCGAGTCGGCCTCGGCGTTGAAGCGCACGGCGCGCGCCACCACGTTCGGGTGGGTGCGCAGTTTCGAAGCAGTGGACGCCGAGCCGGTGAACGACAGTAGATCCTGCTCGTCCAGATGATCGAGCAGGTCACCGGCGCCGCCGGCCACGAACTGGAGCGCGCCGTCCGGCAGCAGCCCGGCCTCGACGATCAGCCGCACCACGCGCTCGGTCAGGTACGCGGTCTGCGACGCGGGCTTGATCAACGACGGCACGCCCGCGATCAGCGCCGGCGCGAGCTTCTCCAGCGGTCCCCACACCGGGAAGTTGAACGCGTTGATCTGGACGGCGACGCCGTGCCGCGGCGTCAGCAGATGCTGACCGACGAACGTGCCGCCTTTGCCCAGCGGCTCGACGTTGCCCTCGACGTACACGCGGTCGTTGGGCAGCTCGCGCTTGGCCTTGGACGCGTACGCCAGCAGCGCGCCGATGCCGCCGTCGACGTCGAACCTTGAGTCCGCCAGCGTCGCGCCGGTCCGGGCGGACAGCGCGTACAGCTCGTCGCGGTGCTCGCGGAGCAGCAGACCGATCGCCTTGCACAGCGCCGCCCGCTCGTGGAAGGTCAGCTCGCGCAGCGCCGGGCCGCCGACCCGACGGCCGTGCTCGAGCGCGGCGGCGAAGTCGACCCCGTCGGAACTGACCCGGACGACCTCCTCGCCGGTCACCGCGTCATGGACGGGCGCGCCGTCCGCGGCCCCGATCCACGAGCCGCCGACGTAGCTTTCGAGCACCGTCATCCGCACATCTCCCGGGTCGCCTGCAGCACCTGTGATCCCTTGACAAGGACCAAGGACTCTGGCTCCATTATTTACCGACCATTCGGTCAGGAATCAAGGGGATGCGGCATATTCATGGACGCGGTCGACCGGATGATGGACGCGGACGCCGCGTCGCGCGCGCTCGGCATCGAACTGATCGGCGTCGACACCGGAACCGCCACGACCCGGATGGCCGTCGGTCCGGACATGGTCAACGGCCACGGCATCGCGCACGGCGCGTTCGTCTTCGCAGTGGCCGACACCGCGTTCGCGTGCGCCTGCAACAGCCACGGGCCGGTCACGGTCGCTGCCGGCGCCGACATCGCGTTCGTCGCGTCCGCGCGCGAGGGCGACGTGCTGTACGCCCGCGCCGTCGAGCGGACCCGCTACGGCCGTAGCGGCATCTACGACGTGACGGTGTGGCGCGACGAGATCGAGTCCGGCGCCGTGATCGCCGAGTTCCGCGGCACCAGCCGCACGTTGAGGGAGCAGCCGTGACCCGACTCGCCGAGCCGCCCGCGCCCGAAATCCTCGACGCCGCCGAGCGCATGGGCGCCGACGAGCGGCGCGCGCTGCAGCTCGACCGGTTGCGGGGGACGCGGCGGCACGCGTACGACAACGTCCCGCACGACCGAGCGGCGTTCGACGCGGCCGGCGTGAGCCCGGACGACTGCACCAGCCTGGCGGACGTCGCCCGATTCCCCTTCACCACAAAGGCTGATCTGCGCGACAACTACCCGTTCGGCATGTTCGCGGTACCCAAGTCGCAGGTGCGTCGCGTCCACGCGTCGTCGGGCACGACCGGCCGGCCGACGGTCGTCGGGTACACCGAGCAGGACCTCGACACCTGGGCCGCGTTGATGGCGCGATCGATCCGCGCCGCCGGCGGCCGGCCCGGTGACACGGTGCATGTGGCCTACGGCTACGGGCTGTTCACCGGTGGCCTGGGCGCGCACTACGGGGCCGAGCGGCTCGGCTGCACGGTGGTGCCGGTGTCCGGCGGCATGACGCCGCGGCAGGTACAGCTGATCAACGACTTCCGTCCCGACATCGTCATGGTTACGCCCTCGTACCTGCTCGCACTGCTGGACGAGTTCGAGCGACAGGGCCTCGACCCGCGCGAATCCTCTTTGCGGATAGGCATTCTCGGCGCCGAACCCTGGACCGAGGCGATGCGCGCCGAGATCGAGGACCGTCTGGACATGCACGCCGTCGACATCTACGGGCTGTCCGAGGTGATGGGTCCCGGCGTCGCCCAGGAGTGCGTCGAGACGAAGGACGGGCTGCACATCTGGGAGGACCACTTCTACCCGGAGGTGATCGATCCGCTCACCGGAGAGGTCGTTCCCGACGGCGAGCCCGGCGAGCTGGTGTTCACGTCGCTGACCAAGCAGGCGCTGCCGATCATCCGGTACCGGACGCGCGACCTGACCCGGCTGCTGCCCGGCACCGCGCGGCCGAGCTTCCGCCGCATGGAGAAGATCACCGGTCGTAGCGACGACATGATCATCCTGCGCGGCGTGAACGTCTTCCCGACCCAGCTGGAGGAGATCCTGCTGGCCACCGCCGGACTCGCTCCGCACTTCCAGCTCGTGCTGTCCAAGCAGGGCCGGCTGGACGCGATGACCGTCCGCGTCGAGGCACGGCCGGACTGCCCGGCGGAGCGCCGTGCGGCCGTGTCCACCGAGGTCGTGACCGCGGTCAAGCAGCGCGTGGGCGTGACCGTCGCCGTCGAGGTCGTCGACCCGGACACCCTGGAACGCTCCCTCGGCAAGCTCCAGCGCATCATCGACCGGCGATGAACACGGAAAGAGGGAAAGTCGGGCGGCCGGGTTATGACTTGGACGCGGTTGTGCTGGCGGCGGCGCAGACGTTCACCGAGCGCGGCTACGACGGCACGTCCATGGACGATCTCGCGCGCGTGCTGGGTCTGAGCAAGTCCGCGCTGTATCACCACGTGTCAGGCAAGGAGCAGCTGCTGCAGCTGGCCACCGACCGCGCCCTCGATGGGCTGACCGCGGTCGTCGACGAGGCGGTCGCGCACGCCGGGCCGGCGGTCGATCGGCTGGAGCTGCTCGTCCGCCGCAGTGTCGAGCTGCTGATCGCCGAGCTGCCGTTCGTCACGCTGCTGCTGCGCGTCCGCGGCAACACGGCGACCGAGCGCAGGGCAATCCGGCGCCGGCGCGAGATCGATCACGCCGTCGCCGAGCTGGTCGCCAAGGCGGTGGCGGACGGGGACCTGCGCGGCGACGTCGACCCGCAGCTGACCGCGCGGCTGCTGTTCGGGATGGTGAACTCGCTGGTCGAGTGGTACCGCCCCACCCGCGGCAGTGACGCGGCCGAGCTGGCCGACGCGGTGTGCGCGATCGCGTTCGCCGGCCTGCGCCGCGGCTGAACGACGCCGCCTTCCCCCACGCTCTGACCAGAATTCGGGTCGAAACCTGGTCGCGCCATGGGGGAAGCGGGCTTGCTACCGGCGAGTAGGGCATGCTGTGCGGCATGACGCGCTGGTACCCGCTCGAGCCGCTGGACGAGTCGTTCTTCACGACCGCGCCGTACGTCTACCGGCTGCCGGTCGAACTGGACGTCCCGCCCGAACGCGTCTGGGCATCGCTGACGTCCGACCGCGCGCTCGCCGACTGGGGCCTCGGCCTGCACCGGCTGGAGTGGACGTCGCCGCGGCCGTTCGGTGTGGGCACCACCCGCGAGGTCTCGCTGCCCGGGCGCGCGATCACCGTCCGCGAGAAGTTCTTCCGTTGGGACGAGGGCAGCCGCAAGACGTTCTACGTGACCGAGGCCGACCGGCCGCTGCTGAGACGGTTCGGCGAGGACTACCTGGTCGAGGCCACTCCGACCGGCAGCCGGTTCACCTGGACGGTCGCGCTCGAGCCGCTGCCACGTACCCGGGCGCTGGTCCGGTTCGCCGAGCCGCTGAACCACCTCGCGTTCCGCGCCGTCCCGTGGCGCGCCAAGGCGTACTTCGCGCGCCACTCCTGACCGCCGAACCACCGGCGCGGCGCTGACCCGGACGGGCGCCCGGGCGGAGTTATGGTCGGTTCGTGATCAACCGCCGCCTGCTCTGCGCGTGCTGTGCCGGCGGCCTGCTGCTGGCGGTGCCCGCCTGCTCGACGGGCAGCGGCCCGGGGCAGCCGGCGAAGACGGTCGTGGTCACCCGCACCAGGACAGCGCCCGCCGGAACCGCGACGGCCGCCGCGTCCACCTCAGCGACACCCACGCCGACGCCGACGCGGCTGACCCACCTACCCGGCACCTGCGACGACCTGCTGCCCGCCGCGGCCGTCGACAACGCGCTCGGTCGCTCGCTCGGCGGCCAGACGGCGTTCGTCGTCGGCCTACCCGAGAGGGACATCGGCCGGCTCAGCTACCTGAACTGCCGGTATGGCCTGCCGTCTGCAGGCTCGTCCGTGGCGAAGGCGGAGATCGGCGTCAGCCTGTACAAGGACGCGTCGTCGGCGGCGGCCCGGATACCCGCCACCGTGGACGACTACGTGGCGCACGGCGCGAACTCAAGCACGGTGCAGGTGGACGGTCAGCAGGGCACGGTCCTGACCGGCGGCGCGGGAGCCGACTACGCCGACCCGACGATCGTGGTCGCGTCCGGTCAGCGGACGGTCGCGGTCAGCGTGCACGAGAAAGCCGGAGCGCGCGCCAACAAGGACCTCGCCGCGCTCGCGAACCTGGCGCTGAGCCAGACCGGCGGCTGAACAGACGCGCCGGGCTCAGACCAGCCCCATCGACTCGACGAAGATGATGTTGCTGCGCGGGATGCCGTCGCGCCCTCGCGCCGCGAACGCGATCCGCCGGCAGTAGATTTGGCGGCCGTCCTTGCGCACGTACCGCTTGATCGTCTGGTGCCGGTCCAGCTTGCCGACCAGCATCTGCTCGAACGCGTCGATGCTCTTGTCGCGGTCGTCCGGGTGAGTGATCTCGGTGAACGTCATGCGGGTCAGCTCACTGAGCGTGTAGCCGAGCAGGTCGCAGAACTGCTGGTTGGCAAAGGTGATTCGCTTCGTCATGTCGCTGATCGCGATCGCGAACGCGCTCCGCTCCAGCGCCACGTGCAGCAGCTGCCGAAGCTCGAGCAGCTCGTCCTCGGCCACGCGCCGGCGCGCGTAGTCGGTGGCGTGGACGACGGTGTACTGGCGGCCGTCCTCGTCCGGCGCCGTCGTCGTCCAGGTCAGGTGCACCCAGATCGTGCGACCGTCGCCGTCGATGCAGCGCACCTCGTTCTCGTCGCTCGCGCGCTCCTCGCCGGTCGTCGCCGCCTGCATCGCCCGGTGAACGTGGGACACCACCTCGGCCTGCTCGTCCGGATGGATCACGGTGAGAAACGGCTTGCCGACAAGCGTGTCGCGGTCGTAGCGCAACAGCCGCGCGAGGTACCCGTTGACGACGACGAAGTTGCCGTCCTGGTCACAGACGCCGACCCCCACCGGCGCATGTTCGACTGCGATGGTCAAGGCCGCGATGTTCGACGGCGTCACCGCGGCAGCGTATACCGATTTCGGACCGATTGAGCCGCCTGTCGGGTTCGAACCGACGACCTATCGCTTACAAGGCGATTGCTCTGGCCAGCTGAGCTAAGGCGGCGAACTGGCAAGGAGCCTACCGGCAGGTCCACTGCGGACGGCTGCCCTGGCACACTACCTACGCGACCGTAACCACACGGGCCAGCTGTTGCGAGGAGAGTTCCGTGAGCCGACTGCACAAGCCCAAGGCGGGCTTCTGGATCCGGCTGTGCGCCACCATCATTGTGCCGCTGACCCAGCTGCTGTACCGCATCCGTTGGACGAACCTGGAGGGGATCACGCCGCCCGACCGCGGTGGCGTGATCCTGGCGATGAACCACACGTCGCACATGGACACGCTGCTGATGGCACGGTTGGGCTGGCAGGCCGGGCGGATCCCGCGCTTCATGATCAAGGCGTCGCTGTTCCACAAGCCCGGTACCGGTCAGATCTTCCGCGGCAGCAAGCAGATCCCCGTCTATCGCGGCACGACGGACGCCGCCCAGTCGCTGCGTGACGCGGTCGCCGCGCTGGCCCGCGGCGAGGCGATCGCGATCTATCCCGAGGGGACGATCACCCGCGCGCCGGGCCAGTGGCCGATGCAGGCCAAGACCGGCATCGCGCGGCTGTGGCTGCTGTCGCCCGACACCCCGGTGATCCCGATCGGGCAGTGGGGCGCGCAGCAGCGCAAGTTCACGCCGATGCGGTTCGTCCGGCGGCCCACGTCGTACGCGTCCGTCGGCAAGCCGGTCGACCTCGAGCGCTTCCGCGGCGCCGAGCCGACCGCGGCCGTGCTGCGCGAGATCACGGACACGATCATGGGCGCCATCCGGGACGAGGTCGCGGCTCTCCGCGGCGAGCCGGCGCCCGCGGAGTTCTACCGGCCGAGCCAGAAGTTCGTCGACCAGCGCTAGAGCGGCGAGGTTGCTTTCCCGGTCCGCGCCGTGTTCCATGTCACCTATCCGACCGCTATGCCGGTCGGCGGGTGCTGCCTTTGACATCGGTGGGGCAGATCGACACCGGCCGTCCGGAAATCCGTGAGGTTGCGGCGGCGCCGTCTCGCCACCGGCGTCGTGACCCGCACCCGTACCCGGCGCGGTAGAGACACACCGAGTGGGGAGTCACCCATGGCCGAAGTCAGCTACGTCGACGCCACCTGCCTGTATCCGGGCAACCCGGTGCCGGCCGTCAACAGCCTCAACCTCGACATCCAGGACGGCGAGTTCATGGTGCTCGTCGGGCCGTCCGGTTCGGGCAAGTCCACCGCGCTGCGCATGCTCGCCGGGCTGGAGAACGTCAGCTCCGGCGAGATCCGCATCGGCGGCCAGGACGTGTCGAACCGTCCGCCCAAGGACCGTGACATCGCGATGGTGTTCCAGAACTACGCGCTGTACCCGCACATGAGCGTCGCCGAGAACATGGGCTTCGCGCTCAAGCTCAAGGGCGTGCCGAAGGCCGAACGCATGGTCAAGGTGCAGGAGGCCGCGAAGCTGCTCGACCTGGAGCAGTACCTGGACCGCAAGCCGAAGGCGCTCTCCGGCGGTCAGCGCCAGCGTGTCGCGATGGGCCGCGCGATCGTCCGGGAGCCCAGCGTGTTCCTGATGGACGAGCCGCTGTCCAACCTGGACGCGAAGCTGCGCGTCGAGACCCGCGCGAACATCGCGGCGCTGCAAGCCCGCCTCGGCACGACCACGATCTACGTCACGCACGACCAGGTCGAGGCGATGACGATGGGCCACCGCGTGGCGGTGCTCAAGGACGGCGTGCTGCAGCAGTGCGACACCCCGCGCAACCTCTACGACTGCCCGGCGAACGCGTTCGTCGCCGGCTTCATCGGCTCGCCCGCGATGAACCTGCGTCCGGCCGAGCTCACGTCCGGCGGCGCGCGGCTGGGCAACATCGTCGTCCCGCTGAGCAGCGCGGTCATCAGCAGCGCGCACGCCGCGAACCTGTCGTCGGTGCAGCTGGGCGTGCGTCCGGAGTCGTTCACGGCCGCGGACGCCGCCGGCGGTGACTCGCTCAAGCTGCAGGTGCAGCTGGTCGAGGAGCTCGGCTCGGACGCGTACGTGTACGGCGCGCTCGAGGGCGACGAGCCGGACGCGAAGCACTTCGTGATCCGCTTCGACGGACGCGTCCCCCCGCGCATCGGCGAGACCGTCGCGGTGGCGCTGCGCACCAACGAGGAGCACGCGTTCAACCCGGAGACCGGCGAGCGCCTGGGCTGACGCCCGGCTTTCCACCTTTCAGCGGGGTTATCGGCCCCGATTTACGCCGCTGAAAGGTGGAAAGCGGGTCATGACGCGCGGCGGCGGCGGGCGATCTCGGCGAGGGTCACCGCGGCCGCGACGCTGGCATTCAGGGACTCGGCGGCCGCGGCCATGGGGATCGACACGGTCAGGTCGCAGGTCTGGCCGACCAGCCGGGACAGGCCGCGGCCCTCGGAGCCGACCACGACCACGATCGGGTCGGTCGCCAGCTCCAGGTCGTCCACGGACGTCGTCCCGTCCGCGTCCAGGCCGACCACCAGCAGCCCTGCCTGCTGGCAGTCCTTCAGGGCGCGCACCAGGTTCGTGACCTGAGCGACCGGGATGCGCGCCGCGGTACCGGCGGACGTCCGCCACGCCGTCGCCGTCACACCCGCCGCGCGCCGCTCCGGCAGGATCACGCCCTGCGCGCCGAACGCGACGGCCGACCGGATCACCGCGCCGAGGTTGCGCGGATCGGTCACGCCGTCCAGCGCGACGAGCAGCGGCGCGGTCGCGGATTCCTGCGCCGCGGCAAGGACGGCCGCCAGCTCGCGGTACGCGAACGGCGGCACCTGCAGCGCGATGCCCTGATGCAGGATCCCGCCGGTCTTGCGGTCCAGTTCGCCGCGGCTGATCTCGAGCAGTGCCAGGCCGCGATTGCCGGCCAACCGGATCGCCTCGGTCACCCGCTCGTCCGCCTCGATGCCGACGGCCACGTACAGCGCGGTCGCCGGGATCTTCGCCTGCAACGCCTCGACGACCGGATTGCGGCCGACCAGCAGCTCGGCGCGGTCCGCGGAACGCTGCCGGCCTTGGTCGCGGCGCGCGGCGGACGCGGCCCTGCGCGCGGCCGGATGCCCCTTGCGCGCCTCCGCCGGCGGCGTCGGGCCCTTGCCCTTCAGCCCGCGCTTGGCCTGTCCGCCGGACCCGACCTGCGCGCCCTTCTTGGACTTGCGGATCGCGCCCTTGCGCTGCGAATTTCCTGCCATATGTCAGTGCTCAGTCCTTGAGGGTCCAGCGCGGGCCGGACGGGGTGTCCTCGACGGCGATGCCCGCCGCGGAGAGCTGATCGCGGATCGCGTCGGCGGCCGCATAGTCCTTGCGCTCGCGGGCGGACGTCCGCTGCGCGATCGCCACCTGCACCAGCGCGTCGACGACGGGCGTCAGGTTGGACGCTCCCTCGCCGGCCCAGGCCGGCGGCCAGATGCCCAGCACGTCGGTCATCGCCAGCACCGCAGAGAACGCGCGTCGCACGCCGACGGAATCACCCGACGCGAGAGCGGTGTTGCCCGCGCGCACGGTGTTGTGCACGACCGCGAGCGCCTGCGGCACACCGAGGTCGTCGTCCATCGCCGCGGCGAATTCCGCGGGAATCGATGCCTGCACACCCATCGCGCCGGAACCGTCCCGGAGCACCTCCAGCGCTCGCTGCACGAAGTTCTCGATGCCCCGGTACGCCGCAGCGGCCTCGTCCATCGCCTCGGGCGAGAAGTCGACCGCCGAGCGGTAGTGCGCGGCGCCGAGGTAGTAGCGCACCTCGACCGGACGCCACTGCTTGACGATCTCGCTCACCAGCAGGGTGTTCCCCACCGACTTCGACATCTTCTGGCCGGACAGGTTGAGCAGACCGTTGTGCATCCAGTACCGCGCGAAGCCGTCGCCGGCCGCGCACGACTGCGCGAGCTCGTTCTCGTGGTGCGGGAAGACGAGATCCAGCCCGCCGCCGTGGATGTCGAACGTCGGCCCGAGGTAGCGGGTCGCCATCGCCGAGCACTCCAGGTGCCAGCCGGGACGTCCACGTCCCCACGGCGTCGGCCAGGACGCGGTCTCCGGCTCGCCGGGCTTGTGCCCCTTCCACAGCGCGAAGTCACGAGGGTCGCGCTTGCGGGCGTCGCCGGCACTGTCGCCGGCCGGCTGCATCTCGTCGACCTTCTGGCCGGACAGCGCCCCGTACTTCGGCCACGACGCCACGTCGAAGAACACGTCGCCGTCGGCCGCGTACGCGTGCCCCGAGTCGATCAACCGCTGTATCAGCTCGATCATCTCGGTGACGTGGCCCGTCGCGCGCGGCTCGTACGTCGGCGGCAGGCAGCCGAGCACGCTGTACGCGGCGTCGAAGTTCAGCTCGTTGGTGTACGCCCACGCCCACCACGGCTGATCGTTCTCCGCCGACTTGGCGAGGATCTTGTCGTCGATGTCGGTGACGTTGCGGACGAACGTCACGTCGTAGCGGTTGTGCTGCAGCCAGCGGCGCAGGATGTCGAAGTTGACGCCGCTGCGCACGTGACCGATGTGCGGCGGCGCCTGCACGGTGGCGCCACACAGATAGATCGACACCTTGCCGGGCTCGAGCGGGACGAACTCCCGCAGCGATCGGCTCGCCGTGTCGTAGAGGTGTAGCGCCACGGCCGCCATCCTACGGGCGACGGGCGGCCGGTACGGCCGCCTGTCTCAACGAGTGATGACCTTGTCGGCCTTCACGCGCGCCACGACGCGGACGTTGTCCGTCCCCTCGTCAGCGGTGTACGGCGCACCGACGTAGAGCTGCGACAGCCGCTGGATGAGTTCCGGGCCGCCGTCGGTGGTCAGCTCGACGCGTCCGCGCACCTCGACGTAGTTGTACGGCGTCGCCGGGTCGAAGAACAGCACGCTCACCCGCGGGTCGCGGCGCCAGTTGCGTTCCTTGGCACGACCGACCACGGTCGAGAGCAGGATGTCGTCGCCGTCGTATGTCGCCCACAGCACGGACGACTGGGGGCTGCCGTCCGGGTTCAATGTCGACACGGTGACGAACACCTGCTGATCGAGAAGCTTCTTGGCGATATCGGGTAGTTGCGTGGTCACGACAGCCGATAACGTCGCGGGCATGACCGATGTTCCCCTGCGTCCCGAATCGGTGGCCGTCGCGGCCGGGCGTCCGGCGCGTGTCGCCGACGCCCCGATGAACACACCGGTCGTGCTGTCGTCGACGTTTCACCACGCGGACGACAACCACTACCTGCGCGGCGAGGCCAGCGACACGATTCGCGCGTTCGAGGACGCCGTCGGAGCACTCGAGGGCGGGCATGCGGTGGCGTTCGCGAGCGGCATGGGAGCCATCGCCGCGATCGCCGAGGGGCAGCCGTCCGGGACGACCGCGGTGGTGCCGACCGCGGCCTACTCCGGCTCGGTCGCGATCTTCGCGGAGCAGCAGCGGCTGGGCCGGATGAGCGTGCGGCCGGTGGACATCGTTGACACCGACGCGGTCCTTGCCGCGCTGCCCGGAGCCGACCTGCTGTGGCTCGAGCCGGTGACGAATCCCCTTATCGGGGTTGCTGATCTGCCCGCGCTGATCGCGGGCGCACGCGAGACCGGCGCGAGGGTCGTGGTCGACGCGACGTTCTCGACGCCGCTTCTCGTGCGGCCGCTGTCACTCGGCGCGGACGTGGTCGTCCACTCGGCCACGAAGTACCTGGCCGGCCACTCCGACCTGCTGATGGGCGTGCTGGTCACGGCCTCCGCCGAGGACGCCGAGGTCTGGCGCACCCGGCGCACGCTGACCGGCGCGATACCGGGCGCGCTGGAGTGCTATCTCGCGCTGCGCGGGATCCGCACGCTCGCGGTACGCATGGAGCGTGCGCAGGCGAACGCGATGGAGCTCGCGCGGCGGTTGGACGCGCACCCCGCGGTAACCCGGGTGCGCTACCCGGGGCTGCCGTCCGATCCGGGACACGAACGCGCCGCGCGACTGCACGCGGGGTTCGGCGCGATGATCTCGTTCGAGGTGGCAGGAGACGCCGCCGACGCGACGCGACTGTGCGAGTCGCTGCGGCTGATCAGTCACGCCACCAGCCTCGGCGGCGTCGAGTCGCTGATCGAGCGGCGCGCGATGCACCAGCCGGACGCGGACATGGGGACGCCGCCGAACCTGCTGCGCTTCTCCGTCGGCATCGAGCACGTCGAGGACCTCTGGGACGATCTTGCCCAGGCGCTCCCGCCGCGCTGACCTGCCGTGATCCACAGTGGATTCTGGTCGCCCAGGCGGCCACAACCTGCTGTTGATCAGCGGAGGTCTTGGGCGATGGACGAGTCCGGACGAGGCACCAGCTAGCGGTGGATCAAGGCGGTGGCTAGCGCGGCGCGGCCCTCGTCGGCGCCGAGGAAGCCCAGGCCATCGGTGGTGGCCGCGGCCAGCGACACGGGCGCACCCACGACGGCCGACATCGCGGCCTCGGCCTCGGCGCGGCGCGGTCCCAGCCGAGGCGAGTTGCCGACGACCTGGATCGCGACGTTGCCGATCGTCCAGTCCGCTTCGCGCACCAGCCGCACCACCTCGGTCAGCAGCACCGTTCCGGGCGCATCGGCCCACCGCGGGTCGGACGTGCCGAATACCGCACCCAGGTCGCCCAGCCCCGCGGCGGACA
>DASRSS010000199.1:0-9424 GCA_035656335.1 Jatrophihabitantaceae bacterium | reverse complement strand
TCGGTGGTCACTCGGTGTCGTTCATCGGCAAGCACGTGCTCGAGCAGGCCGGCGGCGCCATCGACGCCGTGGTGCGCGGGGAGGGCGAGGTCGGCGTCCCGGCGATGCTCGACGCGATCAAGGACGGCGGCGCCCACGAGGTGCCCGGCCTGGTGACCCTGGACGGCGACGGCGCGCCGCCGAAGCTGATGGACAGCATCGACGAACCACGCCCGGCACGCGATCTCGCCCGGCGGCGCAACAAGTACTTCATCGGCGTGCTGGACCCGGCCGCGTCCATCGAGTTCACCCGCGGCTGCCCGTGGGACTGCTCGTTCTGCTCGGCCTGGACGTTCTACGGACGCAACTACCGCCGCGCCACCCCCGAGGCGGCCGCCGAGGAGATCGCGTCCATCGACGAGCACGGCATCTTCATCGTGGACGACGTCGCGTTCATCAAGCCAGAGCACGGCGACGCGATCGCGTCCGAACTCGAGAAGCGCAGGATCTCCAAGGAGTACTACCTGGAGACGCGCGCGGACGTGCTGCTGCGCAACACCGAGGTCTTCCAGCGCTGGCGCCGGCTCGGCCTCAACTACATGTTCCTCGGCATGGAGGCGCTGGACGAGGAGGGGCTGGACCTGTTCCGCAAGCGGGTCAGCCCGGACGAGAACATGAAGGCGCTCGAGGTCGCGCGCAAGATCGGGCTCACCGTCGCGATCAACCTCATCGTCGACCCGCAGTGGGACGTGCGCCAGTTCGAACTTGTCCGCGAGTGGGCGCTGTCGGTGCCCGAGATCGTCCACCTCACCGTGATGACGCCCTACCCGGGCACCGAGATCTGGCACACCGAGTCGCGCAAGCTGACCACGCGCGACTACCGGCTGTTCGACATCCAGCACGCCGTGCTGCCGACGAAGCTGCCCTTGGACGAGTTCTACCGCGAGCTGGTCAAGACCCAGGCGGTGATCGCCCGCAAGCACCTCGGCGTCGCCGCGGTCGCGCAGACGTTCGGCATCATGGCCCGGCAACTGCTGCGCGGACAGACGAACTTCAGCAAGATGATCTGGAAGTTCAACAGTGTCTACAACGCCGATCGCCAGCTGCACGACCACGCCGAACCCGTGCAGTACGAACTGCCGGTGCCGGAGCATCACGACGTCGCGCCGCGCGATCGCCGCGCACTGTACGTCCATACCAAGCAACCGGCACACCACGGATAACCCGCCCGCTAGCTAGGGTGATCCGGTGCCGACCGTGACCGTCCTGGACGACTACCAGCACGTCGCGCTGAGCAGCGCCGACTGGACGGCCGTCGCCGCCACGCACGAGATCGACGTGATCGCCGAGCACATCGCCGACCCGGACGAACTGGCGCGGCGGCTCGCGCACAGCGAGGTCGTCGTGGCGATGCGAGAGCGCACGGCGTTCCCCGCCGACGTCCTGGTCCGGCTGCCCGAGCTGCGGCTGCTGGTAACCACCGGCATGCGCAACGCCGCGATCGACCTTGAGGCCGCGCGTGACCGTGGCATCACGGTGTGCGGCACGAGCGGCTCGACCAACGCGGTGCCCGAGCTGACGATCGGCATGATCATCGCGCTCACCCGCAACTTCGTTGCCGAGGACGCGGCCGTGCGCGCCGGCGGCTGGCAGCACACCATCGGGCCGGGGCTGGCCGGGACGACGCTCGGCGTGATCGGTCTGGGCCGCCTGGGAATCCCGGTGGCGCGGCTGGCCCAGGCGTTCGGCATGACGGTGATCGCTTGGTCGCCCAACCTGACGCCGGAACGCGCCGAGCCACACGGTGCCCGAGCAGTGACCAAGCAGCAGCTGTTCGCCGAGGCCGACGTGATCACCATCCACATGCCGCTGTCCGAACGCAGCCGCGGCCTCGTCGGACGGGCCGAACTGGCCGCGATGAAGCCGACGGCGTACCTGATCAATACCTCGCGCGGGCCGATCGTGGACGAGGCGGCGCTGATCGACGCGGTGCGCGAGCGTCGCATCGCCGGAGCGGGCCTGGACGTGTATGACACTGAGCCGCTGCCGGTCGACCACCCGCTGCGGACGCTGCCGAACACGTTGCTGCTGCCACATCTCGGCTACGTCACCACCGACGGCTACCGCGGCTGGTTCGCCCAGGTCGTCGATGACATCGTGGCCTGGACGAAGGGCGAACCGGTCCGCGTCCTGTAACGCGCGGGATCCGTCAGAGGCGGTGGGTCTCCAACTGGTAGATCTGCACGCGATGGCTGCCCGTCCGGTGCGGGTACGCCGTGACGAGCCGCGAGAAGCGCAGCTGCGTGCCCACCCGTACCGGATGGTCGAGCCGGAACACCATCCGCACGTGACCCCACTGACCGCGTGCGCAGTCGGGCTCGCACCTGTTGAACCAGAGCGTCGCGGTGCCGGTCGCGCGGTCCCTGGTCCAGCTGCGGTAGTTGAAGTCCTTGACCACTGTGTTGCCGTCCCCGCACGCCACGACGATCGTCTTCGGCTTGTACCGCGCGTGCACGCAGTCGGCGAGCACGCGGGTGGCGTGCGGGTGGGAAGTGGTCGCGGTGACGGCGTTCGCGGCGGGCGACACCTCGAACGCGATCAGCAGCAGGAACACGGCCACGAACAAGCGCTTGAACACGTTCGGTCCCCCAGTGGGTGTCGAGTCGTCACGGAGCATCTCACCATCAGACGCGAACCGCGGCGCGAAGGTTGCGCGCTACATCGTCACGCTGTTGGACGAGGACGCCGTCACCTTGCCGTTCACCGGTCCGGTCGTGAACACGTACTGGCCGTGCTCGACCTGCAGCGGCCCGGAGCCGTCCACGTCGCCAGGCACGACACCGAGCCGGCTGCGCGGAACCCGCACGGTGACCGTCTTGGACGCGCCGGCGTCCAGGTCGACGCGGGTGAACCCGGTCAGCCGCTTGGCCGGCACCAGCACCCGGCTGACCGGCTGGGACACGTACACCGGAACCACCACGGCACCGGACCGGTCGCCGGTGTTCTGCACCGACACGTGCACGGTCAGGCCGGAGTGCCCGGAGTCGACGCCGCTCACCTGCGAGCTGAACGTGGTGTACGACAGGCCGAAGCCGAACGGGTACGCCGGGTCGTACACCGGACCGTTGCCGTTGTACGTCGTCGGCAGCGTCTGGTCGCGGTAGTCGTTCGGCTGGTCCGTCGCGCGCTTCGGCCAGGTCACCGGCAGCACGGCGGACGGATCCGTCCTGCCGTACAGGACGTCGGCAACGCCGTCGCCGCCCTCGGTGCCGGGCCGCCACGCCATCAGCAGGCCGTCAGCGGTACCGGCGGTGCCGAGCACGTCCGGCCGGTCGTCGATCAGCACGACCACCACCGGCTTGCCGGTCGCCTGCAGCGCGCTCACGAGCGCCTGCTGGTCGGCAGGCAGTGTCGGGTCGCGCTGGTCGTTCGGGCCCTCCGCGCCCGGCCCGCGTCCCAGCACCACCACGGCCGCGTCCGCCGAGCCGAGCGCCGCGACCGCGCCGGACTGGCTGGCCGCGTAGGTCACGTTGTTCCCGCCGGCGTTCTGCAGTCCCTTCAGCACGGTGACGGCCTGCTCGGCGCTGCCGTTCGGCACGCCCTGCCAGCCGACGCTCCAGCCGCCGAGCGTGTCGGCCACCGAGTCCGCGGCCGGACCGGTCACGACGAGCTTCTCGGACGACGTGAACGGCAGCACCCCGTTCTCGTTGCGCAGCAGCACGCTGGACTCCGCGGCCGCGCGACGCGCCAGGTCGGTGTCCGCACCCAGGATCTGGTTCGCCTTGGACGCGTCCACGTACGGGTGGTCGAACAGGCCGAGCCGCAGCTTCATCAGCAGCACCCGCTCGGCCGCCTGGGCGATCCGCTGCCGGCTGACCAGGTGATCGTTCACCGCGGCGGTCAGGTTCTGCACGAACGAGTCGGCGTTGTACGGCTCCATGACCTCGTCCACGCCGGCGTTCACCGCCATCGCGATCGCGTGCTCGTAGTCCGGCGCGACGTGATAGCTGGACGCGAGCGCGGCGACGTCCGCCCAGTCGCTGATCACGACGCCGGTGAACCCCAGCTGGTGGCGCAACACGTCCGTCAGCAGGTAGTGCGAGGCGTGTACGGGGATGCCGTTGACCGAGCCGGAGTCGACCATCACCGACAGCGCGCCCGCGTGCACCGCGGCGGCGTACGACGGCAGCTGATTCTCCTGGAACGAGCGCAGCGACATGTCGGTGGGCATGCGGTCCAGCCCGCTGTCGGACGCGCCGTAGCCGGCGAAGTGCTTCACCGTGGCCGCCACCTCGCCGTTGGCCTGCAGCCCGTCAACGGCGGACGCGGCCAGCGTCCCGCTGAGCACCGGGTCCTCGCCGAACGACTCGTAGTAGCGGCCCCAGCGCGTGTTGGTGGCGACGTCGGCGACCGGTGCGAACGCCCACCGCACGTTGGTCGCGGCAGCGGCCTTGCCGGCCGACGTCTGCACCTGCTGCACCAGCGCCGGGTCGAACGTGGCGCCCAGCCCGATCTGCTGCGGGAACAGCGTGGTGCCGACGACGTCGTTGTGGCCGTGCACGACGTCGGCGCCGTAGATGATCGGGATGTGCAGCCGGCTGTGCTCGATCGCGTACTTTTGCAGCGCGTTGATCTGCTCGGCCCAGGTCTGCGGCGTGTTCGGCAGCGCGCCCTCGCCGGGCACGTCGCCGCCGCCGGACAGGATCGATCCGGCCGCGTCGGTGACCAGCACCTGGTGCTCGCAGCCGGTGTTGATCGGCCCGGGTGTGTACCCGCCGCAGTCGCCGTAGAGCTTGCCGACCTGGATCTGCAGCATCTGCCCGATCTGCTCGCCGAGCGTCATCCGGTGCACGAGGTCCGCCGCGCGGGCCTGCGGCGCGGCGTGCGCGTCGCGGTAGAGCGGGCCGGCCGCATTCGCGCTCGTCGCGGTGACCGCGGTCGCCGTGCCGGCCACGACGAGCGCGGCGACGCCGGCGAGGATGCTCCGGCGGCGGACGGACGTGGGAACGCGCATGGGGACCTCCGAAGCTACGCCCGGCATAGTCGCTATGTCGGAAATCGACGATTAGCTCCGTAAGGTGCTCTCCTCGCATTTGTTTGTCAACCGACCAAATGTGGCCGGATGGGTCGCGGACCGGCGCCGCGCTCCCCTGGCTTAGGGTCGCTAGGCACGCAGCAAACGAAGGAGCAGCGCATGCAACTGTCGGCGGAGACGTCGTGGCTCGGCGGGTTCGCCGAGGCGGTCGGGTTCACGATGCCCGAGGCATCCGGTGACCGGGTCGTCGTGCAGTGGGACGTCACCGAGGCGCATCACCAGCCGTACGGGATCGTGCACGGCGGGGTCTACTGCGCCGCGGTCGAGGCGGCCGCGAGCATCGCCGGCGCGCTGTGGTTCGGCGATCGCGGCAAGGTGGTCGGCGTCAACAACAACACCGACTTCCTGCGTGCGGTGAACTCCGGGCGGCTGACCGCGACGGCCACCCCCATCCACCGCGGCCGCAGCCAGCAGCTGTGGCAGGTGGCGATCACCGACGAGCAGGACCGGCTCGTCGCGCGCGGTCAGGTGCGGCTGCAGAACCTGGCGTCCTGACCGCGGCCGTCAGGACAGCTCGGCGGCGCTGATCGGCGCGCGGCCCGGTGGCTGCCGCGGCCGCTCGGTCAGCGGCTCGATCGGTTGCAGCGGACGGTGCTCGGTCGAACCCGGGCTGAGCCGGACCGGCTCGCCGCAGTGCAGGATGTCCACGCCGTCGTCGGCCTCGCGGTCGAGCGCGTAAAGGACGCCGTCCGGCTCGATCGTCACCGTGATCGGAGCCAGCCGCCAGCGCAGGGCGAAGCGCAGCCGACGCCAGCCCGGCGGTAGCTGCGGGTGGAACGAGAGCCGGCCGCCGTGGTCGCGCATCCCGCCGAAGCCGGCCACCAGCGCCAGCCACGTCCCGGCAAGCGAGGCGATGTGCAGGCCGTTGCGAGTGTTGTGCTGCAGGTCGTGCAGGTCCATCAGGGCCGCCTCGGCCAGGTAGTCGGCGGCGAGTTCGCCCTGCCCCACCTCCGCGGCGATGATCGCCTGCGTGCACGCGGACAGTGACGAGTCGCGGACGGTCAGCGGCTCGTAGTACGCGAACGCGCGGGCCTTCTGCTCGGCCGTGAACGCGTCGCCGCACCAGTGCAGCGCGAGTATCAGGTCGGCTTGCTTGACGACCTGCCGGCGGTACAGGTCGAAGTACGGCGCGTGCAGCAGCAGCGGGTACTCGCCCTCGCGGTCGCTGCGCTCGAAGTCCCACAGCTCGTGGTCGGTGAACCCGCGGTCCTGCTGGTGGACTCCGCGCCGCTCGTCGTACGGGACGGCGACGGCGCCGGCGGCCGCGCGCCACGCGGCGATCTCACCGGCGTCGACGTTCAGCTCGCGCGCCTCGTCCGGCCACCGCTCGGCGGCGTCCGCCGCGCCCGAGAGGTTCCGCGCCGCCATCAGGTTCGTGTACACGTTGTCGTCGACGACCGCGCTGTACTCGTCCGGGCCGGTGATGCCGTCGATGTGGAACCGCCCGTCCGCGCCGAGGTATCCGAGCGAGCGCCACAGCCGTGCGGTCTCGACCAGGATCGGGAGCGCGTGCTGACGCTCGAAGTCCGAGTCCCCCGTCCACGTCACGTGACGCATCGCGGCCACCGCGATGTCGGCGTTGATGTGCATCGCCGCCGCGCCCGCCGGCCAGTAGCCCGAGCACTCCTGGCCGCGGATCGTGCGCCACGGGAAGGCCGCCCCGTTCAGGTGCAGCGTCGTCGCGCGTTCGCGGGCGAGGTCGAGCGTGGACTCGCGCCAGCGCAGTGCGTCTGCAGCGGCGTGCGGCGCGGTCGCCGTCAGCACCGGCAGGACGAACGCCTCGGTGTCCCAGAACGCGTGGCCGTCGTAGCCCGGACCGGTGAGCCCCTTGGCGGGAATCGCGCGCCGCTCGGCCCGGGCGCCGGCCTGGAACGTGTGGAACAGCGCGAACCGCACGGCCTGTTGGACGGCCGGCGCGCCGTCGATCTCCACGTCCGCGCCCGTCCAGAACACCTCCATCGCGGAGCGCTGGTCCTGCAGCAGGGTGTCCCAGCCGGCGTGCTTGGCCGCGATGAGCGCCGCCTCGACCTGGTCGCGCAGCGCGGGGACGGACCGCTGTCCCGACCAGCCGTACGCGACGAACTTGGTCAGCGCGAGAGTTTCGCCCGGTTGCAAAAGGTGATTCACGCTCAGCCGGGCCCAGTCCCCGTGCACCGCGAGCTCGCTGCCGTAGCCGTGTTCGGCCTCGACGACGTGATCCATCCCGGCGGCCACCTGCAGCTTGCTGGACGCCGTCCGGTGCAGCAGCAGGGCGCGGGTGCCCGTCCCGCCGTGCTCCACCGCGTGCAGCGGGTTGTCCAGCATCGCAGCCACGCGCGGGTCGCCGGACTGCGCGGGCAGCTGCTCGTTCGCGACCAGCTCGGATTGCACGACGACCCGCGCCTCGTCGTCGAGCGCCTCCACCTCGTAGTGGATGCCGAGGATCGAGCGCTGCGTCAGGGACACCAGCCGGGTGGTGCGCAGCCGGATCCGCTGGCCGGACGGTGACACCCACTCGACGGTGCGGTGCAGCACGCCGGAGCGCAGGTCGAGCACCCGCTCGTGATGGCAGATCTCGCCGTAGCGCAGGTCGAACGGCTCGTCGTCCACGAGCAGCCGGATCAGCTTGCCGTTGGTGACGTTCAGGACGGTCTGGCCGGTCTCGGGGAAGCCGTACCCGGCCTCCGCGTACGGCAGCGGGCGCACCTCGTAGAACGAGTTCAGGTAGGTGCCCGGCAACCCGTTCGGGTCGCCCTCGTCGAGGTTGCCGCGGACGCCGATGTGCCCGTTGGACAAGGCGAAAAGCGATTCGGACTGGGCAAGGACGGTCGTATCCAGGCCGACTTCGCGGATCTGCCACGGATCGACCGGGAAGTGCGGATGGGAGATCACAGCAGGTCCCCGAGGTCGGTGACGACGACGTCCGCACCGTGCTCGCTCAATGCCCGGCCGTGCGCGTCGTCGATCCGGTTCACGCCGACGACGAAGCCGAACCCGCCGTCGCGGCCGGCCTGGACGCCGGCGAGCGCGTCCTCGAACACGACCGCCGCGTCCGGTGACACCCCGAACAGTCCGGCGCCGGCGAGGAACGAGTCCGGGGCCGGCTTGCCGTGCAGGCCCTGCTCGCGGATGGTCACGCCGTCGACGCGTCCCTCGACGAGGTCCTCGAGCCCGGTCACGTGCAGGACGTCCGCCGTGTTCGCGCTGGAGGACACGACCGCGCGCCGCAGCCCCGCGTCCCGCGCCGCCTCGAGGTACCGCCGTGAGCCCTCGTACACCGTCACGCCGTCGCGGTGGATGCGCGCCAGCAGCAGCTCGTTCTTGCGGTTCCCTACGCCGTTCACCGTGTCGGCGTCCGTGGGGTCGTCCGGCTCGCCCTCCGGCAGGGTGATGCCGCGGGAGGCCAGGAAGTCGCGGACCCCGTCGGCGCGCGGTTTGCCGTCCACGTAGTCGTCGTAGTCGTCCTCGGTGAACTCCGGCAGGCCGCGTGCGGACAGGAGCGGGTCGAACGTCTCCTTCCACGCCGCGCGGTGTACGGAGGCGGTGTCGGTGAGCACGCCGTCGAGGTCGAACAGGCAGGTGGTGATCTTTTCCGGTAGGCCGAGCATGCGGTGACCCTTCCCGCTGGGTTGCGCTGCCGAACGTATCGAGCACCGCCGGACGGCGCCACAGCTTCGGGAAGTAGGGTCGAGAGCGAAGCCGAAAGAGGGGAAGCGCCCGCGATGACCGATGCTGCTGTATTCACCCCGCCGGAGGGCACACCACTTGACCTTCCGGTGCGGGAGGCGACCGAGGGATCCTCGGGCGCGAACATCAGCAAGCTGCTCTCGAACACCGGACTGGTCACCTACGACCCCGGGTTCGCCAACACCGCGTCCTGCACGTCCGCGATCACCTACATCGACGGTGACGCCGGCATCCTGCGGTACCGCGGGTACCCGATCGACGAGCTGGCCACCGGCTCGACGTTTCTGGAGACGAGCTACCTGCTGATCTACGGCGAGCTGCCCACGCAGGCCCAGCTCGACGAGTTCGAGGGCAAGATCCGCCGCCACACGCTGTTGCACGAGGACCTGAAGCGGTTCTTCGACGGCTTCCCGCGCGACGCGCACCCGATGCCGGTACTGTCCTCGGCGGTGTCGGCGCTGTCGACGTTCTACCAGGATTCGCACAACCCGTTCGACGCCGAGCAGGTCGAGCTGTCGACGGTCCGGCTGCTGGCGAAGCTGCCGACCATCGCCGCGTACGCGTACAAGAAGTCGATCGGCCAGCCCTACCTCTACCCGGACAACTCGCTCGGCCTGGTCGAGAACTTCCTGCGCATGACGTTCGGGTTCCCGGCCGAGCCGTACGAGGTCGACCCGGTCATGG
>DASRSS010000198.1:0-16620 GCA_035656335.1 Jatrophihabitantaceae bacterium | reverse complement strand
CGCCAGCACGCGCAGGCCGGCCGACCGCGCCCGCACCGCCAGCGCCTCGGCCACGGCCGGGTCGAAGCGCGAGGCGCTCAGGCCGGCGTGACCCCACGGCCCCGGCTGCTCGACCAGCAGTACGCCGGGCTCGGTGAACGCGGTTCCGAGCATCGGCTCGTCCCGTTCGGCGGACAGCACGGAGCAGCGCACCGGACCGGGCCCGGTCAGCGGTTCAGCCACGCTCGGCACGTTCGGCGGGTTCGGCGCGTCCGGCAGAACCGGCGCGCTCGGCCAGGTGCAGCGCGACCACGCCGAACGTCAGGTTCCGGTAGCGCACGTCGCGCCAGCCGGCCTCGGCGATCATGCGGCCGAGCTCCTTCTGCCCGGGCCAGGCCCGGATCGACTCGGCCAGGTACACGTACGCGTCCGGGTTGGACGACACCCGTCGCGCGATCCACGGCAGCAGCCGCATCAGGTAGTTCAGGTACAGCACCCGGAACGGCGCCCACACCGGCCGGCTGAACTCGCACACGACCAGCCGGCCACCGGGACGGACCACGCGGGCCATCTCGGCGAGCGCGCGCGGCACGTCCACGATGTTGCGCAGCCCGAAGCTGATCGTGACCGCGTCGAACGTCCCGGAGGCGAACGGCAGCCGGGTGCCGTCACCGGCCACGAAGCGGACGCTGCGGCGGCGCTTGTTCGCCCGTCCCGCGCGCAACATGCCGAGTGAGAAGTCGCAGGCGACCGCCCGCGCGCCGGAGCGCTGCAGCTCGGCGGTCGAGACCCCGGTGCCGGCGGCGAGGTCCAGTACCAGCTCACCGGGACGCAGCTGCAGCACCTGGCGGGTGCGCTTGCGCCACAACCGGTCCAGGCCGAGGGAGAGCACGGTGTTCGTCACGTCGTAGCGGCGGGCGACGCCGTCGAACATGGCCGCCACGTCGTGTGGCTGCTTGGCCAGGGTCGCTCTGCTCAAAACGGTGCTCCGGGACGTCAGGGGGCAAAGGGTCGGGCCGTTACGTCCAGCGGGCGCGCCGAGTTGCGTCGGCCCGCTGATACCTCGATCCTATTGCCGCCCCCGACCCGAGGAGTTCCCGCCATGCGCCGTCCGCTGATCGCCCTGCTCCCCGCCGCGGCGCTGACCGCCGGCCTGCTCGTCACCGCGCCGGCCGTGCAGGCCGACCCGACCGGCTACTACCTCGCGCTCGGTGACTCGCTCGCCGCCGGCTACCAGCCCGCGCACGGCTCGGTCCCTGCCGGCGACACCGACGAGGGATACGTGAACGACCTCTACGCGACGCTGCCCGGCGCGGCGGACGGTTCCCTGCAGCTGCAGAACCTCGGCTGCAGCGGCGAGACCACCACGTCCATGATCAGCGGCGGCATCTGCAACTACGCCGAGGGCTCGCAGCTGAACGCGGCGGTCGCGTTCATCACCGCGCACCCCGGCCAGATCAAGTACCTGACGCTGGACATCGGCGCCAACGACGTGGACAAGTGCGCGCCCGGCGGGTCGATCGACGCGGCCTGCGTGCTGCAGGGCATCGGGACGATCGCCAAGAACCTGAACACGATCCTGTCCGCGCTGAAGAAGGCCGACCACGGCACGCCGGTGTCGATCGGCATGAACTACTACGACCCGTTCCTGCAGTACTGGACCACCGGCCTGCAGGGCGAGCTGGTCGCGACGGCCTCGGTCGCGCTGCTCGTCGCGATCAACACCGTCGAGCAGACCCTGTACGGCCTCTACGGCTTCAAGGTCGCCAACGTGTTCACCGCGTACAAGACCGCGAACTTCAGCAAGACGCCGCAGGGCACGCCGATCAACGTCCAGACGATCTGCACGCTCACCTACATGTGCTCGGTGCAGAACATCCACCCGAACGCGCAGGGCTACCAGGTGATCGCGAACGCGTTCGCCGCCAAGCTCGGCTGAGGCGTTCGCCGGCTCACTGGACGCGGACGCGCACGGTCTTCGCGTACGTCTCCGGCACCGCGAAGTTCGCCAGGTAGGCGCTGAACGCGTACCGCTTGCCGGATTTGAGGTGCTGCACCTCGTAGACGGCCACGCCGTGCGCGTTCGTACGGGTCAGGCCGAGATAGCGGCGCACGTGGTGGCTGCTGACCGTGTACAGGTAGGCGTATTCGCCCTTCATCCGGGGGATCGTCGTGAGCACCAGCCGGACCGTGTGCGCTGCGGGCGAACTCGCCGTGAGCCGCGGCCGCTCGGTGATGACCGCGGCCGTGGTCGCGCGAACCGACGACGAGACGGCGGTGACCGTGTCGGTGCCCGGCCGCTTGGCGCGGTACGTGAGCACCACGATGCCGTTCTGGTTCGTCTTGAGCTTCGTGCTGCGGACGTGGTTCGCGCCGCGCACGGTGAAGGTCACCGTCCGGTGGGCCAGCCGCTTGCCGTTGCCGTCGCGCACCAGCCCCACGACGTGCTCGGTGCCGCCGGCGTACCCGGCGCTCGCCTTGAGCTTGACGCTCGCGACGACACCCGCGGGCGTGCCGATCGTGTAGTTCACGCTGGACGACGGCGTCGGCGGGAGCGTGGTGTCCGACGCCTGCGCGGGCGTGGTGGCGAGCGCCGCGACGACGGTGCCGGTGCCCGACTTGGCCGAGCCGGCACCCAGCGTGATCGAGGCCGTGCCGGTCGAGTCGCTCGTCGCCGCCACCGGCGAGGTGCCGGTGGTGAACGCGGCCGGGCCGGTCGAGGTGAACCTCAGCTGCGCGCCGGCGACCGCGTTGCCGTACTCGTCGCGGACGGTCGCCGTGTACTTCGTCGTCCCGGCCGGCGGCACGTACGCGCTCGCGCGGACGAGGTGCACCTGGTACGCGGGCGCCGCGGTGTAGAGCAGCGACGCGGTGCCGACGCCGGACGTGCCCGCGCTGATCGTAATCGTCTGCGTTCCGGTCTGCGTCGAGCCGACGTAAGCGGTGAACCGGCCGGAGGCGTCGGTCGTGGTCTTGTAGCTCTTCGTGCCGGTGGCCACGCTGGTGCCGGCGGCACCGACCCAACCGCGGTCGACGGTCACCGTGACCGGCTGGAACGTCAGCGCCGTGCCGTCGCTGTTCGTGACGATCGTCGACACCGGGTAGCTGTTGGTCGAGCTGACGGTCGTCGACACCGGCAGGCCGCTGACCGTGCCGACCTTGCTCGGCGTGACCGTGCGCAGGAACGTGACGGTGACCGACTTCGTGGTCGCCGGGTTGCTGTTCACCGAACCGGTGGTCGTGTCGGTGACGGTCACCGTATCGGTGGTGCCCGAGGTGCCGCGGTCGGTGTAGCTGATCACCGCCGAGCCGCTGGCGTCGGTGTGGACGGTGCCGTTCAGCCCGCCGTTGCGCCCGTTGACGGCCCAGGTGAGCGACTGCGACGGGTAGCTGGCGCCGAACTGGTCGACGACGTGCGCGGTGACCGAGGCGGTGCCGCCGACGGCCGCCTGCACGGACGTGGACGGCGTGAACGTCAGGTACGGCGCGGGCGCCGTGAAGGTGACCGTCTTCGCGGCGGACTCGCGGTAGTTCGCCTTGCCGGCGACGCCGACGGACGCGACGACGCTGAGCTTCTTGCCGGCCGCGGCGTTCGCGGCGGTGACCGGGATGCTGACGGTGGCCTGACCGGCGCCGTTGGTGACCGCGGTGTGCGCCCCCGTCGCAGCTCCGCTCGGCGTGAACACGATCACCGCGTTCGGGACCGGCGCGCTGCCGTTGCGCAGCGTCGCGGTGAACGGCACGGACGTCGCCGCGCCGGCGCGCACCTCGTCACGCAGGGCGGCCGGCCCGCCGTCGGACGGCGTGCTGACGGTCAGCGCGGTGCTGACCGGGACGGTGTAGAAGCTGGTCACCGAGGTCGCGCTCGGCACGCTGCCCGCGTCCACGAAGAAGACCATCGTGTCGGTTCCGGCGAGCCCGTCGTTGACGATCGTGCCGCTCACCTGGCCGCTCGAGTTGGTGCTGCCGAAGATCAGGTGGCTGCCGTTCGCGCTGGCGTCCGGCCCGGACGCGACGCGGTAGTCGATCTGCGCGCCCGGCACGGCCTTGCCGCTGGAGTCCTTCGCGGTGACGGTGTAGCCCACTCCGCCGCCCGTCCACTGCGCCGCGGACGTCGGGGTCACGGTGAGCAGGTGGACCGCCGCGTCGCCCTTTCCACCGGCGGACACCGCCAGCGTCGCCTTGCCCGTCGCGGTGCCGCTGGTGACCGCGATCGACACGGTGCCCTCGTGCTTGGACGCGACGGCGAAGCTGTAGCTGCCGGTCGCCGAGGTCGTGAGCGTGACGGTGTCGGTGTACGTGTACGTCAGGAGGCCGCTCTGCGTCTTCTTCTCCGTCGCGCCGGCCGCGCTGACGGTGAGCGGGTTGCTCGGCGGGAGCGAGCTGACCTTCTGCGTCGCGGTGACGGTCACGCTGGCGCCGCTGACGCCCGCGCCGGACGCGTCCCGTGCGATTCCGCTGTAGGTCTGGGCGGTGCTCGGGCGGACGGCGGCGGCCGACGGCGCGAGGTTCACGGTGGCCGGCGCCGTGGCGGCGCTCGCCTGCGTGGCTACGACGACGGAGATGCCCGCGGCGGCGGCCAGCGCGGTGGCTGCGGCGAGCGCCCGACGGACGGTGAACGACTGCATGGCGAGTCCCCCTTACGTCGCTGCGCGTTCGGTTATGCGCAGCGCGGCAGCGGGAGCCTAATCACCGATCCGGGACTCGTCACGTCGAAAGGATCATATGTACGCCTTGCCCGTTTGGCGATCACACAGGAGATGATCAGCTCGGGCCTGCTAGACGCCGTCAGGCCGCCGGGCGGGCGTCGGCCAGCCGGATCGCGCCGAGCACGACCAGGGCCAGGCAGATCGCGTAGCCGGCGAGGTGGCCGGCGTCGTCCGGGACGTTCTCGCCGAGCAGCACCGAGCCGAGCAGCACCGCCGTGAGCGGGTCCGCCGACAGGTTCGCGGGCAGCGTCGCGGCGAGCGCGCCGACCTGGAAGGCGAGCTGGGTGAGCACCACCCCGCCGAGACCCAGCAGGGCGATCGCGATCAGCGGGACGAGACCGCGGTGCGTGGTGAACACCCCGCGCGCACCGTGGTGATCCCACTGCCGGCTGGTCGCGTCGACCATCACGCCGAGCGTGCCGAAGTAGGCGCCGCCGACCGCGCCGTACATCGCGCCGCGCACCACCTTCGGGTGGCCGGTGACGGCCAGCGCCGCGAGCAGCCCGGCGATCAGCAGCAGCACGACGAACGTCGCGACCCGCTTCGGGTCCGGCACGTGCGCCAGCGGCGGGTTCCCGATCAGCACCAGGAAGCCGGCCAGCCCGCCGCCGACGATCGCGCACGCACCGTAGTCGGCCAGCCGGGGTCGCGGGCCGCCGGCCAGGTAGCCGACCCACAGCGCCACTGGCAGCATGAGCACCACCAGCGGCTGCACGAGCACGACCGAGCCCGCGGCGAGCGCGGCGACCTGCAGCGCGAAACCGACCAGGTCTCCCCCGGCGGCGATCAGCCACTTGGGGCTGCGCAGCGACGTCAGCAGCCCCTGCGGGTCGACATCGCCCTCGAGCTGCTCCCGGTGCACGGCTTCGTGCTGGAAGACCGAACTCGTCCCGTACACCACCGCGGACGCGACGCCGAGCGCGATGGCTACGGCTGCGGACACGTCAACAAGCCTAACTGCCGGGCACGACGTCGGTTATGCGCAATTTCGCCACGCGGTTCTGCTCCTTTCGCCGGCCCCGTGCAACCTCCGCGACCGCCGCCGCGTCTAAGAGACGGTTGCAATTCCCACCACCGGGTACGGACGGGCCGGGGCACAACAACGCGCCCCGGCCCGTCCCTCGTTGCGCTGCCCGCCGGATCCGCGGTTCCTGAGAGCCGGGCCCGGGCGTGCCTGGTGTTCTGGTTGCCCAACGGGGATGCTGGGAAGCATCCGGCCAGCTCGTGACGCACGTCGGCGAACGAACTCCCGGAGTCTTCTTTTGTCCCTTCCCCTGCTCGCTACGCGCGGAACGACCCGCGGCAGCGACTTCGCCGAACTCCGCCGCCAGATCTCGGCAGCCCGGCTGCTCGACCGGCGGTACGGCCACTACGCCGTCCGGATCGCGCTCACCGTCCTGGCCTATGCCGGTGTCTGGTGGGCCGTGTCGCTGCTGGGCGCGAGCTGGTGGCAGCTGGCCGCGGCCGCCGCGCTGGGCGTGGTGTTCACCCAGGTCGCGTTCCTCGGGCACGACGGCGGCCACCAGCAGGTGTTCCGCTCGCGGCGCGGCAACGACCTAATCGGCATCGTCGCCGGTGACCTCATGACCGGGCTGAGTTACGGCTGGTGGGTGGACAAGCACAACCGGCATCACGCCAAGCCGAACCACGAGGGCTCCGATCCCGACATCGGCGAGGGCGTGCTCGCGTTCACCACCGGCCAGGTGGCGGCGCGCACCGGCGGGGTCGGCCGGTTCATCACCGCGCACCAGGCGTGGCTGTTCTTCCCGCTGCTCACGCTGGAGGGGTTGAACCTGCATGTCGCGAGCGTGCGCGAACTGCTGCGCCCCTGCGCACGCCGCTACCGCCGGCTGGAGCTGGCGCTGTTCTGCACGCACGCCGTCGGCTACCTCGTCGGGGTGTTCGTCCTGATGCCGCCGGTCATAGCGATCGCGTTCGTGGCGGTGCACCAGGCCGTCTTCGGCCTCTACATGGGGTGTTCGTTCGCGCCGAACCACAAGGGCATGCCGACGTTCGCTCCGGACAGCAAGCTGGACTTCCTGCGGCGCCAGGTGCTCACGTCCCGCAACGTCCGCGGCGGGTGGGCGGTTGATCAACTGCTCGGCGGACTGAACTACCAGGTGGAGCACCACCTGTTCCCGAGCATGCCGCGACCGTGTCTGCGCCGGGCCCAGCGCATCGTGCGCAGCTACTGCCGGCAGCAGGATGTCGTGTACACCGAGGCCGGCGCGATCGCGTCCTACCGCGTGGCGTTGCGGCACCTGCACGAACTCGGCGCGCCGCTGCGCCGGCGCACCGCCTGAGTTCGCGCGCGACGGGCCGTCGCCGGCTGCGTTAGCTCGCCACAGCCTGGACTGGAACGATCTTGAGTGCGGTCGAGCTGAAGTGCGAGTGCACCCGCTCGTCCACCGGGTCGTCCTTCGGGTCGGCGTGCACCGCGATGTGGTTGTAGAGGGTGTCGCGCTGCGCCGGGATGCGTCCGGCGCCGCGGATGAGCTCGATCAGCTCGGTCCGGTTCGAGCGGTGCCGCGCACCCGCGGACGACACGACGTTCTCCTCGAGCATCACCGAGCCGAGATCGTCCGCGCCGAAGTGCAGGGTCAGCTGGCCGATGTCCTTGCCGGTCGTGAGCCACGAGCCCTGCAGGTGGTTGACGTTGTCGAAGAACAGGCGCGCGACCGCGACCATGCGCAGGTACTCCAGGCTGGTCGCCTGGGTGCGTCCCTTCAGGTGGTTGTTCTCCGGCTGGTACGTCCACGGGATGAAGGAGCGGAAGCCGCCGGTGCGGTCCTGCACGTCGCGGATCATGCGCAGGTGCTCGATGCGTTCGGCGTTCGTCTCGCCGGTGCCCATCATGAAGGTCGCGGTCGACTCCATGCCGAGGCCGTGCGCGGTCTCCATGACGCTCAGCCAGGTCTCGCCGTCCTCCTTGAGCGGCGCGATAACCGTGCGGGGGCGCTTGACCAGGATTTCCGCGCCGGCACCGGCGAAGCTGTCTAGCCCGGCCGCCTTGAGCCGCGTGATCACCTCGGCGTGCGCGAGGTTGGACGTGCGTCCGATGTGTACCACCTCGGACGCGCCCAGGCTGTGCAGGACCAGCTGCGGGTACTGCGCCTTGATCGCGCTGAAGATCCGCTCGTACCACTCGATACCGAGCTCGGGCGAGTGGCCGCCCTGCAGCATGATCTGCGTGGCGCCGAGGTCGACCGCCTCGCCGCAGCGGCGCAGGATCTCCTCGTCGCTGTGCGTCCAGCCCTCCTTGTGGCCGGGCGCGCGGTAGAACGCGCAGAACTTGCACGCCGTCACGCAGACGTTCGTGTAGTTGATGTTGCGATCGATGATGTAGGTCGCGATGTTGTCCGGGTACCTGGTCCGCCGCACGTTGTCGGCGGCCTGGCCGAGCGCGTGCAGCGGGGCGTCGGTGTAGAGCAGGAGCGCTTCGTCCGGCGTGATCCGTCCACCCTCGGCGGCGCGTTCCAGGATGCTGGGGATGCTCTCGGTGCCCATGCGGTAAGGCTAGTGCCCGGCCGGAGCCACCCGGACGAGCGGTCCGCGCGCCAGCTCCTGCAGGAACGGCTGGCGGGCCTCCGCCCAGCGCTGCGCGGACACGACCGTCGGTGTGACCGTGCGGCCGAGCTGCTTGGACGCGGTCGCGGCGGCGTGCTCGACCGCGGACCGGTCCGGGGTGCCGACGACCAGCAGTTCCACGGCTCCGGGCGGCGGGCCGGGTTGGCCCTGGTAGCGGGCCGCCCAGCTGCCGAAGATCAGCAGGTCGTGGACCTTATCGACGTGCTGGAACGCCACGGCGATCACCGGCTTGGGGCCGAACGCGATCGTGACCAGTTCGCGGAGCGGGTTGATCGCGGGGTTGGCCTCGTTCGCGGCCACGGTGCGGGCCCTGCCGACCCGGCCGGTGACCAGGACGCCCGCGGCCTCGAGCCGGACGACTTCGCGGTGGACGGTCGCGAGCGGCTTGCCGAGATCGCGCGCCAGGTCGGAGATCGTCGTGCCGCCGGATTCGCGTCCGGGTCCCGCTTCGCCCAGCAGGACGCGGGCGAGCAGCTCGCCCTGCAGCTGGCTGCGGAAGATCGCGAGCAACGGCGGCGCGCTGGTTCTCATTTGACTGTATGTATCTCTAGTCATACGAGAGCGTCAAGCGCTGGGGGCTATACGGCTGCGCCTGAACGGCCGCACGGCCTGGGGCCTGCCGGCCGCCGGTCCAAGGTCCTGTTCGCCCGGACGCGCCTAGCTGTTCTCCCGTTTCCCGAGAGATATCTATCGGCAAATGAGAGACACCGGCCCTCGCCGGCGGAGGAGCGCGATCAGGCCGCGTCCCTGCTGAGATCCGCGCCAGGGAAGCACTCGCCTCCGGCCCGGGAGGGTGCCCTCCGCGAGCTTTGCTCTGCTTACCTGGAGTACGCAACGCTCACTATTAGTAAGCAGAGCAAGGGTTCGGGCGGCTACATCCCCGCCGTCTGGCGCGGCCGCCCGACCCGGGACGCACGGCCCGTGCTCAGACGGCCGCGAACTCCGGACGGACGACGGCGCCCGAACCCAACTCCCCCGCGTCGGCCGCCCGCCGCGCGAACTCGACGAGTCCGTCCACCTGCCGCTCGCCGAGCGAGAAGTCCAGCGTCCGGAAGTACGTGGCCAGCGTGTCCGCGTCGAACGGCTCCCACCGCGCGGCCTGCGCCGCGACGTCCGCCACGTGCGCGAGCGCGTCGTCGCGGCTGCGGATGAACGCGGCGTGGACGTCCTTGACCAGGCCCGGGTTCTCGGCCGCGTACGAGCGGCGCACCGCCCACACCGCGAACACCATCGGCAGCCCCGTCCAGTCGCGCCAGGCTTGACCGAGGTCGTACACGGCCAGGTCCCGGCGGGGCGCCTCGTACGTCGCCCGCAGCGCCGCGTCGCCGATCAGCACGGCCGCGTCCGCCTCGAGCAGCATCGCGGTGAGATCCGGCGGGCAGGTGAAGTAGTCCGGCGTCACGCCGTGCACGGACGCGAGCCACATCCGCGCCAGCAGCACCGAGGTGCGCGACGTCGACCCGAGGGCGACACGATGCCCGTCCAACGAGGACAGCGGCGCCTGCGCGACCAGGTTCACCGACAGCACAGGACCGTCCGAGCCGACCGCGATGTCCGGCAGCAGCAGCAGATCGTCCGCGTGGCGCAGGTACTCGACGAGCGAGATCGGGCCGATGTCCAGGTCGCCGGCGACGAGCATGTCGTTCAGGCGGTCCGGGGTGTCCTTGGTCAGCTCCACGTCGAGCAACGCACCCGAGCGGACCAGGCCCCAGTAGATCGGCAGGCAGTTCAGGAACTGGATGTGCCCGACGCGCGGGCGCGACAACGCTGTCACGAACCCGACCCTACGCGCGCCGCCGGAGCACCTGACCGGGCGCCGAGCCACCGGCACCTAGGGTGGGACTTGTGGCAGAGATCGGGGACGCCGAGCTGGCGGGCACGCTCGTGCAGGCCGCCGGACGGCTCGCCGCGCGCATGCTGGCCGACGGTCTGACGGCGCAGCACAAGACCTCCGTGACCGACATCGTCACCGCGGCCGACCACGCCGCCGAGGCACTGATCGCCGAGCGGTTGCGCGCGGCGCGCCCCGACGACGGGCTGGTCGGTGAGGAGGGCGCTCGCGAGCACGCGGCGACGGCGCGGACCTGGCACGTCGACCCGGTCGACGGCACCTACAACTTCCTGTCCGGCCTGCCGGTCTGGTGTTCGGCGATCGCGCTGGCCGACGGCGCTGAGGACCCGCTGCTCGGCGCGGTCTACCAGCCGGTGACGGACGAGCTCTGGCTCGGCGGCCGCGACCAGCCGACCGCCTGCAACGGCGAGCCGGTTCCGCGGCTGGCCGACCGCCCGCTGCGCGAGCTGGCCCTGGCTACGTACGTCCACCCGCCGCGGCTGGCCGAGGGCACCGCGAGCGAGCCGCTGCTGCGCGCGATCGGGCACGCGGCGACACTGCGCATGCTCGGCTCGGGGTCCGTCGAGCTGGCCGCCGTCGCGTCCGGTCGGCTCGGCGCCTGGCTGCACCTGGACTCCCCGTCCTGGGACTGGCTCCCGGGCGCGGCGCTCGTCCGCGCGGCCGGCGGCAGCACCGTCGTGCTCGAGGCGCACGGGCACCGCTGGCACCTCGCGGGAAACGTCCGCGCCGTCGACGAACTCCGCGAGCTGGTGCTGCGATGACCGAGGACGAGCGGGCCATGGTCGCCGCGCGCCTGCACGACGAGCTGTCGAGCCGGCTCGCTGCCGTCGCCACCCGCCTGGACGCGCTGATGGTCCGCGTCGCGGATGCGGACGTGCAACGGGTGATCGGCCAGGCCGCCGCCGAGCTCACCGAGCTGACCAGCGGCGTGCGCGCGATCATCGTGGACCTGCAGCGCGGCGACGACGACCCGGCCAGCGTGACCGGACGCATCCGCGGCGCGGCCCTCACAGCCGGCCAGCGCCTCGGCTGCACGCCACGCGTCACCCTCGAAGGCGACCTGGACGCGCTCGACGGCGCGCTCGGCGACGACCTGGTCGCCGTCGCGGACGAGGCGCTCACCAACGTGGTGCGGCACTCCTACGCCGGGACGGTCGAGCTGACCGCGGTCGCGTCCGGCGGGCGGGTGACGCTCGAGGTGCGCGACGACGGCGTCGGCCCGAACGAGGAGCCGACGTCCGGCACCGGGCTGGCGGCCATGCGGACCAGCGCCGAGGAACGCGGTGGCGAGTTCGTCATCGAGCCGAACGACCCCATGGGCACCTTGGTGCGCTGGTCCGTCCCCGCCTGATCAGCCCTTGTTGTCGATCGCCTTGCTCTTCGTCGCCGTGCCGCCATCCGGGTTGGTGACCGTCAGCGCCGCGGCGTGTGTGCCGCTGTTCCCCGTATAGGTGTCCGTGATCTGCACGGTGATTTTCGTCGGCGACACGTACGTCACCGGGGACATCGTGTAATTCGGGTCGTCGAGACTCAGAATCACACCGGGTTGGAAACCGGTCCCGGAGATGGTGACCAGAGTTGTCGCGCCGGAAGGGAGATCGTTCGGCGCGACGGAGGTGATCGTCGGCGCAGACACCGTCCCTGGTGAGACGGTGAAGGACTGAGTCGAGGTGGCGGCGCTGTAGTTCGCGCTCGCGGCGACGCTCGCGTCAATCGTGCAGGTGCCGGCGCCGGTGAAGCTGACGACGCCCGAGCCGTTCATCGCGCACACCGCGCTCGACGCCGCGTCGACCGACAGCGTGACCGCGGTCCCGGACGTGCTCGTCGCGGTGGGCGTGTACGTCGCGCCGCCGACCGTCGCCTTCGTCGGCGCGCTTGACGTGAACGTGATCGTCTGCGTGGCCTTGGCGACCGTGAAGCTCTGCGTGGCCGAACCGGGCTGGTAGTAGGCCGAACCGGCCTGCGACGCGGTCAGCGTGCACGAACCCGCGCCGACGAAGCTGACCGTCGCCGAGGTCGCGGTCGTCGGCGTGCCGACCGTGCAGACGCCCGCCGTGCCGCTGAACGTGATCGGGTTGCCGGACCCGCCGCCGCTCGCGACGACGGTGTACGTGCCGCCGAACGTGGGCGTGGCAGGCGTGGAGGTGATCGTCACCGGCTGCGGCGAGGCGACGACGTCCACCGCCGCGCTCGGCGCCGATCTCGACGTCCAGGTGCGATAGACCGACACGACTGTGTACGTGTACGTGCCGAGCGACACCGAATGATCGACACAGCCGACGGTCGCGATCGGGCTCGCCGGACCGGACGCGCAGGCCGGCGAGACGGTGTGGGCGGAGTCGGTGCGCAGCACGTAGTAGCCCGCCGCGCCGGGTGTGCCCGCCGGAGCCGTCCAACTGACGGAGACGTTGCCGGTGCCCGCGGTCTGCGCTCCGGAAACGCCGGTCGGCGCGTTGAGGGTGCCGGTCGTCGCGGAACGCAGGTAGCCGGCCAGATCCTCTGCTGGAACAGGGTGTCCGTCCATGGGTTCAAGCTATACCCCTACCGTGTATTGGTATAGTCCCAGCGGCGACCATGATCGACCGACAGGCGAATCCGCCGGCGATCGCCGCTAGGGTGACCGTGTGTGCGGGACGGCGGCAGGACGATCGGGATCTCCCGATCACTCCGGGGCAACCCCGGGGTCATCACTCGACGCTGAGCATCGCGTCGCACGCCACGCCCTTCACTGCATGAAGCAACAGGCGCGCACGGCAGAGGTTGGCTGCCGCCGCCCCGCACACGCAGCAGCGCACGGACGCGCGCCCGACGGCCGCGCACGGCTCGACCGCTCACTGCTGGACCGCGCCGCGCGATGACGGACGCCCGACGCGCGCACGCGGCGGACGGTCTCGCGACCGCGCTGCTCGCCGGGCCCTGGGACGCCACGGCGATGACGGACCGGGCACGCGCCGCGCTGGGACGGCCACGCGCGCCGAAGTGGGCCCGCACCCTGGTCGAGCAGGTGCTGGCCGCGTACCGCGAGCCGCCACTCGACCGTCCGCGCGAGCTCGCCGCGTACCTGCAGACCTGCCCGGCCTGGGACCTCGCGTGGCAGTCGAGCCGCCCGCCGCGGGTCGTGCACTGGACGCCCGCTCCGACAGCAATCACCCGTGCCCGCTGGCCGATTGCGCCGCTCCCAGATGCGGGCGCGCTGTGCCGACTGCTGAACGTGGACGCGGCCGAGCTCGCCTGGTTCGCGGACGTGCGCGGCCTGGAGCGAGGCTCGTCCGAACCGCTGCGCCACTACCGCTGGCGGGCGCTGCCGAAGGGCCCGGGCGGCGCCGGCGTCCGGGTCGTGGCCGCGCCGAAGCCGCGGCTGAAGGAGATCCAGCGTCGGCTGCTGCGGCACGTGCTGGATCCGATCCCGGCGCATCCCGCCGCGCGCGGCTGCGTGCGCGGCGAGTCGGTGCGCAGCGCGGTGGCGCCGCACGTCGCGTCCACCGTGGTGATCCGCATGGACCTCGAGGCGTTCTTCGCCTCGGTCACGGCGGCGCGGGTGTGGGGCGTGCTGTTCGCCGCGGGACTGCCCGAGACGGTCGCGCACACGATCACCGGACTGTGCACCACCGTCGTCCCGGCGGAGACGTGGCAGGCGATTCCCGTCCCGCGCGACCGCGAAGCGCATCGCCGGCTGGGCCGCCGGCTGGCCGCGCCGCACCTGCCGCAGGGCGCGCCGACGTCACCGGCGCTGGCCAACCTGGTCGCGTTCACGCTCGACCGCCGGCTCACCGGACTGGCCGAGCGATTCGGCGCGCGGTACACGCGGTACGTCGACGACCTGACGTTCAGCGGCAGCCCGTCGCTGCGCGCAGCGCGCTCGCGATTCGTCGAGCTGGCAACGCAGATCGTCCGCGCCGAGAAGTTCGCGGTGAACGAGCGCAAGACCGTCGTGCTCGGCGCGTCCGGGCGGCAGCAGGTGCTCGGCGCGGTGCTGAACGATCACCCGACGCTGCCGCGCCGCGAGCGGGACGCGCTGCGTGCGATCGTGCACAACTGCGCCGTGCGTGGCTGGCAGTCACAGGCGCGCGGCCGACCGGACTTCCGCGAGCACTTGCTCGGACGGATCAGCTGGGCGGCCGCGCTCGACCCCGTCTTCGGCGCGAAGCTACGCGCCCGCTTCGACGCGATCGACTGGTCCTGACCCGGTCAGTCGTCGTGGTGGTCGGGATCGAGCTCGGCGTCCAGCCGCTGGCGCTGTACGCGGTGCGCCTCGACCCGCGCCTCGATCTGCGCCGCGAAGCGCTGCCGGGGGACGGACAGGAGCACGAACGAGAGCGGGATGGACAGGAACAGCGCGACCGCCGCAGCGACGAGCCCGCCGAGGCCGGCCAGCAGCAGGATCCCCCACAGCGCGAAGAACAGCGCGAAGCGCAGCAGCGTGTAGAGCCACATCGAGCCCATCCAGCTGCGGAAGCTGGGGCCGCTCCCGTCCTGATGCATCTGCTCGCTCACGGCGTCCACTGTACGTGTCGGCGACGAACCCCTAGCCGTGACCGGACCACGGCAACCCGCCGCCTTTTCCGACACGGTGACCGGATCCAGCGCGCCCAGCGGGCATGGTGTCGGAAAAGGCGGCCGAGACCGGGTGAGTCAGGCCAGGGCGTCCATGACGTCCTGCGGCTGGGCGCGGCGCTCGGCCAGCGGGACGGGCCCGTCGTACTCGCGGACGATCTCGTAGCGCGTGTTCCGCTCGATCGGACGGAACCCGGCGTCGCGGATCAGGGTCAGCAGGTCGTCGCGGGTCAGCTTGTCCGGCGTGCCGTAGTGGTCGGCGTCGTGCGTGATCTTGTACTCGACCACGGAGCCGTCCATGTCGTCGGCGCCGTAGTTGAGCGCGAGCTGCGAGGTGGACAGCCCGTGCATCACCCAGAACACCTTCACGTGCGGGAAGTTGTCCAGCATCAGCCGCGACACCGCGAACGTCTTGAGCACGTCCGCGGGCTGGGCCATCGGCAGGTGCGACAGCCGGTTGTTGTCGTTGTGGAAGCGCAGCGGGATGAACACCTGGAACCCGCCGGTCTCGTCCTGGAGCTCACGCAGCCGCAGCACGTGGTCGACGCGGTGGCGCGGCTCCTCGATGTGCCCGTACAGCATCGTCGCCGGCGTCTTGAGCCCCTTGCGGTGCGCGAGCGCGTGGATGCGCGACCAGTCCTCCCAGTGCGTCTTGTGGTCGACGATCTGCTTGCGGACGTCCCAGTCGAAGATCTCCGCGCCGCCACCGGTCAGCGACTCCAGACCGGCGTCGATCAGCTCGTCCAGGATCTCGTCCGCGGACAGCCCGCTGATCTCCTCGAACCAGTGCACCTCGGTCGCCGTGAACGCCTTGAGCGCGACGCCGGGCAGCTCGGCCTTCAGCTCCCGCAGCACGCGCGGGTAGTACTTCCACGGCAGCGTCGGGTGCAGGCCGTTGACGATGTGCAGTTCGGTGAGCCCGTCGCCCTTCATCGCGGACGCGAGCGCGACGGCCTCCTCGACGCGCATCGTGTACGCGTCCTTCGCGCCCGGCTTGCGCTGGAAGCTGCAGTAGGCGCAGGACGCGCTGCAGACGTTGGTCAGGTTCAGGTGCCGGTTGACGTTGAAGAAGACCGTGTCGCCGTTCTTCTCGGTGCGGACGCCGTGCGCCAGGCCGCCGAGCCAGGCCAGGTCGTCGGAGGCGTAGAGGTCCTCGCCGTCCTGGCGGGTGAGCCGCTCGCGGTTCGCGATCTTCTCGGTGAGCTCGGCCTTGCGGTCTTCGGTCAGCGCCATGCGTTCAGCCTACGTACGCCGCCTGGCGGCCCGTCAGTCACCCGCCCTCCTACGACTGCCGCACGTGGACGGTGACGGGCGCGGCGAGCTGGTCGCGGTAGCGGGCGTCCACGACCCGGGCCGTGAGCCGCGCGCTGGTGCCGGTCGGCACCCTGAACGCCACCCGGGCCCGTCCCGACGCGTTCGTGCGCACCCGGGCGATCCGCACCCACCTGGCGTGGTGGCCGCGGTGGGTCACCCGGCGGTACACGATCACCCAGCGGTGAGCCAGCGACGGACGGGTCAGCACCGACAGCACCACCATGTGTGCCTTCGGCGAGGACGCGTGCAGCCGCGGCCGCTCGATCGGCTTGTGCTTGGCGGGGCCGCTCGCCGGCTGGCCGGCCGCGAAGATCGTGCCGTCCAGTTGCGACAGGCTCGGCGTGCTCGAGCCGTTGATCGTCACCGTCACGCACGGCGGCTTGCTCGTCGCGTCGTAGGTCTGGTCGGAGGCCGCGACCCACTTCGCGCCGTTCCAGAAGTACAGCGCGTGCGCCCCGTTCAGCGAGCAGTCGGTCAGCGTGATCGACGTGAACGCGCTGCCGGATGCGGTCCGCAGGTCCAGGAACGTCCCGTCGAAGCCGGTGGTGCCGGCCGGGCGGCTCGGGTAGCGGCCGACCGTGAAGGCGCCCGCGCCCGAGGCGACCACCGAGAGCCCGGACGACG
>DASRSS010000197.1:0-20508 GCA_035656335.1 Jatrophihabitantaceae bacterium | reverse complement strand
GGTACCTTCGCAGCATCTGGAGGGCTCGCATAGTGGCCTAGTGCGGCGGTCTTGAAAACCGCTATGGCGCGGAAGCGTCATCGTGGGTTCGAATCCCACGCCCTCCGCGTTCGGACGGCGGCCGACGGCGCGCCGGAATTGTCGGTAGCCGGCGCTAGCTTCGCCGCCATGACAGTGCAGCCGCCGATCGTCGCCGAAGCCGAGCGCCTCATCCAGCAACTGGCCGGGACCCTGACCCGGCCACGCCGCGGCGAATGCCTGTGCTGCTACGTGGCCAGGATGCTCGCCGAATTCCCCTGCGACGGCACACACCGGCACGCGCTCCGCTACCGGGACGTGATGTCCCCGCGCGCCACCGCGCTGGAGTCCCGGCTGAGGTCGGTCGGCGCCTGCTGCTGCGACTGCGAGATGTTCATGAACGGCTACCGGCCGCGCCCGGACGCGGTGGCCCGTCCACTCGCAAACGACCTCGACGACCAAGACGACAACGACGAATTCGAAGACGAGACTGACCCGTTCGCGAACCTGCCCGAATGCGCCGGTGTGCGCCGCGGGTCTGTGCAGCCGTGCAGCCTCTGGCTGCGGATCCGCCGCGGGCGGTATTGACGCCGCAGCACCATCGCGCGTGCACTGGCAGGCTGGGGAGCATGACGGACGGAGCCGTCCGCGACAACGCGGACCTGAATCGTTACGAGATCACCGACGACGGCGACCTGGGCGCGTTCACCGAGTACCGGCTGGACGGCGCGGTCGCGGACTTCGTGCACACCGAGACCCTGGCCGGTCACGAGGGCCGCGGGCTCGGCACGACCCTGGTGCGCGGGGCGCTCGACGACGCGCGCCGGCGCGGCTGGCAGGTGCACCCGTCCTGCCCGTTCGTGCGCGCGTTCATCGCCAAGCACCCCAGCTATGTCGAACTGGTCCCGGCCGCCGACCGGGCCCGGTTCGACCTCGACGGCGACTAGCGGCCCGGGTCTCGCAGACGGGGCCGGCGTCAGCTGACGGACGGACCGTCGGTGTGACCGGACCGGGCCGCGATCACCCCGGCCTGGAAGCGGCTGGTGGCGCCGACCTGCGACATGTACTCGGCGATGTGCCGGCGGCAGGTCCGGACGGAGATCGACAGCCGCCGCGAGATTGCCTCGTCCTTCTCGCCCTCGGCCATCAGCCGCAGGATCGCCGCCCGCGTCTGGTCCAGCTGCGCATCATCACCGGAGTGCGCGACGACCTCCTCGTACGGCAGCGCCTCGGCCCACAGCTGCTCGAACGTGGCGACCACCCAGGCGATGACGTTCGACTCGCGCACCACGGCCAGCCCCTGCGCGCCCGGCTTGCTGCCCGGGATCGGCAACAGGGCGACATCGCGGTCGATCACCAGGCTGCGTCCGGGCACCGCGGCGGCGAACCGGATCTTCGCCCCGTTGTCCGCCATCTCGGTCAGGTACGAGCGGGTGTGCCGGTCGCGGATCGCGGTGTGCTGGTACAGCGCGCGGATCTTGATGCCGCGCCGCAGCGAGTACAGATTCGCGATGCGGGTCCGCGTGTCGATCCGCGTCTTCGGCAGCCGGCCCGGCGCGACGGACAGCAACTCCTCACGGCACTGGTCGGCGTAGTGCATGAGCACGTTCCCGATCTTCGCCGGGTCGGTGATCACGTCCACCGACGTCTCCCGGACGGCCGGCTCCAGCGCCGTGTTCCACTCCGGCACCAGCCGGCGGATCGCGTTGCGCCGCGACTCGAGCATCGCCCGGCGGGCCGCGAGCTCCAGGTCCTCCGCCCCGAGCACGGTGGCCTCCGCGAGCATCGGGCTGACGGCCCGGAACGCGCCACGTTCCTCGGACCGAAGCAGTCCCATTTCGGCCAATCGGGTGATAGGTTTGTCCAATTCGTCCGCAGGCCGGCCAAGAGCCGCGGCAAGTTGGGGCACGGACTGTCCGGGGGAGGTCAGGAGCGATCGATAGAGCGCGATCTCCAGATCGCCGAGCTCATCGATCTCGCTCATCTCACCCGTCCGGTAGTTCGTGCCAGGCAACTAGCTGCCACTTGGAGGATTTGTCATACCAGGCGCTCGGCTGAATCCTATTAGTAGCGGCTATGGATGATCATGGCGCAAAGCTCTCGGTCGAGCATCAAGGCGACCGCACCCAAGGAAAGGGGACGAAAGTGACACGATCGATCCTACGCAGGATTGTCGCGGTACTGGCAATGATCGTCGCCTTCGGCTTCGCCACGTCCGCTGCGGCCTCGGCTGCCCCGGCCAGCTCGCACACAGCCGTCTCGTCCGGCTCGTTCAGCGCCTCCCCGATGTCTGCGGCCGCCGACTGGTGGTGGTGATCCCACCGACCCGCATGCTGCGACCGTAGTCCTGGCGGCCGCAGCAGCCGATCCGGTCCCGCCTCTGCTGGACGCCACTCGAATCCGTCGGTTCGAGCAGGCGCCGGGGGCGGGGCCGGATGTCTTTAACGCCCAGCGCGCGAGGCTGCGAGGATCTACCCCGTGAGCGCATCGCCCGAGCAGCACAGCAGCGACCCGACGACCGGCCTGACGCACGTCCACAGCGGCAAGGTCCGCGACCTGTACCGCACCGCGGACGGCCTGCTGCTCGTGGTGGCCAGCGACCGGATCTCTGCCTTCGACCACATCCTGGCCACGTCGATCCCGGACAAGGGACGCATTCTCACCGCGATGACCTGCTGGTGGTTCGAGCAGCTCGCCGACGTCGTCCCGAATCACCTGCTGAGCGCGGACGACCCGGCGATCCCGGCGCAGTGGCGCGGCCGGGCGATGCTCTGCCGCCCGCTGCAGATGGTGCCGGTCGAGGCGGTCGCACGCGGCTACCTGACCGGGTCCGGGCTGCTCGACTACCGGGCGACCGGGGCGGTGTGCGGTGTCGAACTGCCCCCCGGCCTGGTGGACGGTGACCGGCTGCCCGAGCCGATCTTCACCCCGGCGGCGAAGGCGCAGCTCGGCGAGCACGACGAGAACGTCGACTACGCGACGGTCGCCGCGACCGTCGGCGCCGACACGGCCGCCCAACTGCGCGACCTGACGCTCGCGATCTACCGGCGCGCGTCCGAGATCGCGGCCGAGCGCGGCATCCTGCTGGCCGACACCAAGTTCGAGTTCGGCCACGACCCGACGTCCGGCGAGCTGGTCCTGGGCGACGAGGTGCTCACCCCGGACTCGTCCCGGTTCTGGCCGGCGCAGGGCTGGCAGCCGGGACGGGCGCAGCCCAGCTTCGACAAGCAGTACGTCCGCGACTGGCTGCTCTCGGACGCGTCCGGCTGGGACCGTGCCACAGACGCGCCGCCCCCGCCGTTGCCGCCGGACGTCGTCGCGGCGACCCGGGCCCGCTACGTGGAGGCGTACGAGCGGCTGTCCGGGCTCGCCTTCGCCGACTGGCCGGGCGTGCCCGCGGCCTGACCGGACGCGTCCGGCTCGCCGCCGCAGTCCGGAGCCGCCTTGGCGGCCCAGTTCTGGCAGTTCTCGCTGAAGTGGCCGATCACGGTCTCGCCGATCTCGCTGAGCGCGCTCACCTGCTCGGGGGTCAGCAGATCGATCAGGTGCCGGCGGACGGACGCGACGTGATCCGGCGCGGCGCGCCGGATCGCGTCCAATCCCTGCTCGGTGACGACCACGAACGCCCCGCGCGCGTCGGAGGCGCAGTCGGCGCGGCGGACCAGTCCGCGCTGCTCCATGCGGCTGACGTGGTGGGACAGCCGGCTCGCCGACCACTGCATGTTGGTGGCCAGTTCGGACAGCCGGCAGCGCAGATCGGCGGACTCGGACAGCGCGGACAGCACCTGGTAGTCCGGCATGGACAGCCCGCTGTCGCGGTTCAGCTCGCGGGCGACCTCGGCGTCGACGAGCAGCACCATGCGGCGGTACGCGCGCCACGCCCGCTGCTCCTCGTCGGTGAGCCAGTTGGTCATGACGCCATCCTACCTTTTTCTTGACGCGTCATCTACCGCGTACTAATGTGTGACACGTCAACAGAACGCCGGACTAGGGACGCCAGTATGTCGAAGCCGAAGCTGCAGGTCATCATCGCGAGCACCCGCCCCGGACGGGTCGGGCCGACCGTCGCCGACTGGTTCGTCCGGCTCGCCGAGCAACACGGCGGGTTCGACGTCGGCGTCACGGACCTGGCCGAGCTCGCCCTGCCGCTGCTGGACGAGCCGCACCACCCGTCGCTGCGCCAGTACCAGCACCAGCACACCAAGGACTGGAGCGCGATCGTCGACGCGGCGGACGCCTTCGTGTTCGTGACGCCGGAGTACAACTACACGTTCACCGCACCGCTGAAGAACGCCATCGACTACCTGCACTCCGAGTGGAACTACAAGCCGGTCGGGTTCGTCAGCTACGGCGGCATCTCCGGCGGCCTGCGCGCCGTCCAGTCGCTCAAGCCGGTGGTGACGACGCTGAAGATGTTCCCGCTGCCGGCCTCGGTGACCCTGCCGTTCGTGGCCAACTCGATCGTGGACGGCGTGCTCGAGCCGAGCGAGCTCGCGGTCGGCACCGCCAAGTCGATGCTGGACGAACTCGTGCGCGTGGCCGGAGCCCTCAAGCCCCTGCGCGAAACGGCCGCCTAGACACCGACTTTGCCCCCGCGGTGGCTGTAGATCGGGCCGGATCACAGCCACCGCGGGGGCAAAGTGCGTGCGTTGGCGCTTGGACGATTACTGAACGTGGTTCATTATGGGCGGATGACCACGACTGAGCAGGGCAACCGAGCAGCGGCCGCGCATCCGGGCGCCGGACTGCCACCGGTCGTCACCGGGGCGGCGCGTCGCCTGGTCGCTCAGGTGCGCTGCGCCTCCGGCCGGACGCTCGCCACCCACGCCCCGTACACCGGCGCCGAGCTGGCGCAGCTGCCGCAGTGCGACGTCGCCGACGTCGAGGCGGCATTCGCCCGTGCGCAGGCGGCGCAGCGCGCATGGGCGGCGCGCCCGGTCCGCGAGCGGGCGCGCGTCTTCCTGCAGCTGCACGACCTGCTGCTCGCCCGGCAGGACGAGATCATGCACCTGATCCAGGCCGAGAACGGTAAGTCCCGGCGCGACGCGTTCCTCGAGGTCGCCGACATCGCCAACCCCGCGCGCTACTACGCGCGGACGGCGCCTGGCCTGCTGCGCGCCAAGCGCCGCACCGGCCTGCTCCCCGGCCTGACTGCGGCGCGCGAGCTGCGCCACCCAAAGGGCGTGGTCACCGTGATCTCGCCGTGGAACTATCCGCTCGCGCTGTCGGTCGGCGACACGATCCCGGCCCTGATCGCCGGCAACGCGGTCGTCCAGAAGCCGGACAACCAGACGGCGCTCACCGCGCTGTGGGGCCTGGCCCTGGCCCGCGAGGCCGGGCTGCCCGCCGATGTCTGGCAGATGGTGCTCGGCCGCGGGTCCGAGATCGGCGACACGCTCATCGAGCGCGCCGACTACCTGATGTTCACCGGCTCGACGGCCAGCGGCAAGAAGGTCGCGGCGCAGGCGGCCGCCCGGCTGATCGGCTCGTCCATGGAGCTGGGCGGCAAGAACGCGATGCTCGTGCTCGACGACGCCGACGTGGACCGCACCGTCGAGGGCGCCGTCCGCGCGTGCTTCTCCTCGTCCGGCCAGCTGTGCATCTCGATCGAGCGGATGTACGTCCAGCGCGGCATCTACGACACGTTCGTCCCGCGCTTCGTGGCCGCAGTGAAGGCGATGCGCATCGGCGGCGGCTACGACTTCGGCTACGACATGGGCTCGCTGACCACGCCCGCGCAGGTCGAGGCAATGACCGCCCACGTCCAGGACGCGATCGCGAACGGCGCGACGGTGCTGGCGGGCGGCCACGCGCGTCCGGATCTCGGCCCGCTGTTCTTCGAGCCCACCGTGCTCACGGACGTCCCGGCGGCCGCGCGCTGTTTCGGCGAGGAGACGTTCGGGCCACTGGTGTCGATTTATCGATTTGACGACGTCGAGGACGCAATCGCCCGGGCGAACGACACCAGCTACGGGCTGAATGCCAGCGTGTGGAGCCGCAGCGCCCGCCGCGGCCGCGAGGTGGCCGCCCGGCTGCACGCCGGCACCGTCAACATCAACGAGGCGTACGCGGCCGCGTGGGGTTCGGTGGACGCGCCGATGGGCGGCGTCGGCGAATCCGGGCTGGGCCGCCGGCACGGCTCCGAAGGCCTGCTGAAGTACACCGAGGCGCAGACCCTGGCGCGTCAGCGGATCATGAACATCGCGCCGCCCGGCAAGCTCGGCCACGAGCGGTTCGCGCGGGTCATGACCGTCTCGCTGGCACTGCTGCGGCGCATCGGCTGGCGCTGATCCGGTCCGTCGACCGGGCGGGACGGCACGGACGCCGCGCTACTGGATGCAGTGCGCGTCGATCGGCTTCGGCTTCGGGGAGGCGTGCGTCGAGGCGGCGCCCGGCTTGGTGACGCCGAGACCGTCCGCGCCGAGCACGAGCGTGGGCTCCGGGACGTCGGACTGCTGCAGCACCACGTTCGCGGGCAGGTACTTCAGCAGCGCCTTCACCTGCGCCTGCATGCCGTCCGCGTACTCGACCGTGGTCGCGGACTGCGGGGCGTGGTTGCCGGTCGTGGTCGTGAACCCGTAGCCGGCCAGCCTCGTCGCGTTCGTGCCGGCCGCGCCGTTGACCGTCCCGCCGTTGAGCACGCGCACCGTCACCGTGCTGGGATCGGCGGCCGCCACCGAACCGAGCACCGCCTGCCCCTCGCCCAGCATGTTCTTGACCCACTGCTGCACCTGGGCCGGGTCGATGAGCTCCACGCTGCCGACCGGGTCGACGGTGTCGAAGCGCACGTACGGGATGTTCTTGCCCTGGATGTTGTCGGCGTTCAGCCCGCTCACCTGCTGCGCCAGCTTGAGGATGTCGAATCCCTTGTCCACCTCGATCGACTTGTCGATCGCGGAGATCAGGCCGTGCAGTTTGCCGGGGTTGAGCAGCGTTCCGGCGCTGGTGATCTTGCGGAACGCCGCGGTGAGGAAGTACCGCTGCCGCGCCTCGCGGTCGATGTCGCCCAGGTTCAGCCCGTGCCGCTGCCGGACGAACTCCAGCGCGGTGACGCCGCTGATCGTGTGGTGTCCCGCGGAGAGGACGAGTCCCGAGCCGCCGTCCTGGCCGATCGACCGGTTGTGCGCGACGGTGTCGTCCACGTTCTCGCACAGGTCGATGGGCACGCCGCCGACCGCGTCGCTGATGCGCACGAAGCCGATCAGGCTCACCTGTACGTAGTGGTCGATGTGTAGTCCGGTCAGGTTCTGCACCGTCTGGATCAGCAACTGGGCCCCGGCGGCGCGGCGCTGGTCGGCCGAGCCCGAGCTGTTGTTGTAGCCGTCCGGGTAGGCGGAGTTGAGCTTGTTCATGCCGTACCCGGGGATGTTGACGTACGCGTCGCGGGGCAGCGAGATCAGCGTCGCCTTCGCGCCGTCCGCCGGCACGTGCACGATCATCATCGTGTCGGTGTTCATGCTGCCGCCGTCACGTCCGACCTTGAGCTGCTTAACCTCCTGGTCGGTCATGTCGGTGCGGTCGTCGTTGCCGACGATGAGGATGTTCTGGTCGGTGCCGTCGACGTCGTGATGGCCGCTGGGCTCGGCGGCGATGACGTCGATCCGGGTGATGTTGCTGTTCAGGTCGCGGTAGCTCCACCAGCCGTAGCCGAAGGCGAGCAGCAACGCGAACGAGATCAGCGCGCACACCCATTTCGCCGCGGCGGCGAGAGGATGCTGCCACACCTGGACGGGTGCCACCGGCGTCCCGCGACTGTGCCGGCCGCCCGGGTGCGGGCTCGGAGGCCCCGACGGCCCGAAGCCGTCGCGCTGCATACCTGGCACAGGGCGAAGGCTACTGGCCGAAGCTGAAAGCGGGCCGCCCCCGCGGAACGCCGACAGGGCATACCACGCAAAGCGGGCAGTGGCTGGCGAGGCCCGGTGCCCCCCAAGCCCCCGCGCGACGCGGCTCGGGACGCGTCCACCCGGACCCTGTGCAATTACCGAGACGTCCGCGAACGGCACTACTATCGGCGTCCATGCCCAGTCTGCCGGCGCCGCCCGTCGCAATCCGGATCAGCCGGTGAGGCAACAGGTCGTGATCCTGGCCGCGGGCCGGGGGACGCGACTGGGTCGTCCGCACCCGAAGCCGCTCACGCCGATGCGGGACGGGCGCACCATCCACCGGCACCAGCTCGAGCACCTCGCGGCGGTTCTGCCGGACGCGCAGATCTACGTGGTCGTCGGCTTCAAGCTGGAGATGATCCTCGAGGCGCACCCCGAGCAGGTGTTCGTCTACAACGAGGCCTACGACGAGACGAACACGTCCAAGAGCCTGCTGCGTGCGCTGCGCGCCACCAACGACGGCGGCGTGCTGTGGATGAACGGCGACGTAGTCTTCGAGCGCGCGGTGCTGGAACGCGCCCTGCCGCTGATCGCCGGCGAGCAGTCCTTCGTGGCCGTCAACACCGCGTCCGTCGGCGAGGAGGAAGTGAAGTACACGGTCGACGACGCGGGCTGGATCGCGCAGCTGTCCAAGGTCGTCACCGGCGGTCTCGGTGAAGCGGTCGGGCTCAACTACGTCTCCGCGGCGGACAAGGCCGGCTTGATCGCGCGCTTGGACGAGGTCGACGACCAGGACTACTTCGAGCGCGGCATCGAGGTCGCCATCGAGAAGGACGGCTCCCGCTGGGCGGCGCTCGACATCTCGGGGCTCTCGGCCGTCGAGGTGGACACGCCCGAGGACCTCGCGGTCGCGAATGCGCGCCTGCTCGACGAGGGCGGGCCCGCGCGCTGACGCGTGCCACCGGATCGGCGTAACCGCCGCGGGACCGGCGCGCGTCCGGCGCCGTGACCGGCCGGGCCCGGGACGCTATTAGGCTGTCGCTGTCCGCCGCCGAATCCGTTGTTCGCTGCCAAGGAGTTGCCGTGGCCCGCGTGGTCGTCGACGTCGTGCTCAAGCCGGAGATCCTCGACCCGCAGGGGCAGGCCATCGTCGGCGCGCTCGGCCGGCTCGGGGTGGAGGGCGTGACGTCCGTGCGTCAGGGCAAGCACTTCGAGCTCGAGGTGGACGACAACGTCCAGGACGACGCGGTTGCCAAGATCGCGGACACGCTGCTGTCGAATCCGGTCATCGAGAACTACACGATCAGTCGCAAGTAGGTTGAGTGCCGTGCCACGCATTGGGGTCGTGACCTTTCCCGGCAGCCTGGACGACCGGGATGCCGCCCGCGCCGTCCGCATCGCGGGCGCGGAAGCCGTCCCGCTGTGGCACGCCGACCCGTGGCTGTACGAGGTCGACGCGGTGATCCTGCCCGGCGGGTTCAGCTACGGCGACTACCTGCGCTGCGGAGCGATCGCGCGCTTCTCGCCGGTCATGGAGTCGGTGATCGGCGCCGCCCGCGACGGCATGCCGGTGCTGGGCATCTGCAACGGCTTCCAGGTGCTGTGCGAATCGCACCTGCTGCCCGGCGCGCTCGTGCGCAACGACCACCGCAAGTTCATCTGCAAGGAACAGCTGCTGCGCATCGAGAACGCCCACACGCCGTGGACGTCCAACTACCGCAACGGCCAGGAGATCGTGATCCCGCTGAAGAACGGCGAGGGCGGGTTCGTCGCCGACCAGCACACGCTGGACGAGCTCGAGGCGAACGGACGCGTCGTCGCCCGTTACCTGGACGGCAACCCGAACGGCAGCTACCGGGACATCGCGGGGATCTGCAACGAGGCCGGCAACGTGGTCGGCCTGATGCCGCATCCCGAGCACGCCGTCGAGGCACTGACCGGTTCGGGCACCGACGGCCTGGGCTTCTTCCTCGGCTTTCCACCTTTCAGCGGTGCTGACGGGCCGGATTCGTCCCGCTCAAAGGTGGAAAGCGGAGCGCAGGCGTGAACGTCGACACCGTCGAGAACGCGGAGCGGACGCCGGAGCAGCCGCAGCCGTTCGCCGAGCTCGGCCTGGCCGAGGACGAGTACGCGCGCATCCGCGAGATCCTCGGCCGCCGGCCCACCTCGTCCGAGCTGGCGATCTACTCGGTCATGTGGAGCGAGCACTGCTCGTACAAGTCCTCGCGCCTGCACCTGAAGCAGTTCGGTGAGAAGGTCCCGAAGACCGACACGCTGCTCGTCGGCATGGGCGAGAACGCCGGCGTGGTCGACGCGGGCGACGGCTGGGCGGTCACCTTCAAGATCGAGTCGCACAACCACCCGTCCTACGTCGAGCCGTACCAGGGCGCGGCGACGGGCGTCGGCGGGATCGTCCGCGACATCCTGACCATGGGTGCGCGCCCGGTCGCGGTCATGGACTCGCTGCGGTTCGGCGGCCTCGACGCGCCGGACACCCGTCGCGTGCTGCCCGGGGTGGTCGCCGGCGTCGGCGGTTACGGCAACTGCCTGGGCCTGCCGAACATCGGCGGCGAGGTCTACTTCGACGACTCGTACCTCGGCAACCCGCTGGTCAACGCGCTGTGCGTCGGCGTGATGCGCACCGACGGCATCAAGCTCGCGAAGGCCGACGGTCCCGGCAACCTCGTCGTGCTGTTCGGCGCGCGCACCGGCGGCGACGGCATCGGCGGCGCGTCCGTCCTGGCCAGCGCGACGTTCGACGAGACCGGCCCGGCCAAGCGACCGAGCGTCCAGGTCGGCGACCCGTTCGCCGAGAAGGTGCTCATCGAGTGCTGCCTGGAGATCTTCGCCGCGGACCTGGTCGTCGGCATCCAGGACCTCGGCGCGGCCGGGCTGTCCTGCGCGACCACGGAGCTGGCCGCGGCGGGCGCCGGCGGCATGGACGTCGACCTCGACCGCGCCCCGCTGCGCGACGCGTCGCTGGTGCCCGAAGAGATCCTGATGAGCGAGTCGCAGGAACGCATGATGGCGGTGGTGACGCCGGAGAACCTGGACGGCTTCCTCGCGATCTGCGCCAAGTGGGACGTGCTCGCGACCGTCATCGGCACCGTGACCGATTCGGGCCGGCTGCGCATGCGCTGGCACGGCGAGACGATCGTGGATCTCCCGCCGCGCACGGCCGCCCTTGAGGGCCCGCTCTACCGGCGTCCCGTCGAGCGGCCGCTGGACCAGGACGCGCTCAACGAGCACGACGGCCACGCGCTGCCCCGTCCGCGCGACGCCGCCGGCCTGCGGGACACGCTGCTGCGCCTGATCGCGTCGGCGAACCTGGCCGACAAGTCGTGGGTCACCGACCAGTACGACCGCTTCGTGCTCGGCAACACCGTCCTGGCCCAGCCCGAGGACGCCGGCATGATCCGGCTGGACGAGTCGACCAACCGCGGCCTGGCGATCTCCGTCGACGGCAACGGCAGGTACACCCGCCTGGAGCCGTACGTCGGTGCGCAGCTCGCGCTGGCCGAGGCGTACCGCAACGTCGCGACGACCGGGGCGCGCCCGCTCGCGGTGACCAACTGCCTGAACTTCGGCTCGCCCGAGGACCCGGCGGTGATGTGGCAGTTCACCGAGGCGGTGCGCGGTCTCGCCGACGGCTGCCTGGCCCTCGGCACACCCGTCACCGGCGGCAACGTCAGCTTCTACAACCAGACGGGCACGACGCCGATCCTGCCGACGCCGGTGATCGGCGTCCTCGGCGTGATCGACGACGTCACCCGCCGCACCCCGCAGGGATTCACCACCGACGGCGCGCTGATCTACCTGCTCGGCGACACGCGCGACGAGTTCGGCGGGTCCGAGTGGGCGCACGTGGTGCACGGGTACCTCGGCGGACTGCCGCCCGCGGTCGACCTCGAGCGCGAGAAGCTGCTCGCCGACGTGCTGATCAACTGCTCGCGCGACGGCTTGATCGACTCCGCGCACGACCTGGCCGAGGGCGGGCTCGCCCAGGCGCTCGTCGAGTCGTGCCTGCGCGGTGACTCCGGTGCCCGCGTCGTGTTGCCCGAGGGCGCCGACGCGTTCGTCACCCTGTTCAGCGAGTCGCCCGGACGCGCGATCGTCAGCGTGCCGCGCAGCGAAGAGGTGCGCTTCACCGACATGTGCACGGCGCGCGGGCTGCCGCACGTGCGCATCGGTGTCGTCGACGTCCTGGACGCGCGCCTGGCCGTCCACTTCGGTTCCGACGCGTTCGACGTGCCGCTGCGCGAGCTGCGCCGCGCCTGGACGAGCACCCTGCCCGCCCACTTCGACTGAGCCCGGCGGCTGATGCCCAGCAAAGTCGACGCGGAGGTCCGCGCCTACGAAACCCAGTGCCGCCAGCTCGCGGACTGGTTGGACGCGCTTCCCGACTCCTCGTTCGATCAGCCGTCCGTCCTGGCCGGCTGGGACGTCCGCACGCTGCTCGGCCACGTCGTCGGCAGCAAGGACGGGCTCGGCCACCACCTGGCCACGCGCGCGCCCGGGCCCGCGCTGCCCGCTGCCGACTATGTGCGCGCCTACGGACCGGCCGCCGCCGAGATCACCGCGGCGACGATCGAGATCACCGGCGAGCACCCGCCCGCGGATCTGATCGCCCGCCTGCGCGCGGACGTCCTCCGCAGCGAACTGGTCGACACCACCATCGTCGCCGGGCCGCGCGGGCCGATCACCGCGGTGGACTTCGCGCGGACCCGCGTGCTCGACCTGGTCGTCCACTGCGACGACTTCTCGCGTTCTCTGCCGGACCGCGACGCGGTGCCGCTGCACCGCCCCGCGCTCGCCTCAACCGTGCGTGCGCTCGCCGAGATCCTGGCCGCTCAGTCGCCCGGACGGTCTGTCGAACTGCGCGTCCCGCCGTTCGTGGCCGTGCAGGCGATCCCCGGCCCGCGGCACACCCGCGGCACCCCGCCGAATGTGGTCGAGACCGATCCGCTCACCTGGCTGCGCCTGGCCACCGGCCGCGCCGACTTCGCCGCAGCCGTCGCCGCCGGCACCGTGACCGCCAGCGGCACCCGCGCCGACCTCAGCGATCAGCTTCCCGTGCTGCGCTGACGCCGGCGACGTCGGGCTACGGGAACACTCGCTCGATCACCCGTTGGACGTCGCGGTCGAGGTGATCGAACCTGGCCTCGAATGCCGTGAACCGATCGTCCATCCTGGCGGTGAGCGCTTCGAATCGGGCATCGACGGTGGTGAAGCCGGCATCCATCTTCACGGTCAATACGTCGAAGCGCGCGGTCATGTACTGAAAGACCAACGTGATCATGCTCGCCAGCCCGGCCGCCATGATGGCGATGACCGTCCAGACCTGAGGCGTGTTCACCCCATCGAGGCTAAGCCACCATTCCTATCCCGTCGGAAGTTAACCACACGCCGACCGCGCCGAACCCAAGCCGCGTCCGCCGCACATCGCCGCGCCTGCGTGAGGAGGCGAGCGGAGTGCGCGGGCACGGCGCAGCGAGCGTGGATGGGCCCGGCCCCCCGCGCCCTCACCCCGCGTCCGCTGCGAACCGCCACGCCTGCGTGAGGACGGAGGCGGAGGGGCGGGGCGGGCGAGCGTGGATGGGCCTGGCCCCCCGACCGAGGAACGAGGGAGGGGTGCTTGTGAGCACGCCGTACCCCTCCGCCGTAGGCGGGCCTCTACACTGGAGGCGTGGCGATGCGCGGCGACGGCAGGCTCAACCACGATCTGATCCCCGGCGAGAAGGCTCCGCAGGACGCCTGCGGCATCTTCGGCGTCTGGGCCCCCGGCGAACAGGTCGCCAAGCTCACCTACTTCGGCCTCTACGCGCTGCAGCACCGCGGCCAGGAGGCCGCCGGCATGGCCGTCAGCGACGGCAGCTCGCTGGTCGTCTACAAGGACCTCGGCCTGGTCAGCCAGGTGTTCGACGAGGCCACGCTCGCCACGCTGCAGGGCCACATCGCGGTCGGGCACACCCGCTACTCGACGACCGGCTCCACCACCTGGGAGAACTCGCAGCCGAGCTTCCGGACGACGCCGACCGGCAGCCTCGCGCTCGGCCACAACGGCAACCTGGTCAACACCGCCGCGCTGTTCGCGCAGGCACGTGCCGACGGCATCGCGAACGGGGCGGCGGGCCTCGGGGCGACGACCGACTCCGACCTGCTCACCGCGATGCTCGCCGCGCGGCCGGACGTCAGCGTCGAGCAGGCCGCGATGGAGGTGCTGCCCACGCTGCGCGGCGCGTACTCGCTGGTCTTCATGGACGAGCACACGCTGTACGCCGCGCGCGACCCGCAGGGCGTCCGTCCACTCGTGCTGGGCCGCCTCGAGCGCGGCTGGGTGATCACGTCCGAGACCGCGGCGCTGGACATCGTCGGTGCGACGTTCGTCCGCGAGATCGAGCCGGGCGAGCTGGTCGCGGTCGACAGCGACGGCCTGCGCTCGCAGCACTTCGCCGCGCCCGAGCCGAAGGGCTGCGTGTTCGAGTACGTCTACCTGGCGCGTCCGGACACCACGATCGCCGGCCGCAGCGTCCACTCCGCGCGCGTCGAACTGGGCCGCCGGCTCGCGCGCGAGCACCCGGCCGACGCCGACCTGGTGATCCCGGTGCCCGAGTCCGGAACGCCGGCCGCCATCGGATACGCCGAGGAGTCCGGCATCCCCTACGGGCTCGGCCTGGTGAAGAACTCGTACGTCGGACGGACGTTCATCCAGCCGTCGCAGACGATCCGCCAGCTCGGCATCCGGCTCAAGCTCAACCCGCTGCGGGACGTGATCCGCGGCAAGCGGCTGGTGGTCGTCGACGACACGATCGTCCGCGGCAACACCCAGCGCGCGCTGGTCCGGATGCTGCGCGAGGCGGGCGCGGTGGAGGTGCACGTGCGCATCTCCGCGCCGCCGGTGAAGTGGCCGTGCTTCTACGGCATCGACTTCGCATCCAAGGCCGAGCTCGTCGCCAACGGCCTGGACGACGACGGCATCCGCGCCTCGATCGGCGCCGACTCGCTCGGCTACGTGTCGCTGGAGAGCATGATCGCCGCGACGGAGCAGCCGAAGACGCGGCTGTGCCGGGCCTGCTTCGACGGCGAGTACCCGATCCCGCTGCCGGAGGTCGTCGGCAAGCACGTGCTGGAGGGCATCGAGCGGGCCGTCCACGCCGGACGCGAACCCGAGCATGCCGCCGGCTGGGCCGCCGAGGACGCGCTGACCAGACCGTGACCACCACATTCAGCTTGGCCCCCCAGCAGGGTGACACTCCGGGAAACAACCTGCTCGGAGGCCAACAGTGAGTTCGTACGCGCAGGCCGGCGTCGACATCGCGGCCGGTGACCGCGCCGTCGAGCTGATGAAGGCCCAGGTCAAGCGGACAGACCGGCCCGAGGTGCTCGGTGGACTCGGGGGGTTCGCCGGGCTGTTCCAGCTGGACCTGGCCAAGTACCCGCAGCCGATCCTGGCCAGCTCGACGGACGGCGTCGGCACCAAGATCGCGATCGCGCAGGCCACCGGGCGGCACGACACGATCGGCATCGACCTGGTCGCGATGGTGGTCGACGACCTGGTCGTCGTCGGGGCGGAGCCGCTGTTCCTGTCCGACTACATCGCCACCGGCAAGGTCGTCCCCGAGAAGATCGCGCAGATCGTCGCCGGCATCGCCGAAGGCTGCGTGCAGGCCGGCTGCGCGCTGATCGGCGGCGAGACGGCCGAGCACCCCGGCGTGATGCGCCCGGACGAGTACGACGTGTCCGGCACCGGGGTGGGCGTGGTGAACGCCGATGCGGTCCTCGGCGCCGAGCGGGTGCGCGCCGGCGACGTGCTGATCGCGCTCGGCTCGTCCGGGCTGCACTCCAACGGCTACTCGCTGGCCCGGCACGTCCTGCTCGACCAGGGGAACCTGGCCCTGGACGCGACGTCCGACCTGCTCGGTGGACGGACGCTGGCCGACGAGCTGCTCACCCCGACCCGCATCTACGCCCGGGACTGCCTGGCGCTCGCCGCGGAAGCCGGCGCGCACGCGTTCGCGCACATCACCGGCGGCGGGCTGGCCGGGAACCTGGTCCGGGTGCTCCCGCCGGGTGTGGACGCCGAGGTCGACCGGTCGACGTGGGCGCCGCAGCCGGTGTTCGAGCTGATCGCCCGCACCGGTTCGGTGGCGCGGGCCGAGTTGGAGCTGACGTTCAACCTCGGCGTGGGCATGGTCGCGGTCGCGCCAGCCGACCGGTCCGAGGACGTGCTCGCGCTCGCGACCGAGCGCGGACTGTCCGCGTGGCGGCTCGGTGAAGTGCGGCCGGGGACCGGATCGGTGCGGCTGAGCGGCGACTACGCCGGACCCGCCGCCAACTGGCGATAGCGTGCCAGCGGCCTAACCAGAACTGCTGGCACGAAAACACCGGGTGTTAGCTGCGCCTGAAGTGGCGGCTCAACGCCCGGTGTCGACCCAACCGTCGGAGTCGAAGTCGTCGGTGTCGGCGTCCTCGTCGCTGTCGTCACCGACGTCGACGGTGTCCGTCGCGTAGGAGGACGAGCTGCCGAGTTCCCGCTGGAGAGCGTCCAGATCGGTCTGGTGCGAGTTGTACTTCAGCTCTCGCGCCACCTTCTGCTGCTTTGCCTTGGCACGGCCGCGCCCCATGGCTCGACCCCCTCGCTCACGCGCTCATCCGGCAGGCCGGCTGGGGGACCAGCGGCGCTACCGGGAAAGTTGTCATTGTCGTGCGGCCAGCGTACCTCGCTGTGTGCGCGTCTCGCACTCAACCCGTGCGGGCGCTCAGCCGAGCCGCGCGACGTCGCCGAATTCACCTGGAGCAGGCTTCGGGCGAATCGGACACAGCGCATTTCGCTGGCATACAGTGGACAGGTCGGTTCCGGTGAGTAGGCGCGCTGCGTCCGGATATGCATACTTGCTCTGGACGCAGTCAGGACCTGCGTCACACGCTGCGAGAACAGGACCTCGCAGGTGGTTCCCTGAAGGGGGTCTATCGATGACGACACCGCGTCAGCGCCCGGAGTCCGAGCCGCTGCTCACCCCGTCGGAGGTTGCGACGCTGTTCCGCGTCGACCCCAAGACGGTCACCCGGTGGGCCAAGGCAGGCAAGCTCACCTCGATCCGGACGCTCGGCGGCCACCGCCGCTACCGCGAGTCCGAGGTCCGTGCGCTGCTCGAGGGCAACACGCAGGTCACCGTCGACGCCTGATCGCTCGCCGATCACCCATCGATTCAGCCGCTCCCGGCATGCCGTTCCGGCGCCGGGAGCGGCTTTCTCTTTGCGCTGCGCCGGGGTTCGGGCATAGGCGGATGTGATCCAGCACACCTAGGATCGGGCCATGTCCACGCCCATTTCCTACGCCAGCGGACCGTCTGCCGTCCCCCTGTTGGGCGAGACGATCGACGCCAACCTGCGCCGCGCGGTCGCCACCTACCCGGACCGGGAGGCGGTGGTGGACGTCCCCACGGCGCGCCGGCTGACCTACACCGAGGTGGACGCGGAGATCGAGCGGGTGGCCCGCGGCCTGCTCGCGCGCGGGGTCGCCAAGGGCGACCGGGTGGGGATCTGGGCGCCGAACTGCCTGCCGTGGTACCTCGTCCAGTACGCGACCGCGCGCATCGGCGCGATCCTGGTCAATATCAATCCCGCCTACCGCACGCACGAGCTCGAGTACGTGCTGCGGCAGGCCGAGATCGGCACCCTGGCGGCGGCCGTGGCGTTCAAGACCAGCGACTACCGCGCCATGATCGACGAGGTGCGACCCGGGCTGCCGACGCTCACCGACGTCGTCTACCTCGACGACCCGAGCTGGGACGCGTTGCTCGCCGACGGCGCATCGGTCACCGACGAGCAGATGGACGACCGGGCCGCGACCCTCAGCTTCGACGACGCGATCAACATCCAGTACACGTCGGGGACGACCGGGTTTCCCAAGGGCGCGACCCTCTCGCACCACAACATCCTCAACAACGGCTACTTCGTCGGCGAGACGATGCGGTACAGCGAGCAGGATCGGATCTGCGTGCCGGTGCCCTTCTATCACTGCTTCGGCATGGTGATGGGCAACCTATCGGCGAGCAGCCACGGCGCGTGCGTGGTCATCCCGGCTCCCGGCTTCGACCCGGCCGCGACGCTGCGCGCCGTCCAGGACGAGCGGTGCACGTCGCTGTACGGCGTGCCGACGATGTTCATCGCCGAGCTGGCACTGCCGGACTTCCGCGACCACGACCTGAGCTCGCTGCGCACCGGCTGCATGGCCGGCTCGCCGTGCCCGGTCGAGGTGATGAAGCGCGTGATCGACGAGATGAACATGGCCGAGGTGACCATCGCCTACGGCATGACCGAGACCTCGCCGGTGTCGACGCAGACCGGGGCCGACGACGCGCTGGACCGGCGCGTGTCGACCGTGGGACGCGTCCTGCCCCATGTCGAGATCAAGATCGTGGACCCGGAGACCGACCTGCCCGTTCCGGTCGGGACCGCCGGCGAGTTCTGCACCCGCGGCTACTCGGTGATGCTCGGCTACTGGAACGAACCGGAGAAGACGGCCGAGGTGCTCCGTGCGGGCTGGATGCACACCGGCGACCTGGCCACGATGGACGCCGAGGGCTACGTCAACATCGTCGGGCGGATCAAGGACATGGTGATCCGCGGCGGCGAGAACGTGTACCCGCGCGAGGTCGAGGAGTTCCTGTTCAGCCATCCGGACGTGCTGGACGCTCAGGTGATCGGGGTTCCCGACGAGCGGTACGGCGAGGAGCTGATGGCGTGGGTGCGGCTGCGCGAGGGCGCGCCGGAGCTGACGGCAGAGGCGCTGCGCGAGTTCTGCGAGGGCAAGCTGGCGCACTACAAGATCCCCCGCTACGTCCGCGTCGTCGACGAGTTCCCCATGACGGTGACCGGCAAGGTCCGCAAGGTGCAGATGCGCGCCGAGGCGATCGAGTTGCTCGGCCTCGGCGAGGTCGCCGCCGCGCGCCATGCCTGAAGCCGATGCCTGATCAGGGCCCGGACGTCCGGGTCAAGCGGATCTACGACGCGCCCGCCGCCGGCGACGGGCGCCGCGTCCTCGTGGACCGGGTCTGGCCGCGCGGCGTCTCCAAGGAGCGCGCCGCGCTGGACCTCTGGTGCAAGGACGTCGCGCCGTCGGCCGAGCTGCGCAAGTGGTTCGGCCACGATCCGGAGAAGTTCGACGAGTTCCGCGCGCGGTACCTCAAGGAGCTCGAGCAGCCGGACGCGGTCGCGGCGCTGGCCGACCTGCGGGGCACCGAAGGCGTCCTCACGCTGCTCACCGCGTCGCAGGCGGTCGCGATCTCGCAGGCCGCGGTGTTGGCCGACGTCCTGGGCGGGTAGGACCCCCGCACCGGATTTGCATTTCCGCCGTCCAAGGTGGATGCTTGTAACAAGCAACTAGTTGTATAGCCCAAGTAAGTGATGTGATCGTCGATGACCACCGCCCCGCAGCCCGCGCGTGACCGCGCCGGCGCCGGCTCCGGTCACCAGTCGGTTCCGGACGAGGTGGCGGCCGTCGCCGAGAACGTCCTCCGCTTGATGCGCTCGTTCGGGCGCCGGCGCGCCCAGGTGCTCGCGGCGAAGGCGCACGACGTCGAGTGGTCGGCCCAGATGGTGCTGCGCTGCCTGGCGAACGAGGGGCCGCTGCGTTCCAGCGAGGTCGCCGAGCACGTGCACTCCGATCCGTCCACCGTCAGCAGGCAGGTCGCTGCCCTCGTCAAGGACGGGTTCCTCGAGCGCCGGGCGGATCCGGAGGACGGCCGCGCCAGCCTGCTCGTCCTCACCGAGAAGGCGGACGCCGTGCTGAAGGAGCACGACGAGATCCGCAACTGGCACTTCGCGCAGATGCTGGACGACTGGAACGAGCGCGATCTGCGCCGACTGGCCAACCTGCTCAGCCGCTTCACCCACGACTTCGAAGCGGCCAGTGACAAATACGTCTCCGAGCCGACCGCCACATGGTCGCGCCCGGCGGAAAGGAACTCCTGATCATGGCTGCCACCGCGGCGACCGACACCGCACCCACCGGCGAGCTGACGCACAAGCAGATCCTGACGATCCTGTCCGGCCTGATGCTCGGCATGTTCCTCGCCTCGCTCGACCAGATGATCGTCTCCACGGCGATCCGCACGATCGGCGACGACCTCAACGGGCTCGCTGCGCAGGCGTGGGTCACGACCGCGTTCCTGATCACGTCGACGATCGCGACGCCCTTATACGGCAAGCTCTCGGACATCTACGGGCGCAAGCCGCTGTTCCTCTTCGCGATCACGGTCTTCATCCTCGGCTCGGCACTGTGCGGGCTGTCGACGTCCATGTACATGCTCGCCGGGTTCCGCGCGTTCCAGGGCATCGGTGCCGGAGGCCTGATGTCGCTCGCGCTGGCGATCATCGGCGACATCATCCCTCCGCGCGAGCGCGCCAAGTACCAGGGCTACTTTATGGCCGTCTTCGCAACCTCGTCCGTCCTCGGCCCGGTGGTCGGCGGCTTCTTCGCCGGCGCGGACAAGATCTTCGGCATCCCCGGCTGGCGCTACATCTTCTACATCAACGTGCCGATCGGCATCCTCGCGCTGATCGTCGTGGAGGCGGTGCTCAAGCTCCACCACGTGCGCCGCGACCACCGCATCGACTGGGGCGGCGCCGGGATGCTGGTGGTCGGCCTCGTCCCGCTGCTGAT
>DASRSS010000196.1:0-10415 GCA_035656335.1 Jatrophihabitantaceae bacterium | reverse complement strand
CCCCCGGGCCGGTGCCGAGGTTCTCGCCCCCCGCGCCAGCCAGCACCTCGGACGCGGCCGCGCGCCGGGCCGCCACGTCGGCCGCCGTGCCCTCGTAGCCGGCGATCGCCAGGCAGCCGCCCGGGGCCGACGCCTCGCCCGACCCGGTCGGGTCCGCCAGGTTCACCGCGGTCTCGGCCTCGTCCGACAGGCGCAGCACGGTCGGCAGCGGGCCGTCCTGGGCCAGCCGGCGTAGCGCGTCGGCGCCGGCCTCGAACGACGCGAACCGCCAGCCGTCGAAGACCCGCTGCGCCGGGCGTGGACGGATCCGCACCGTGACCTCGGTGATCACGCCGAGCGTCCCCTCCGAACCGAGCAGCAGCTGGCGCAGGTCCGGCCCGGCGGCGGACTTCGGCGCGGCGCCGAGGCGTAGCGTGCCGCGCGGCGTGGCGACCACCAGTCCGACCACCATCTCGTCGAACCGGCCGTAGCCGGCGGACGACTGCCCGGCCGACCGCGCGGCCGCGTAGCCGCCGATGCTCGCGCCCTCGTACGACTGCGGGAAGTGGCCGAGCGTGTAGCCGCGCTCGTTCAGCAACGCCTCCGCGCGGGTGCCGCGCACGCCGGCCTGCAGCGTGGCGGTGCGCGAGACGTCGTCGAGCGCGGTCAGCGCGTCGAGCCGGCCGACGTCCAGGGCGATCACGCCGGGAAGGTCTCCGCCGGATGCGACCAGCCCGCCCACTACGGACGTCCCGCCGGCGAACGGGACCACGCCGATACGGCGCTCGGTGCAGATCTCCAACACCCGGACGACCTCGTCGTGGCTGCCGGGCAGCACGACCGCGTCCGGGGCGTCGGACGCGTCGCCCGCGCGCAGCTTGAGCAGATCGGTCGTCGACCAGCCGCGGGTGTGCGCGACCCGCGCGTCGTGGTCGGTGCGGACGTGTTCGGGCCCGAGCGCATCCGCCAGTGCCGCGAGCGCGTCCGCAGGCAGCCGGGGCTCCGGCACGCGGGCGGCGGGCGGGTCGACCGGCGCCGCCGGTGCCTGGGCACCGAGCGCGGTGAGCGCCTGCCGGGCCAGGTCGGGCAGCGCGACCTCGCGGGCCGGGTCGCCCCAGCGGTACGGCCGCATCGGCACGACCGGCAGCTCCGATTCCATCTCACTCCCCGCGCGAGTTCGGCATCCCGGCGACCGCGGGCTGCGCGACTCCGGGAATTCGCTGATACACTTTGACACATGGTGTCGCAGCAGCGCAACACGGCGCTGGACGAGCCCATCCGCGTGGCGCCCAACGCGATCGCGGACCGGGCCATCCTGGACGCGGCCTACCAGCTGCTGCTGGCCGTCGGCATGCGGCGGCTGAACATGGCCGACATCGCCCGGCACGCGGGTGTCTCGCGCGCGACGCTCTACCGGCGCTGGCCGAACGTCCAGGCCGTCCTCGCCGCGCTCACCACCCGCGAGTTCGCCGCGCTCACCGACGGCGGGTTCCCGGCCGGACGGACGTCCCGGGCGGCCCTGGTGGAGTCCGTCTGCGGCTCCGTCACCGCGCTGCGCGCCCACCCGCTGCTGCGCAAGATCATCGACGTCGACCCGGAGTTCCTGCTGCCGTACCTGCTGCACCGGCAGGGCGCGTCCACCGCGGCGCAGGTGCAGCTGCTCGAGGCGGCGCTGTCCGACCACGACGGGACGATCCGCACGGGCGACCCGGCCGCGCTGGCCCGGACCGTCTGGCTGACCGCGTGGCCGTTCGTGCTTACTGCGCCCGTGTTCGTCGACGAGCACGTCGGCCTGGACGTCCTGGACGCGCAGCTGCGGGAGCTGCTCGACCGGTACCTGGCCCCGTGAGCGCCCGATGAGCACGCCGTCCGGGGACGCCTCGCTCAACCGGCCGAGGCGGGAACGCGACCTCGACGCCCTGGCCCGCGGCGAGGTGGTCGACCTGCTGGTCGTCGGCGGCGGGGTCACCGGCGCGGGCGTGGCGCTGGACGCGGCCACCCGCGGCCTGTCCGTGGTGCTCGTTGAGAAGCACGACCTCGCGTTCGGGACGAGCCGATGGAGCTCGAAGCTGGTGCACGGCGGGCTGCGCTACCTGGCCTCGGGCGCGGTCGGCATCGCGCACGAGAGCGCCGTTGAGCGGCACGTGTTGATGACCCGGACCGCGCCGCACCTGGTCGCCCCGTTCCCCCAGGTCGTCCCGCTGCTGCCGACCGTTCGTCCCGGCCACGCGGCCCTGGTGCGCACCGGCTTCGCGGCCGGCGATCTGCTGCGGCGCGCGGCCGGCACTCCCGGTTCGGTGCTGCCGCGGTCCCGGCGCGTCGACGCGGGACGGGTGCGGGCGCTCGCGCCGACGGTGCGTCCGGACGGGCTGCGCGGCGGACTGCTCGCCTGGGACGGGCAGCTGTGCGACGACGCCCGGCTGGTGGTCGCGCTCGCCCGGACCGCCGCGGCCGCCGGCGCGCGGGTGCTGACGCGGTGCGCGGCGAGCGAGGTCAGCGGGTCCGGCGCGGTGCTCACGGACACCCTGACCGGCGCGCGGCTGGACGTCCGCGCGCGGATGGTCGTGAACGCGGCCGGGGTCTGGGCCGGCCAGGTCGCATCGGACGTCCGGCTGCGGCCGAGCCGCGGCACCCACCTGGTGCTGCCCCAGTCCGCGTTCGGCGGCCTGGGCGCCGGGCTGACCGTCCCCGTTCCTGAGTCGACAAATCGATTTGTCTTCGCGCTGCCGGCGGCGGACCGGCGGGTCTACGTGGGCCTGACCGACGAGGACGCCCCCGGGCCCGTGCCCGACGTGCCCACGCCGTCCGAGCCCGAGATCGACTTCCTGCTCGAGACCGTGAACACGGTCCTGGCCGAACCGGTGGGGCGCGGCGACCTGCTCGCCACCTACTCGGGGCTCCGTCCGCTCTTGGACGCGTCCGGCGAGCGCACCGCGGACCTGTCCCGCAAGCACGCGGTGCTCACCGCCCCGGACGGGCTGGTGACCGTCGTCGGCGGGAAGCTCACCACCTACCGGCGGATGGCGCAGGACGCGGTGGACGCGGCCCTGCGCGCTTCGGGCGCCGACGCCGACCCGTGCCGGACCCGGAGCGTGCCGCTGGTGGGCGCCGCCGCGCGCGACACGCTCGCCCGGATCCCGGCGCCCGCCGCGCTGGTGCGGCGGTACGGGACCGAGTCGGTGGACGTCGTGGCTGCCGCCGGCGGCGACCCGGCCCTGCTCGAGCCGCTGTGCCCGGGCGTGGACACGTGCGCAGCGGAGCTGATCTTCGCGGTCCGCCACGAGGGGGCCCTGGACGTGGACGACCTGCTCGACCGGCGCACCCGGATCGGGTTGTCCGCGGCCGACCGCGCCGCCGCGGTCCCGGCCGCGCGCGCCGCTCTCGCGTCCGGCTGAGCCGGGCGCACCCGGGTTGCGGAGACGGCGCACGCGGAGCTAGCGTCAACCTAGTGGGACACAGTGTCGCAGACACTTAGAAGCAGGTGTTCGAAGTCCCAGACACCCGCGACGAGCAGCGCTAGGCGAAGAGGGGCCGCCATGACGTCCACCCGAACCGTTCCGGCTCGCGATGTCCGCACCCGCCGCATCAAGTTCAACTACCCGACGGGTTCGCTCGACCGGCACTACGTCGACGGCGACCTGATCATGAGCCACGTGGTGGCCGTGCTGTCGGCGATGTTCCCCGAGGGCGAGGACTTCTTCGTCCGCTCCGTCCGCAGGCACGCCGACCTGATCACGGACCCGGAGCTGAAGAAGCAGGTCGCCGGCTTCACCGGGCAGGAGGTCACACACGGCCGCGAGCACCGCGCGCTGAACGAGCGGTTGCAGCAGATGGGCTATCCGACGCGGCGGGTCGACCGCTCGGTCAAGCGCGGGCTGGGGCTGTACGAGAAGCTGCTGTCGCCGCTGACCTGTCTCGCGGTCACCGCGGCGCTCGAGCACTACACCGCGGCGCTGGCGGAGACGCTGCTGACGGACGAGCGCGCGCAGGCGTTGCTGGGCACGTCCGAGGTCCGCTCGATGCTGCTCTGGCACGCGCTGGAGGAGTCCGAGCACAAGGCCGTCGCGTTCGACGTGTTCCGTGCCGCCGGTGGCAGTGAGCGGCGCCGGATCTGGACGATGCGCTACATCACCGGCAGCTTCCTGACCGGCGTCACGGTGCACACGATCCTGTCGCTGCTGGCCGATCGCGCGACCTACCAGCCTCGCCGGCTGTTGCGCAGTGTCGCGGCGCTGCGGCACTCACCGTTCCTGAGCCCGGCGGTCGTGCGGCGGATCCGCGCGTACAACAAGGTGGGTTTCCACCCGGACGACAACGACAACAGCGAGCTGCTCGAGCGCTGGACGGCCGAGTTGTTCGGCGAGCAGGGCCGACTGACCGACCACCTGAAATGACCGCAGCGCGAGGCGGTGTGCGATGAGTTGCGACCACGAGGTCGTGATCGTCGGCGCCGGCTTCGGCGGCATGGGCGCGGCGATCGCCTTCAAGCGCATGGGCATCGACGACCTGTTGATCCTCGAGCGTGAGGACGACCTCGGTGGCACCTGGCACGTCAACCGGTACCCGGGCCTGGCCGTCGACATCGCGTCCGTGACGTACTCGTACTCGTTCGAGCCAAACCCTTACTGGTCAAGGCTTTTCGCGCCCGGTGCCGAGCTCAAGCGCTACGCCGAGCACGTCGCCGCCAAGTACGACCTGCGCCGCCACATGCGCTTCGGCGTCGCCGTGCAGGGCGCGCAGTGGGATGAGTCCGAACGGCACTGGCGTGTGTCGAATGCCGACGGCGGGACGATCACCGCGCGCTATCTGGTCACCGCTACGGGCTTCCTGTCACAGCCGCGGCGTCCGGACATCGACGGCGTCGACAGCTTCGCCGGAACCGTGCTGCACACCGCCGCGTGGGACGGTTCGCACGACTTCGCCGGTGAGCGCATCGCGGTGATCGGAACGGGTGCGACGGCCGTCCAACTGATCCCGGAACTCGCCTGCAAGGCGGCCGAGCTGACCGTCTACCAGCGCACCGCCATCTGGGTCGTCCCGAAGATCGACTTTCCGATTCCCCCTGTCGTACAAGGGCTTTTCGCGCGCGCACCGCTCACCCAGCGCGTCGCTCGCGCTGTGAACACGAGCCTGCTCGAGGCGATGATGGTGACCGGCGTGCTGCACTTCCGGCAGGGGCGGGCGTTCAATGCGGGCGCCGCCCGGCTGGCCGAGCAGCACCTGCGCCGGCAGGTCCCCGATCCGCAGCTGCGGCGCAAGCTCACGCCCGACTACGACTTCGGCTGCAAGCGCCCGACGTTCTCGAACGACTACTTCCCCACGTTCACCAGGCCGCACGTGCACCTGGTCACCGACCGCATCGAGCGCATCGAGAGCGACGGTGTCGTGGCCGGCGGCAGCAAGACCGCCGTCGACACGCTGGTGCTGGCCACCGGCTTCAACCTCTGGGACGCGAACTTCCCCGCCATCGAGGTGATCGGACGCGACGGGCGCAACCTCGGCAAGTGGTGGCGCGACAACCGGTTCCAGGCGTACGAGGGCGTCAGCGTTCCGTGCTTCCCGAACTTCCTGACGCTGGCGAGTCCGTACTCGTACAGCGGGCTGTCGTACTTCACCACGATCGAGTCGCAGATGCGGCACATCACGCGACTGTTCGGTGAGCTGCGGCGGCGCGGCGCGGACACGTTCGAGGTGTCGCAGGCGGCGAACGACGCGTTCCTCAAGCGGGTCACCGCGAAGCTGGACGACTCGGTGTTCGTGCTGGGCAACTGTGCGTCCTCGCGCAGCTACTACTTCGACCCGCACGGCGAGGCGTCCATCCTGCGGCCGACGTCGACGGTGAACGCGTTCCGCGAGGCGGGGCGCTTCCCGTTGGACGACTACGCGTACGCGTAAGACGATCCGGCGGATCGGTCGCGGCTCCGGCGCTCGGACACCGCCAGCAGAGCCGTCAAGATGATCATGGCAGCGGCGAGCGATCCCCACACGAGCACGTGCGGCAACCCAAGGCCGGCCCGCGCCTTCGGGTAATCCATGTAGTCGGCGAACGAGGCGCCGAGCGGACGGGTGAGGACGTACGCGAACCAGAACGTCACGACCGCGTTCATGCCGAGGTAGTACGCGACCGCGGGCACCGCGATGATGCACGCGAAGAGGATCCCGGACGGCAAGTAGTGCAGCTGCAGGCTGTCGCCCGTCCAGTCGCCGGCCGCCGTCCCGAGCGCGAAGGTGGCCATCACGGCGCCCCAGTAGAACTTCTCCCGCCGACGGGTATCGATGTTGTGGATCGACAGGGTGCGCTCGTTCGCCCACCAGCGCCAGAACACGAGCGCGAGGACCGCGGCGTAGAACGCGGTCGTCAGCCAGTACGGCGCGGCGAGGAACTGGTGCAGCGCGTCGGCGGCCATGGTGCCGAACGTCGCGACCATGGCCACCGCGAACCAGTACACCGCGGTCACGTAACGCACCGCGCGGAACTGCAGGCGCAGCGCGACGACGAAGGCGAGCAATGCCACGAGCCCGCCCAGCCCGGCCAGCACGATGTTGGCGCTGCCGTCGAGCCAGTCGGCGAGCGACTCGCCCATCGCCGTGCTGACCAGCTTGGTGATCCAGAACAGCGCGGTGATCTGCAGCGGCACCTTGACCCCGCGCGGTTCGACGCCCGCCGAGCCGACCAGCCGGTCGATGGATCGCGAGTACAACGGCCGCGGCGCGGTAGCAGGACGAGTCACGGGGCGGGCCCTTCGGGTTGGCAGGGATCTGTCGGACGCGGAGGAACCGCTCGAACATCAACTACTACAAAGTATGCGTAGTTGGTCGTGATCTCGCGCTGCCTTCGGCAAACGCACAGCGAATGCCGAACCGTCGGGCCGTGTTGTCGGGGGGTGCGGGGGTTCAGTCGGCGGAGGCGGTGAGTCCGGCCAGTTCGGCCAGCGTGGCCCGCATGAGTTCGGCCAGGTCGGGCTCGTCCGGCTCGGTCACCCAGCGTTCGAAGGCGACCCGGAACACGGCAACGCCGGTCTCGGCCGCCAGCGTGGCGACGACCGGCGCGACCCCGCGCTCGCGCAGCGCCTCGTCGAACGCGGTCGCGAGGGAGGCGAACTTGTGCAGCTCCCGCTCGCGCAACTCGGGCGTCGCGGCGATCACCGCCTGGCGGCGCCGGGAGAAGTCACGACGCCCGTCGAACAGTTCCGCGACCGCCAGCAGGGCCGCCCGAACCGCCTCGAGCGGCGTCGCGGACGGCGGCGCGGCGGCGAGTGCGTCGAGCATGTGCCGGCTCAGCTCCTCCGAGCCCGCGAACAGCACCTCGCGCTTGTCGGCGTAGTGCCGGAAGAAGGTCCGCGCGGTCACGCCCGCCCGGTCGGCGATCTCCGCGACCGTCGTGCGCTCGAAACCCTGCTCGGTGTAGAGCGCCATCGCCGCTTCGCGCAGCCGTCCGGCCGCGTCCGGTTCCCAACGCCCCATGGCCCCGATCCTAGTGATGACACGCAGTGACATCACGTGCTAACGTGTGATGTCATTCAATGACATCGCAGGAAGGACCGCGAACATGCGCGTATTCATCACGGGAGCGTCCGGACACGTCGGCTCGGCGCTGGTCCCCGAGCTGCTCCAGCACGGTCACTCGGTCGTCGGCCTGGCCCGCTCGGACGAGTCCGCCGCCCGCCTCGCGGAGTGGGGCGCCGACTCCGTCCGGGGCACGCTGGACGACCTGGACGTGCTGCGCTCCGCTGCCCAGGACGCCGACGGCGTCGTCCACCTGGCGTTCCGCCACGACGCCATGCAGGTCGGTGACCTCGCCGGCGCCGCGGAGACCGACCTCACCGCGGTGCGCGCGATCGCGGACGTCATGGTCGGCACCGACAAGCCGCTGGTGGGCACGTCCGGCACCGGGCTGCTCGGGCTCGCCCAGCTCGGACGGACCGGCACCGAGCAGGACTGGTTGCCGAGCGGCTACCGCATCGACACCGAGAACCTGATCGTGGACCTGGCCGACAAGGGCGTGCGGTCCTCGGTCGTGCGGCTGCCCGCGATCACGCACAGCCCGCTGGACCACCACGGCTTCGCGCCGTCGTTGATCGGCTTCGCGCGCGAGAACGGGTTCGCCGCCTATCTGGGCGACGGCGCCAACCGCTGGCCCGCCGTGCATACGCTCGACGCCGCCCGGCTGTACCGGCTCGCGCTCGAGTCCGCGCCGGCCGGCACACGCCTGCACGCGGTGGCCGACGAGGGCATCGAGTTCCGCCGCCTCGCCGAGGCCATCGGCCGCGGGCTGGACCTGCCTGCGCGCTCGATCACGCCCGACGAGGCCGCGCAGTACCTCAAGTTCCTCGCTCACTTCGCCGGGATGGACAACCCGTCGTCGTCCGCGTGGACACGTGAACTGCTCGACTGGGAGCCCACCCACCCGGGCCTGCTCGACGACCTCGAGGACGGCTTCTACTTCCGCGACAACGGCTGACTCAGCCGAGAAGGCGGGTCAGCAGCGTTGCGAGGTGCTTGCGCTCGGCGGCTGGCAGCACGGCGAGGAGATCGTCCTGGACGGTGGACAGTGCCGCCTCGAGTTCGGCCAGGCGTCGCTTGCCTCGAGCGGTCAGGCTGATCAGGTTACGGCGCCGATCGCTCGGGTCAGGCGTGCGGCGCACGTGGCCTTGCGCGATCAGTTCGTTGAGCATGGCGTTCATGTCGCTCTGATCGATTCCGCAGCGGTGACCGATCCGCGCCTGGCTTTCCGGCCCGAACTCGTCCACGGCGGCAAGGATCGCGAAGTGGTATGCCCGACCGTCCACCGCGACCATTGCGTCTGCGAGAAGCCGGTGGGCGCGACCTGCGACCTTGCTGAGCAGCCAACTCGGCTTGCTGCGGAGGCGGGTGGGCGCGTCCTCGATTTCCACGCCCGTAGCGTAGTCGAATCCTTGGTCCGTCCCACGATTATCCGATATCGTGGGGCGGACCAAGGTTGGCTGGCCCAAGGAATTGGAGTGGACGATGACGCTGACACTGGACGAGGCGCGCGCGATCAGCATCAGGGCGCGCGAGCATGCCGCCGAACTCGGAGCTCGGGTTGCAGTCGCAGTCGTTGATGGCGGGGGACACCTGAAGGTGCTCGATCGCATGGATGGCGCTCCGCCGCTGGCGGCACGTATCGCTCCCGCCAAGGCCTCGAGCGTCGCGCTGTTCCATCGTGAGGGTGCTGAGCTCGCGAGCCTTCAGCAGGCCTGGCCCGCCTTGTTCGCCCAGATGGACCAGGTCGCGGGCGCGCCGATCGTGGCAGGTGCCGGTACCCGGCTGATCCGGCACGGGGAGGAGATCGTCGGAGCGCTCGCTGTCAGCGGCGGGAGTCCTGCACTGGACGACGAGTGTGCTGACGCAGGGCTGGATTCAATCAGCGCCGAGATGTCGGCCTAGCTGCGTCTGCAAGCCCCTGAGCGCGCGCATTCAGAGCCGTACGAGATCGGCGATCGCGCGAACCGCGACGTCAGGCTTCAGGTCGCTCGTCGGCACAAGATCGACTTCTGCCGCAAGGATGAGCCTGCGTGCTCGCCCGCGGCAGAGGTAAGCGCGTCTGCGGTGCCGTCCACCTCTGCAGTGTGGCGCAACTGGCCCTCCCGCCAGAGGTGAAATCTGGATAAAGTCCGCCCATGTCCAGGTCGCCTTCTGCTGTTGCGCTCCAGCCGTCGCCGACGCCGACACATCCGGCCGCACCGAGCGTCGACGTCGGGACGATCGTCCACTCCGTGTGGAGCGGCCTTTGGAGCGCAGTAACAGCCAGCCCTTGGACCATGGTCGCCGCGGCTGTATTACTCCTACTCGCGGGAACTCAGCTGGTCCACGCGGTCGCACATCCGTCGACTGGGCGCGATCCGGTGCGACGCTTCGACCGCGCAGACAAGGCCGAACTGCTTCGCCGTGCGGGTGGCCGTTGTGAGCATCACGGCTGGCCTTTTGGTCGGTGCACAGCAACCGAGCTCCTCGAGGCCGACCACGTCCACCCATGGAGCCGCGGGGGCTGGACGCACATCAGCAACGGCCAGATTCTCTGCAAGCGGCACAACCGCGAGAAGCGAGCGACGATCCCGTTCAACTGGCAACTGCGCGGACTCGCCAAACGCCGCGCCGCGTACTACCCACCCGGCCAACCCGGCACCGTGATCCGCCGACGGCCAGCAGAGAAACGGCGCGGAGCCACGCGGCAGTAGCGCGCAGGGAGGTTGCGCTGTTCGTCCTCCGTAGCCGTCGACGGCAAACCCCGCGGCGCGAGCCGTGAAAGGATGCGAGCCGATGTTTGCAAAGTCGGTACCTTCGCAGCATCTGGAGGGCTCGCATAGTGGCCTAGTGCGGCGGTCTTGAAAACCGCTATGGCGCGGAAGCGTCATCGTGGGTTCGAATCCCACGCCCTCCGCGTTCGGACGGCGGCCGACGGCGCGCCGGAATTG
>DASRSS010000195.1:0-16098 GCA_035656335.1 Jatrophihabitantaceae bacterium | reverse complement strand
TCGAGTTCGTGCTGGCCGCGGGCGTCGTGGTGCTCGACCGGCGGGATCGGCTCACCGGGCACCGGCTGGCCGGCCGGGGCGCAGCGCAGGTCGTGGCCGACGGAGCTCAGGCACTTGCCGTCCGCGAGCCGCCACCGCCAGCCGTGCATCTGGCAGGTCATCACGCCGTCGGCAATCGTCCCGAACCGGGTCAGGTCGGCCTTCAGGTGCGGGCACCGGCGCTGCATCTCCCACTCCGCGCCGTGCTCGTCGCGCATGGTGATCGTCTCGGCGGCCTCGGCGGCGTTCTGCTCGGCGAACCAGCCCTCGGCGTAGTTCAGCCGCTCCTCCGAAAGGCACTTGAAGAACACGTAGATGAACTCGTTGTACGGACCGATGCGATGCGCGGAGAACCGGCATGACAGGAACAGCGAGTTCACCCAGTCGATCTCGTGCTCGAAGATCAGCTGCTCCAGGTACGCGCGGCGGGTGCGGAACCGGTAGCGCACCTTCTCCCCCGCGTACGGACGGACCTCGCGCGCGACGAAATCGAGCAGGAAGTCGACGTCCCCGCGGTCGGCGTCCTCGGCGGTGAACCGGACGCCGCCGTCGATGCCGGCCGCCATGTGGTCGGCCTCGGCCAGCAGCGGCGTGAACCACTCGGTGACCGCGGCGAGGATGTCGATCTCCGGATGCGCCCACGTGGCCTTCATAGCCTCGACCTCGGGCATCCGCCGCTCCTGCATCTCGCGCAGGTACGACTCCTTGTTCGCGAACACCTTCTCCGGCTCGTACGGGTGCGTGAGCGGGCAGCCGGGCTCCTCGAGCGCGGCGACGGTGCCGGGCAGCAGCAGCCGCCCCTCGTCGTGTCCCTGTTCCCGCAGCCAGTCCAGGTACACCGTCTGGTCGGGGAAGATGTTCGACTCGTCCCCGAAGATGTCGTTGAAGCCCCACAGCTCCTCGTCCAGGAAGCAGGGCGGCCCGGCGGTCGGGAACACGAACCGCGCGCGGCACTCCTCGATGTAGCGCAGCGTCCGGTCGAACTGCCGCTCGCGCTTGGAGCTGCCGAGCGCCTGCTTCGCGCGCGCCGGCAGCTCGTACACCATCGGGAACCAGATCGCGCCGGAGAACTGCACGAGGTACCCGTCGATCGGGCCGAGCTCGGTGAACACGTCCAGCGTGCCGGGACGCGCGTCGTTCTGGTTGAGCACCCGCTGCTGCCCGTCGTAGACCCACAGCGACGAGTCGCCGATCGGTCCATCGGTCGGCGAGATCAGCGACTGGATCATGATCTGCAGTCCATCGACCTCGACGGGTTCGCCGTTGTCGGGCTTGACGAAGTTGGTGAACCCCACGTCGCGCAGCGCGTCCTCGAGCTCGGACGTCGGGTAGTCGGGCAGCAGCACGGTGGTCTTCTTCGACACGTGCTTGCGCAGCTGCTCGGGATCGAAGTGGTCGCGGTGCAGATGGCTGACGAACAGGTAGTCGGCCTGCCCGAAGCGGTCCCAGTCGAGCTGCGAATTGTCCGGGAACGGGAACCACGACCCGAAGTAGGCCGGGTTCACCCACGGGTCGGTGAGGATGCTGCCGTGGGCGGTCTCGATCAGGACACTCGCGTGGCCGAGGCCGGTGATTCGCATGCCCCGACAGTAATGCCAGAATGGGGACGTCCCTCGCACCGGATCACGTGACAGGAGCGCGCCGCCGTGGCCTTGAACGCGCACAGTGAGCAGCCCGATCTCAGCCTGCCCGACGACTACAAGGCCGACCACCCGAACGAGCACCCGACCGACTGGGGCTGGCACGGTGAGTGGGGCCGCGCGGGACGGTTCGCGGGCTGGGTCGTCATCGCGATCCTACTGCTCATGATCACGTCGACGCACTACAACTTCTCGGGCGGCGCGTGGCTGGCCGGCTTCGCGGTCGTGCTGTTCATCATGCAGCTGTGGGACATCCGACGCCGCAAGAACTCCTGGCGCAAGTAACACGCCCGGCGCAGCGACGCTCAGCGCGCCGGGCGGCGGTCACACCCTCGCGGCCGCCCGCGCCTTCAACCGCTCGCGCTGCTCGACGAACCGCGTCGCCTGCGCGTCCAGTCCGGCGAGGAACTGCGACAGCTCCTCGCGCGCCTGCTCGCCCACCGGCCCGAAGTCCTCGCGGGTGAACACCTTCCAGAAGCGCAGCACCGGGGCCACGACCTCGTCGTGGTGCAGCCGCAGGTCGTAGATGCCGGCCTTGGCGATGGTGACCGAGTTGCGGGTGAAGTCCGGCATCCCGGCTCCGGGCATCTGGAAGCCGACGACCTCGTTGCGGATCGCGCACATCGCCGCGTCCGGGTCGCGGTCCAGCGCCGCCGCCATCAGGTTCCGGTAGAAGACCATGTGCAGGTTCTCGTCGGTCGCGATGCGCTGCAGCAGCTGCTCGGCGATCGGGCAGCCCGTCGCCGCGCCGGTGTTGCGGTGCGACACCCGGGTGGCCAGTTCCTGGAACGACACGTACGCCAGCGTCTGCAGCGCGCTCTTGTCGCCGGAGTCGTAGCCGGCGGTCATGTGCATCATGCGCAGCCGCTCCAGCTCGACCGGGTCCACGCCGCGAGTCACCACCAGGTAGTCGCGCAGCGCGATCCCGTGACGTCCCTCCTCGGCCGTCCAGCGACCGACCCACTGCCCCCACGCTGCATCGCGGCCGAAGCGCGTCGCGATCTCGCGGTGGTAACTGGGCAGGTTGTCCTCGGTCAGCAGGTTCACGACCATCGCGGTCTTCGCCACCGGGTCCAGCGGGCTGTCCTCGGGACGCCAGTCCTCGCCGCCGAGGAACGCGAAGTCGCGGCCCCGGCTCCACGGCACGTAGTCGTGCGGCTGCCAGTCCTTCGCCAGCGCGAGGTGTCGCTCGAGGTTCTCGGCGACGACCGGCTCCAGCTCGTGCAGCAATCGGGCCTGGCGGCCCTCGACCGTTCCCGCGGATTCCAGCTGAGTCATGAGCACCCTTCGACGGACAGCGAACTTACGCCTACGTTAGCGTAGGTTTACCCATCCGCCAGGCGCTCTCACCTACCGTCAAGTAGCGGCCGGCGCGGGTCCCACGTGGTGCCGTCCGCCGCGTCCTTGCGCCGCCGCGCGATGCCGGTGAGCGCCTCGAGGACGACCCGGTTCGCCAGGAACGACGTGATCTCCGCGTGGTCGAACGGCGGCGAGACCTCGACCACGTCCACGCCCACGACCGGCAGCTCGTACGCGATGCGCCGCACCGAATCGAGCAACTGCCGCGCGGTCAGGCCGCCGGGCTCGGGCGTCCCGGTGCCGGGCGCGTGGCCCGGGTCGCAGACGTCGATGTCGACGGACAGGAACACGCCGTCGCAGTCGTCGGTCGCGATACCGAACGCCTCGGTCAGGCACTCGTCCAACCCGCGCGCGCCGATCTCGCTCATCTCGTACGAGCGCATCCGCTGCTGCGCCATCCAGTCCAGCGTCTCCGGCGGCGGCCAGTAGCCGCGCAGGCCGATCTGCAGGAAGCGGTCGCCGCGCACGGCGCCGGACTCGATCAGGCGGCGCATCGGCTGGCCGTGCCCGATCAGCGAGCCGAACTCGATGTCGCCGGTGTCCGCGTGCGCGTCGAAGTGGATCATCGAGACGCGGCCGTTGCCGAGGTGCTGCGCCACGCCGGCCGCGTCCGGCCAGGCGATGGTGTGATCGCCACCGAGGATCAGCGGGATCGCGCCGTTCGCCGTCACCGCGTGCACGGCCTCCTGCAGGTCGCGCACCGAGCGCGCCGCGTCGCCGGAGAACATCTCGACGTCGCCGGCGTCGTAGACCCGCAGGTCCTGCAGGCCGTCCACGCGCATCGCCAGCGACGGACGCGAGCCGTCGTGCGGCAGGTAGCAGGTCTGCCGGATGTACTGCGGCCCGAACCTCGTGCCCGAGCGGTGGGACGTGCCGCCGTCGAACGGGGCCCCGAGGATCACCACGTCGGCGTCGGCGTACGTCGACGCGTCGGACCAGTCGCACCGGTCGACGCCGAGGAACGTGATGTCGGGACCGAACTGCGGACCGTATCGCGCCATCTTGAGAACCTATCTCTCTGCCGTGTATCGGCTAGGAGTCGAAGCCGAGGCCGAGGCGGTCCAGGGTGCGCAGCCACGGCCCGCGACGGCCCTGCCTCCGGTCGGCGCGGGCCAGTGCGCGCCGGGTCAGCGCGATGCCCGCCGACTTGGCCGGCTCGGGCGGGAACGGCAGCGGCCGCGACCGGATCGCCCGCAGCCGGGTGGCCTCGGTCTCGCGTCCCGCCAGCAGGTCGAGCATGACCTGCGCACCGAACCGGGTCGCGGCCACGCCCAGCCCGGTGTAGCCGAGGCTGCATGCGACCCGCCCGCCGAGCGTCGTCCGCTGGAACGCGAAGAACCGGGTGGACGTGTCGATCGCGCCGCCCCACTTGTGCGTGAAGCGCAAGCCGTCCAGCTGCGGGAACGTCTCGAAGAACTGGCGCGCCAGCAGCTCGAACGTCTGCGCGCGCTGGTCGAACTCGGCGGCCATCCCGTTGCGCCAGTGGTAGACCGCGTCGTAGCCGCCCCACAGGATCCGGTCGTCGATCGTGCGCCGGTAGTAGTGGAACTGGTTGGTCACGTCGCCGAGGCCCTGCCGGTTACGCCAGCCGATCGCGGCCAGCTGGGCCGTCGACAGCGGCTCGGTCATCAGCGCGTAGTCGTAGACCGGCACGGTGTACGGACGCAGCCGGCGCAGCAGCGCGGGGAACGCGTTGGACGCGAGCGCGGCGCGGTGCGCGCGCACCGAGCCGGTGGCCGTCCGCAGTCGCACTCCGGCACCGTCGCGACGCAGCGAGCGCACGCCGGTGTTCTCATAGAGGCGCACGCCGAGCGACAGGCACGCGGCGCGCAGCCCCCACGCCAGCCGCGCGGGGTCGACGAGCGCGGTCGCGTCGCGGTGCCAGCCTCCCCCGACGAACGTCGGCGAGTTCACCTCGGAGCGCACCGCGTCCTGGTCGAGGAACACCGCGTCGTAGCCAAACTCGCGCGCGTGGGCCACGTCCTCGCGCAGCCAGTCGAGCTGGTGCGGCTGCGTGGCGACGTCCAGGTGACCGGTGCGCTCGAAGTGGCAGTCGATGTCGTACTTGGCGACGGTCGCCTCGATCGCGTCGAGGTTCGCGCGACCCAACCGCTCGAGCGTCGCCATCTCGTCCGGGAACCGCGACAGCCCGTTGTCGAGGCCGTGCGTCAGGCTGGCCGCGCAGAAGCCGCCGTTACGGCCGGACGCCGCCCACGCCGCCGTCCGCCCTTCGAGCACGACGACGTCGCTGGACGGGTCGGCCTGCTTGGCCAGCAGCGCCGTCCACAGGCCGGTGTAGCCGGCGCCGACCACAGCAAGGTCGCAGCGGGTCTCGCCGATCAGCTGAGCCGCCGGTTCGGGGCGGTCCGGGGAGTCGAGCCAGAACGGTGTGGGCGTGGCATCCGCGAGGACGGACGAACTCACGAGCTATCGCGCACCTTCTTCTCGCGGTTCACGGCGAATCCGATGACCGCGACCAACACGCCGAAGCCGAAGATCAGCGTGCCCATCACGTTGACCTGCGCGGGCACGCTGCCGCCGTTGCGCTGCGACGCGCCGTACACCCACAACGGGAACGTCTGCGTCGACCCGTTGTTGAAGCTGGTGATGATGTAGTCGTCGATCGACAGCGCGAACGTCAGCAGCGCGCCGGCGAGCACGCCGGGCATGAGCATCGGCAGCGTCACGCGGAAGAATGTGACGACGGGTCCGGCGCCCAGGTCGCGCGAGGCCTCCTCCAGCGCGGGATCCATGCCGGCCATGCGCGCCTTCACCGTGACCGCCACGTAGGCGATGCTGAACATCACGTGCGCGATGACGATCGTCCAGTAGCCGCGCGGGATGCCGAGCGTCAGGAAGAAGCTCAGCAGCGCGGCGCCCAGCACGATCTCCGGCGCGGCGATGTTCGCGAACAGCAGCAGGTTCACCGAACCGGATCCGAAGAACCGGTAGCGGCCCAGGGACATGCCCAGCAGCGTGCCGAGGATCGTCGCGATGACGGTAACGATGGCCGCGATCGACAGGGAGTTCTCCAGCGACGTGGTCAGATCACCGATCGCGAACAGGTGCCGGTACCACTTGAACGTGAAGCCGTGCCAGTTGGTGTTGAACTTGCCGGGATAGTTGTTGAACCCGAACACGATCATGACGATGATCGGCGCGCACAGCCACGCGATCACCAGCCAGCCCCACAGCGGCAACGCCCAGCGCCCGTGCAGCCGCCGCCGACGGCGTTGCTGCGTCGGGTGTTCCTCGGCGAGCTCGAGCGCTTCCCCGGTCAGTGCAGTCATCTATCGTGCCGCCATTTCCAGGACGTCCTCCGTGCCGAGGGCGCGTGCGTACGCGAAGACCCCGATCAGCAGCGCCGCCATCAGGATGAACGAGAGCGCCGCGGCCGTCGGGTAGTCCGAGTTGGTGAAGTACTCGGTCTGGATGATGTTGCCGATCATGGTGGTCTTCGTCCCGCCGAGGATCGTCGCGTTGACGTAGTCCGAGGCCACCGGCACGAACGTCAGCAGCACCGCCGCGAACACGCCGGGCATCGACAGCGGCAGCACGACCTTGCTGAACGCGCTCGCCTTGTTGGCGTAGAGGTCGGACGACGCCTCGAGCAGCGCCGGGTCGACACGTTCCAGCGCGACGTAGATCGGCAGCACCGTGAACGGCAGGAAGTTGTAGACGAGCCCGCCGACCACCGCGACCGGCGTCTGCAGGATGCTGCCGCTGCTGGAGACGAGATGGACGTCCTTCAGCAGCCCGAGCACGTGCAGATCACGCGCCCAGTTCAGCGCGAGCCCGTGGTCGGACAGGATGAAGCCCCACGACTGGGTGCGGATCACGAACGAGACGAAGAACGGAAGCAGCAGCAGGAACAGCAGGCTGGACTTGTGCCGTCCGCCGCGGAACGCGATCCAGTACGCGACCGGGTAGGCGATCACCAGGCACAGCGCCGTCGCGATCAGGCCGTAAACGATCGAGCGCACGAACTGGACGTGGTACAGGCTCCAGCCGTGTGAGTACGTGCTCCAGTGCCAGGTCTGCTTGAAGCCGTCCAGCAAATTGCCGGTCATCGTCGACACCGACAGCATCACCAGCGTCGGGACGACGAAGAAGATCACCAGCCACAGCCACGCCGGCAGCACCAACCAGTACGGCGCGAGCTTCGCACGCAACCTCGACCACGTCATTTCGGGGCCCCCGCGAAAGCGTGGAGCGTTCTTTGCGGAGCGGTCTCGTGGGGTGAGTTCATGACTGGTAGATGGGCTCGAACAGGCTGTCCCACACCTGCTCCTCGGCCGAGTCGAGCACCCGGTAGCGGTGCAGCTTCGAGTAGTCCGCCTTGCTCGGGAAGATCAGCGGGCTCTCCGCGAGCTGGGTGTAGAACTCCTTGTCGTCCTTGGACTTCGCGGCCTTCGCGTCCGCCATGATCAGCGGCTGCGTCGCGGGAACCGGCGTGATGTAGTTGATGTACTCGGCCAGCATCGTCGCGATCTTCGGCTGGTAGACCCAGTCCATGTACGTCATCGCGTCGCGCGGGTGCTGCGCGTGCACCGGGATGCACATGTTGTCCGTCCAGAGTGGCGCGCCCTCCTTGGGCACGACAAACTTCAGGTTCGACCCGGACGCGTTGGCTTGGAAGATGTCGCCGGACCAGGCCAGCGAGATCCACAGATCGCCTTTGGACAGCGGCGCGACGTAGTCCTGCTGGTAGTACTTGCGCACGAGCGGACGCTGCTTCTTCAGCCAGTCAGCCGCCTTGCGCCAGTCCGCCTCGGTGGACGTCTCGGGGTTGACGCCGATCGCGCACAGCGCCGAGTTCGGCGTGTCCTCGATGTCGGCGAACATGCCGATCTTGCCCCTGAACGCGGGGTCCTGCAGGTCTTCCCAGCTGGTGATCTCGCGGTCGATGTACTTCGGGTTGTACGCGATGCCGGTCATGCCGGACTGCCACGCCATCGTGTACACGTTGCCCCGGTCGAAGCTCGGGTCGAGCACCAGCGGGCTGGCGTTCGCGTAGAAGTTCGGCATCGCGTTCTGGTCGAGCGGGATCAGGTAGTCCAGGTTGACCAGTCGGTCGAGGTAGATCCCGTTGGTGATCACGATGATGTCCCAGCCGATGCTCTGGCCGGCAGCGAGCACGGGCTGGATCTTGCCGAAGTACGAGTCGTCGTCCTGGATGCCCTCGTCGTATTTGACCTTGATCCCGGTCTGCTTCGTGAACAGGTCCAGCGACGGGTGGTCGTTGCCCTTGCCGACGTCGATGTACAGCGGCCAGTTCTCGAAGTTGAGCTGCCCGGTGTTCTTCGCGTGCTGCATCCAGAACTTGGTGATCTGCTCGCGCGCGGCGTGCAGGCCGAGCTTGCTGCCGGGCGCCGCGGGGATTCCACACGCGGCGAGCGAGAGCCCGAGGGCGGACAGCCCGCCGATCTGCAGCGCCCGGCGCCGGCTCAGTCGCGGTGAGGTCAATCCGCGGACGAGGTCCGGCGGCAGTCCGTCCAGCGGCGAGTTCACGCGGCACCTCCCAACGCGGCGGTCGTGTCGGTGGGCGAGTCCGCGAGCGCGAGCGTGTGCTCCGGTCGCCAGGACAGCCACACGTCCTGGTCGCGGTCGGCGATGTCGCTGGAGTCGGACGAGTTCTGCACGTAGACCGACAGCTCCGTTCCGTCCGACAGGCGGACCGCGTACTGCGTGGACGAGCCGAGGTAGACGACCTCGGCGACGCGGCCGCGCAGTGCGCAGCGACCGGGTGCCGGCTCGCTCTCGGTCAGGATGATCTTCTCGGGCCGCACGGTGATGTGCAGCCGGCCGCCGGTCGACGCACCCGCGCGCACGGCGTCGGGCACCGAGATCGTCTCGCCCGGGCCGCGTTCCAGGACCGCGGTGGTCCCGTCCAGGCGGGCGACCTTGCCTTCGATCAGGTTGGACGTCCCGATGAAGCCGGCGACGAACCGGGTGTGCGGCCGCTCGTAGACCTCGCGCGGCGAGCCGAGCTGCTCGATGAGGCCGTTGTTCATGACCACGAGGCGGTCGGACATCGTCAGCGCCTCGTTCTGGTCGTGCGTGACGAACACGAAGGTGATGCCGACCTCGCGCTGGATGCGCTTGAGTTCGAGCTGCATCGCCTGGCGCAGCTTGAGGTCCAGCGCTGCGAGCGGCTCGTCCAGCAGGAGCGCGCGCGGCCGGTTGACCAGCGCGCGGGCGAGCGCGACCCGCTGCTGCTGGCCACCGGACAGCTCGCGCGGCCGGCGGTCCGACTTGCCGTCCAGCTGCACCAGCTCGAGCATCTCGCCGACGCGCTGGGTGATCTCGGCCTTGCCGATTCCCTTGCGGCGCAGGCCGAACGCGACGTTCTCGGCCACGCTCATATGCGGGAACAGCGCGTACGACTGGAAGACCATGTTGACGTCGCGGTGGTTGGGGGGCACGCCGACGACGTCCCGTCCGTACAACAGGATCTGGCCCTCGGTCGGCTCCTCGAAGCCGCCGATCATCCGCAGCGTGGTCGTCTTGCCGCAGCCGGACGGGCCAAGCAGTGAGAAGAACTCACCCTCGCCGATGACGAGGTCGACGCGCTCGACCGCGGCCACCGAGCCGCTGCGCGTCTGGAACCGCTTGGCGATCCCGACGAGCTCGATGGCCGGCACCGGGCCGCCGGAGCTCGTCGCGGACACTGCGCCCGATTGCTGGGCCGGGTTCTGCGCCGTCGCGAGGTTCGAGGGCGGCTCGGACGAGGAGGTCATGTGCACGGTTCTCCCGAGGTCGGCTTCGGTGGAGATCCTGACACGCGATCCGGACCACCACAAGGGATTCCGTCGTCAAATTCCATTTCAACGACGGATTCGCTTGCAAACTCGCCCCATATGGGCGAAGCTGTGCCGCATGGCGCGCAACGGCTCCCGCGAGTCCGGGTTCCCCGTGGACGACACGTCCAAGGCGATCATCGAGCAGCTGCAGGCCGACGGCCGGCGCGCCTACGCGACGATCGGCAAGGCGGTCGGGCTGTCCGAGGCCGCTGTGCGCCAGCGGGTGCAGAAGCTCATCGATCATGGCGTCGTGCAGATCGTCGCCGTCACGGACCCGATGCAGATCGGCTTCGCCCGCCAGGCGATGGTCTGCATCTCGGCCGTCGGGGACATCGAGGCGGTGGCCGAGCAGCTGGCGAAGATCGACGAGGTCGACTACCTGGTGATCACCGCGGGTTCGTTCGACCTGATGGCGGAGGTCGTCGTGGAGAACGACGAGCACCTGCTGCAGCTGGTCAACCAGCGCATCCGGACTATCCCCGGCGTCACACGCACCGAGTCGTTCCTCTACCTGCGCCTGGCCAAGCAGACGTACAACTGGGGCGCGCGCTAGTCGCGTCCGTCCAACCAATCAATCACCTTCGTAGGGATCTGATCGAGCATGACCACCACACCCATCCAGACCGCCGGCACGTCCTTCGACGCGGACGCGCTCAGCGCGAAGGCACGCGAGCACCTGTGGATGCACTTCACGCGGCAGTCGTCGTACGCGCACGCGCCGGTGCCCACGATCGTCCGCGGTGAGGGCGCGCGCATCTTCGACGTGAACGGCAAGTCGTACCTGGACGGATTGGCCGGGCTGTTCGTCGTGCAGGCGGGTCACGGTCGCACCGAACTGGCCGAGGCTGCGGCCCGCCAAGCGGAGCAGCTGGGCTTCTTCCCGCTGTGGTCGTACGCGACGCCGCCGGCGATCGAGCTGGCCGACCGCCTCGCCGACCAGGCTCCCGGCGACCTGAACAAGGTGTTCTTCACGACCGGTGGCGGCGAGGCAGTCGAGACCGCCTGGAAGCTGGCCAAGCAGTACTTCAAGCTGGTCGGAAAGCCCATGAAGCACAAGGTGATCAGCCGCAACGTCGCCTATCACGGGACGCCGCAGGGCGCGCTCTCGATCACCGGCATCCCGGACGCGAAGAAGTGGTTCGAGCCGCTGGTGCCGGGCGCGCACAAGGTCCCGAACACGAACTTCTACCGGGCGCCCGAGCACGGCGACGACCTCGAGGCGTTCGGTCGGTGGGCCGCGGACGCGATCGACCAGGCGATCGAGATGGAGGGTCCCGACACGGTCGCGTGCGTCGTCCTCGAGCCGGTGCAGAACTCCGGCGGCTGCTTCCCGCCGCCGCCCGGTTACCTGCAGCGGGTGCGCGAGATCTGCGACAAGCACGACGTGCTGCTCGTGTCGGACGAGGTGATCTGCGCGTTCGGGCGCCTCGGCACGACGTTCGCGTGTGACAAGTTCGGCTTCGTCCCGGACATGATCACGTGTGCGAAGGGCATGACGAGCGGCTACTCCCCCATCGGCGCGTGCATCGTCAGCGACCGCATCGCCGAGCCGTTCTGGACCGGCACCGATTACTTCCCGCACGGCTACACGTTCGGCGGCCACCCGGTCTCGGCCGCGGTCGCGATGGCGAACCTCGACATCTTCGACCGCGAGGGCCTGAACGAGAACGTCCTCAAGAACGAAGGCGCGTTCCGGTCGACGCTGGAGAAGCTGCTGGACCTGCCGATCGTCGGCGACGTCCGCGGCGACGGCTACTTCTACGGCATCGAGCTGGTCAAGGACAAGGCCACCAAGGAGACGTTCGACGACGACGAGTCCGAGCGGCTGCTACGCGGCTTCCTGTCCAAGGCGCTGTTCGACGCCGGCCTGTACTGCCGCGCCGACGACCGCGGCGACCCGGTCGTCCAGCTCGCGCCGCCGTTGATCATCGGGCAGAGCGAGTTCGACGAGATCGAGCAGATCCTGCGGGCCGTGCTCACCGAGGCCTGGAACCGCCTGTAGTTCCGACGATCGGTGCCCGCTGGACCACGTAGGGGTGTGGCCCAGCGGGTATCGACCACACTCGACCCACGCGCCGCACAGGATGCGCCCAGGTGATGATCTCGTCCGCGTTCTTTAGGGGTCTCGCATAGGCTGAACGGGTGAGAGCACAAAGCCTGCCCCGCATCGTCAAACCCGTCGCCACCCTCGCCCTGCTCGCGCTCGCGGGCGCCGGCCTCGCCGCCTGCTCGACGGGCAGCAGCGGCAACCCGGCGCCGACGGTTACCGTCACCCACGACGCCACGGTCCCGGCGACGCAGCCAGGCACGTCCGGCGGGACCACGCCGAGCACGTCGACCACCGCGGCCGGACCGACCCGGCCGGTGCACATCAAGACGCTGAACTCCGACGGTCAGACCTACGGCGTCGGCATGCCGATCATCGCCTACTTCAGCAAGAAGATCACCGACGCCAGCACGCTGGTCGCGGACACCAAGGTGACGGCGGACGGCCAACCCGTCGAGGGCGGCTGGTACTTCGAGACCTCCGCCGCGATCAAGGGCTACCCGATCGAGGGGCACTGGCGCCCGAAGACGTACTGGCCGGCGCACTCGCAGGTGCACGTCGACCTGCCGATGAAGGGCCAGTCCGCGGGCAACGGCCTGGCTTACGACGACAACCTCACGCTCGACTTCGCGATCGGCGCGGCGCACATCCTGACCGTGAACAACGCGACCCACCACCTGACGGTCGTCAGCGACGGCAAGAAGTGGGGCACGTTCCCGATCTCGCTCGGCGCGCGGGACACCCCGACGCTGGAGGGCACCAAGGTGATCATGGAGCGCCTCACCAGCGTCTGCATGAGCGGTAACCCGCCGAACGGCCCGGCGTATCACGAGTGCGGGGTCAAGTGGGACCAGCGGCTGACCTACGGCGGCGAGTACCTGCACGCCGCGCCGTGGAACTGCACCGGCGCACCCGGCTGCGTCGGCCCGGCGAACAACATCGGCCACGGCAACTCATCCAACGGCTGCACGAACCTGCGCCCGAACGACGCCGAGCGGCTCTACCACTATCTGAACATCGGCGACGTCGTCCGCTTCCCGCACACGGACGGCCCGCGCATGCGTCTCGGTGACGGCTACGGCGACTGGAACCTGAGCTGGGCGCAGTGGAGCACCGGCGGATTGATCTCCACCACGTGAGCGCGGCGGACCTGGCCGGGCGGGCGTTCCGGGCGACGAACTCGCTGCACTCGCTGGTGTACTTCGTCCCCGAGGCCGAGGAGGAGTTCAACGCGATCGGGCTGCGTCCGGGCTCGATGCCATATTTCGCAAGCCGATCCGCACCGATGGGGGCCGTAGGTCCCGGCGTCACCACGGCCACGTTCTACAACTTCAGCCCGGCCATGGTGGCGCGGCACATCCCCCGAGCCTGGACGCTCGCGTCCCCCGAGGAGGTGCTCGCTGCCCGCCTGCGGGTCGCGGACCGCGCGCTGCGCAGGCTGCTCGGCGACGCGGTGACGTCCGGCGAGGTCGCCGAACTCGCCGCGCTGGCCCGCGAGGCGACCACCGCGCTCGGTCCGGAGGGACGTCCGCTGTACGCCGGCCACGCGGGACTGCCGTGGCCCGACGAACCGCACCTGGTCATGTGGCACGCGATCACGCTGCTGCGCGAATACCGCGGCGACGGGCACATAGCCGCGCTCGTCTCGGCAGGCCTGTCCGGCATCGACGCGCTGATCACGCACTGCGCGACCGGCCGCGGCATGACGATGCAGGCCGCGCAACGGCTGCGCGGATGGACGGACGAGCAGTGGAGCGCGGCGCTCGCCGGACTGAACGAGCGCGGCCTGCTGACCGGCGAGGAGTTGACCGAGCGCGGAGCCGCGCTGCGCGAACGCGTCGAGCACGACACCGATCGCATGGACGTCGCCGCGTGGCAGCACCTAGGCGAGGAGCGCACCCAGCGGCTGATCGAGCTCGGCAAGGGACTGTCGCGTGTCGCCACTGCGAACGGCGCGTTCCCATCGGGGGTCTTCGCCGCCGCGCGCTGACCACGCGCTCGCGTCCCCGGGGATCAGTGCGTCAAACCGGCGCGCAGGTGGTCGAAGATCAGGTTCGTCTCGGTGAGCGCGACGTCCGGGTCGCTCGACAGGTGCACCACGACGAAGTCGCGCAACGTCTGGCTGCCCTCGGTCGCGATGTGCACAAGGAAGTCGTCCGCGCCGCCGAGGAAGAACACGTTGAGCACCTCGGGCAGCGCCGCCATCTTCTCGGCGAAGCCGGACAGGTGTCCGCGGGCGCCGGACTGCAGCCGCACCGAGATCATCGCCTGCAGCGGACGGCCGAGCGCGGCCGGATCGACGTCCGCGTAGTAGCCGCGGATCACGCCCCGCTCCCGCAGCGAACGCACCCGGGCCAGGCAGGTCGACGCCGCGATGCCGACCCGCTCGGCGAGTGCGTTGTTCGGCAGCCGCGCATCCGCGGAAAGCTCGGCCACGATGCGGGTGTCGACCGCGTCCAGCGATGCCCGAACATTGTTCGACGCCGCCGCGACGGAGGTCGGACGTGATGCGGATTCCACTGCCATACCGGCAGCTTACCGAATCTTGTTCGGTTCTCTAGCGCATCTGCCGTCACATCGTTCAAAATCTGGCGGTAGACAGCGTTGTCCCCTCCTGCCCGGAAAGGCATCCCCCATGAAGGTCGGCATCCCGCGCGAGGTCAAGAACCACGAGTACCGCGTCGCGATCACTCCCGCAGGCGTGCATGAGCTCGCCCGCTTCGGTCACGAGGTGTTCGTCGAGCGCGACGCCGGCGTCGGTTCGGCCATCCCGAACGAGGACTACGTGGCCGCCGGCGCGACGATCCTCGACTCCGCCGACGACGTGTGGGCGACCGGCGAGATGGTGCTCAAGGTCAAGGAGCCCATCGCCGAGGAGTACCACCGGATGCGCAAGGACCAGGTGCTGTTCACCTACCTGCACCTGGCCGCCGACAAGGCCTGCACGGACGCGCTGCTCGCGGCCGGCACGACCGGTGTCGCGTACGAGACCGTGCAGCTCCCGGACGGGTCCCTGCCGCTGCTCGCGCCGATGTCCGAGGTCGCCGGCCGGCTCGCCCCGCAGGTCGGCTCGTACCACCTGATGCGCCAGGGCGGCGGACGCGGCACGCTCATGGGCGGCGTCCCCGGCGTGTACGCGGCCAAGGTGGTCGTGATCGGTGCCGGCGTCTCCGGCCAGAACGCGGCGGCCATCGCGCTCGGCATGCAGGCCGAGGTGCTGCTGCTGGACAAGAACGTCGCGCGGCTGCGCCAGATGGACGCGATCTACCAGGGCCACTGCCAGACCGTCGCGTCCAACGCGTACGAGATCGAGAAGGCGGTGCTGGACGCGGACCTCGTGATCGGCGCGGTGCTGATCCCGGGCGCGAAGGCCCCGACGCTGATCAGCAACGAGCTGGTGTCCCGCATGAAGCCAGGTTCGGTGCTCGTCGACATCTCGATCGACCAGGGCGGCTGCTTCGAGGACTCGCGTCCGACCACGCACGCGGACCCGACCTACAAGGTGCACGACTCGGTCTTCTACTGCGTCGCGAACATGCCTGGCGCGGTGCCGCACACGTCCACGTACGCGCTGACCAACGTGACGCTGCCGTACGCGGTCGAGCTGGCCAACCGCGGCTGGCGTGACGCACTGCGCGCCGACCACGCGCTCGCGCTCGGCCTCAACACGCACGAGGGCCAGCTGACGAACGGTCCCGTGGCCGAGGCGCACGGCTACCAGGCTGTCGCCGTGGACGAGCTGCTCGCCTGAACTAGCCTACAACCACGACTTTGCCCCCGTACTGGCTGCTAATGTGCCCGATTCACGACCAGTACGGGGGCACAGTGTGAGCGTGGGCGAGTACCGCGACCTGTCGTTGTGGTTCGACCAGCTCGGCCCGGTCACGCCGCGCGCTCGGCTGTCCGGTCCTACGAGCGTGGACGTCGCGATCGTCGGCGCCGGGTTCACCGGGCTGTGGACGGCGTACTACTTGCAGGCGCTGGACCCGTCGCTGTCGATCGCGGTGCTGGAGGCCGAGGTCGCCGGCTTCGGGGCGTCCGGGCGCAACGGCGGCTGGTGCTCCGCGCTGTACCCGGTCAGTGCCTCCACCCTGGCGGCCGAGGCGGGGCTTGAAGCCGCCACGCACCAGTACCGGGCCATGCGCGGCGCGGTCGGTGAGGTCGCGCGCGTGGCCAAGGCCGAGCAAATCGACGCCGACATCGCGGTCGG
>DASRSS010000194.1:0-12088 GCA_035656335.1 Jatrophihabitantaceae bacterium | reverse complement strand
CGGCCGTGAGCACCTTGGCGGCGCGCAGCAGCATTCCGGCCTTGCCCTCGTGGAACGTCTCGCCCGCGAGCCCGGCCGCGTGCTCCATCGCGTTGCTGGCGGCGAGTTCGAGCGCCGCACCGCCGAGTGCCGCGCGGCGTGCGGGACCGGCCTCCGCGCACGGGGCGGTCAGCATCCCGAGCCCGCCGGCCGCGGTGGCCGCCGAGCCGACGAACACGAACGGCAGCTGCTTGCGCGACTCGTGCCAGGTCGGCACCGCGGTGTCCGCGATCAGCACCGCCGTGTAGGACGCGACGCCCGAGCCGAGCACGCCGGCACCGAGCCCGGCCGCGCGGCCGAGGCCCGGAGCGATACCGGTGACGTCCGAGATTGCCGTCGCCCCGGCGAGCGGGCCGTAACCGGATAGCAGCCACGACCCCATGCTCATCGGCGAGGTCGGCTTGGCCACGCGCAGCATGTTGTAGAACCGGCTCGGCTTGCCGAGGTCGTGGACGAGCGCGACCGCCGAGACGCTGATCGCGGCGAGCGCGCCGAGCTTCGTCGCACGGGCCAACCGCGGCCGGCCGGTCAGCTCGGCGCCGGCCGCCAGGATGGACGACGCCCCGGCCAACCCGCCGGTGAACAGGTAGCCGGCGATGTCCAGCGGCTCCCAGGTGGGCTCCTTCAGGATCGGCCGGCCGTAGTACGAGGTGAACGTCGGCTCGTGCCGGTGCTTGCTCATCGGTTCCGCCTTCCCGCGAACGCCGCGGCCAGGCCGGCGAGCAGCATGCCGGCCGCCATGGCCGCGTGCTTCCACATCTGCGGCAGGTCGCGCGTGGTCACCACCGGGTCGGGCGGCAGGCCGTACGTCTCCGGCTCGTCCAGCAGCAGGAAGAACGCGCCGTTGCCGCCGACACCGTCGTCCGGGGACTCGCCGTACAGCTTCGCCTCGTGCAGGCCGTGGGCGTGCAGCTCGTCGACGCGCTGCTGAGCGCGTTCGCGCAGCTCGTCCAGCTCACCGAACTGGATCGACTTGGTCGGGCACGCCTTCGCGCACGCCGGCTCCTGGCCGACGCCGATGCGGTCGTAACACATCGTGCACTTGAAGACCCGCCCGTCACCCTCGCGCTGGCCGATCACGCCGTACGGACAGGCCGAGACGCAATAGCCGCAGCCGTTGCACACGTCCTGCTGGACGACGACGGTGTCGAACTCGGTGCGGAAGAGAGCGCCTGTCGGGCAGACGTCCAGGCACGCGGCGTGGGTGCAGTGCTTGCACACGTCCGAGGCCATCAGCCAGCGCACGTCCGGGGAATTGCCTTGTTCCGGCGAGGGGATGGGCTTGTCCTGCTCGATGAACGCGACGTGCCGCCAGGTGTTCGCGCCGAGGTGCGACGTGTTGTCGAACGACTCGCCGGTGAGTTCGAGCTTGCCGTCCGAGGGGATCGCGTTCCACTCCTTGCAGGCCACCTCGCACGCCTTGCAGCCGATGCACACGCTGGTGTCGGTGAAGAAGCCCATGCGCGGCATGCCCAGATTCGTCGTGGTCATCGGACGGTCACCCCCTCCATGCCGGTCTTCTCGTCGATGCCGGCGCGCTGCTGGTAGGCCTCGACGAACCGCGGCAGGTCGGCGCCGCGCGGTCGCCGTCCCGGCCGGATGTCGACGGTCAGCGCCTTGACCTCCTGGATGTGCACGTTCGGGTCCAGCGAGATCGCCGACAGCTCGTTCATCGAGTCGCCGCTGCTCAGCCCGTTCACGCCCCAGTGGAACGGCAGGCCGATCTGGTGCACGGTGCGTCCCTGCACGTGCAACGGACGCATTCGCGACGTCACCATCACCCGAGCCTCGATCGCGCCGCGGGCGGTGACGATCGTGGCCCAGCCGTTGTGCTCCAGGTTCCGCTCCGCGGCCAGCGCGGGGGAGACCTCACAGAAAAGCTCCGGCTGCAGCTCCGCCAGGTACGGCTGCCACCGCGACATCGCCCCGGCGGTGAAGTGCTCGGTCAGCCGGTAGGTCGTGAGCACGTACGGGAACACGCCGGCGTCGTGATCGTCCCCGCTCGGGTGGTAGCGGTTGTGCTTGCGCGAGAACACCTGCCGCACCGGGTTGCGCTGCTGCGGGTAGAGCGCGTTCTGGAACGGCGAGTCCTGCGGTTCGTAGTGCGTCGGCATCGGGCCGTCGACCAGGCCGGCCGGCACGTACAGCCAGCCCTTCCCGTCCGCCTGCATGATGAACGGGTCGATGCCGGAGATCGCCTCGACGCCGGTCGCGTCGTCGTCCGGCCGGTAGCTCGGTGGCTTGGTCTTCTCGAAGTCGGGCGTGTCGTCGCCGACCCAGCTGCCCTCGTCCTCGTCCCACCAGATGAGCTTCTTGCGCTCGCTCCACGGCTTGCCGTCGGGATCGGCGGACGCGCGGTTGTACAACTCGCGGCGGTTGTCCGGCCACGACCAGGCCCACTCGAGCGCGGAAATGCCCTGCTCGGTATGGGGTTTGCGGCGCGCGGTCTGGTTGACGCCCTCGGCGTACGCGCCGCAGTAGATCCAGCAGCCGCACGCCGTCGAGCCGTCGTCCTTGAGCTCGGTGTAACCGGACAGGAACTCGCCGTCGGCGTTCCAGCCGTTGATCTCGGCCAGGATCGCCTCGGCCACCGGCTCGTCCTGGTCGCCCTCGGTCGGGTAGTCCCACGTCAGGTCGAGGATCGGCCGGTCCATCTCGTCCGTCGAGCCGGCCAGCTTCGCGCGGATGATGTGGCCGAGGTGGAACATGAACCACATGTCGCTGCGGCAGTCGTTCGCCGGTTCGACCGCGGCGTGATGCCACTGCAGCATGCGGTTGGTGTTCGTGAAGCTGCCGTTCTTCTCGGTGTGGGACGCGGCCGGGAAGAAGAACACCTCGGTGGCGATGTCCTCCGTCTTCAGCTCACCGGTCTCGATCTCTGGGCCGTCCTTCCACCACGTCGCGCTCTCGATGAGTGAGAAGTCGCGGACGACGAGCCAGTCCAGGTTCGCCATGCCCAGCCGCTGCATCTTGGTGTTCGCCGAACCGACGGCCGGGTTCTCGCCGAGCAGGAGGTACCCCTCGCACTTGCCGTCCAGCTGCGCCTGCACGGTCTCGTACGTGCTGTGGCTGCCTGAGATCCGCGGCAGGTAGTCGAAGCAGAAGTCGTTGTCGGGTGTCGCGGCCGGTCCCCAGTACGCCTTGAGCAGGCTGACCATGTACGAGCGCATGTTCGCCCAGAAGCCACGGGCGGCGGCGTCGGCCGCGATGAACTCGTCCAGCGTCTCGTGCTCGTGCGCGTGCGGCATCGGGATGTAGCCGGGCAGCAGGTTGAACAGCGTCGGGATGTCGCTGGAGCCCTGGATGCTGGCGTGGCCGCGCAGCGCCATGATGCCGCCGCCCGGCCGGCCGATGTTGCCGAGCAGCAGCTGCAGCACGCTCGCGGACCGGATGTACTGCACGCCCACGGTGTGCTGCGTCCAGCCGACCGCGTACGCGAACGCGGTGGTGCGCTCGCGGCCCGAGTTCGCCGTGATCGCGTCGGCGACCTGGTGGAACAGCGCCTGCGGCACGCCGCAGATCCGTTCCACCATCTCCGGCGTGTACCGCGAGTAGTGCCGCTTGAGGATCTGGAACACGCAGCGCGGGTCCTCGAGCGTCTCGTCGCGCCGCCACGTGCCGCGCAGGGCCGGCCCGCCCGAACCGTGCGAGTGCGAGTGGCCGGAGTCGCTCTCCACCTCGCTGGCGATGTCCCCGTACTGCGAATCGCGCTCACCGGACGCGGCGGCGACCTCGCCGCCCTCGTACTGCCAGGTGTCCGTGTTGTAGCTGCGCGCCTCCGGGTCCAGGCCGGAGAACAGGCCCACGCCGCCTTCCTCGTCCTCGGTGTCGCGGAATTTGTCGCTGACGATCGTCGCGGCGTTCGTGTAGTTGACGACATACTCGCGGAAGAACTTGTCGTTGCTGATCACGTAGTTGATCAGCCCGCCGAGCCAGGCGATGTCCGTCCCCGCCCGGATCGGGACGTACATGTCCGCCAGCGCGCTGGTGCGCGAGAACCGCGGGTCGACGTGGATGATCGTCGCGCCGCGGGCCTTCGCCTCCATCACCCACTGGAACCCGACCGGGTGCGCCTCGGCGAAGTTCGAACCCTCGATCACGATGCAGTCGGCGCGCTGCAGGTCCTGCAGGTAGGTCGTCGATCCGCCGCGGCCGAAGGACGTGCCGAGCGCGGCGACCGTGGAGCTGTGGCAGACGCGCGCCTGGTTCTCGATCTGGACGATGCCCAGCGCCGTGAACAGCTTCTTGATCAGGTAGTTCTCCTCGTTGTCCAGCGTCGCGCCGCCGAGGCTCGCGATGCCGAGCGTGCGCCGGGTGCGCTTGCCGTCCACCTCCCACTGCCAGCTGTTGCGCCGCGACGCGATGACGCGGTCGGCGACCATGTCCATCGCGGTCGCGAGGTCCAACCGCTCCCAGTCCGTGCCGTGCGGGCGGCGGTAGAGCACGTGCTGTTCGCGCGCGGCGCCCGTCGTGAGCTGCAGCGACGCCGAACCCTTCGGGCACAGCCGGCCGCGGGACACTGGCGAGTCCGGGTCGCCCTCGATCTGCACGACCTTCTCGTCCTTGACGTACACGTTCTGGCCGCAGCCGACCGCGCAGTACGGGCAGATCGACTTCACTACCCGGTCGGCGGTGACCGTGCGCGGTTCCAGTTCCTCGGTCGGTCGCGACTTGGCCGCGTCGTGCAGGCCGAGCCGGTCGGGACCGCGCAACTGCTTGAGCACCGGCCATTGGGACAGGTTCGTCATGACGCCTCCTTCGCGCTGCGCATCTGCTCGTCGGCCTGGACGCGTCTGCGCACCCACTCGGCGACCGCGGCGTGCTGGGTGGGGTTCACCGCGCGCGGGTTGACCAGATGCTGCGTCGGCTCGGTGTTCAGGGCGTGGCTGCCGTCGGCCGCGTGACCGTGTTCGACCATGTAGCGCAGGCCGGCGGGCAAGTCGTGGTCAGCTGAGGCGGCCATCGAAGGTTCCTTCCGTCAGTGCTGGTGGGCCTCCACCCGCAGTCGGTCGACCAGGTCCGGGTAGTGGTACTCGAACGCCGGCCGCTCCGAGCGGATCCGCGGGATGGACGTGAAGTTGTGCCGGGCCGGCGGCGTGGGCGAGGCCCACTCGAGGCCGCCGCCGAACCCCCACGGGTCCTCGACGTGCGTCACCTCGCCGTAGCGGTAGGAGTGATAGACGTTCCAGATGAACGGGATCATCGACGAGCCCAGCACGAACGAGCCGATCGTCGATACCGTGTTCAGCGTGGTGAACCCGTCCGTCGGCAGGTAGTCGGCGTAGCGACGCGGCATGCCCTCGGCCCCGAGCCAGTGCTGCACCAGGAACGTCATGTGGAAGCCGATGAACGTCAGCCAGAAGTGCACCCTGCCCAGGCGTTCGTCCATGAACCGGCCGGTGAACTTCGGGAACCAGAAGTAGAAGCCGGCGAACACCGCGAACACGATCGTGCCGAACAGCACGTAGTGGAAGTGCGCGACCACGAAGTACGTGTCGGACAGGTGGAAGTCCAGCGGTGGCGACGCGAGGATGACGCCGGACAGCCCGCCGAACAGGAACGTGACCATGAACCCGATCGACCAGAGCATCGGCGTCTCGAACGTGATCGCGCCGCGCCACATGGATCCGATCCAGTTGAAGAACTTGATGCCCGTCGGGACCGCGATCAGGTAGGACATCACGCTGAAGAACGGCAGCAGCACCGCGCCGGTGGTGAACATGTGGTGCGCCCACACCGTCATCGACAGGCCGGTGATCCCGAACGTCGCCAGCACCATGCCCTTGTAGCCGAACAGCGGCTTGCGGCTGAACACCGGGATGATCTCGGTGACGATGCCGAAGAACGGCAGCGCGACGATGTAGACCTCGGGGTGGCCGAAGAACCAGAACAGGTGCTGCCAGAGCAGTGCCCCGCCGTTGCTCGCGGTGAACACCTGGGCGCCCATGTTCCGGTCGATCCACAGCACCGCCAGCGCGGACGTCAGGATCGGGAAGGCGAGCAGCACGAGCAGGCTGGTCGCCAGGATGTTCCACGTGAAGATCGGCATCCGGAAGAACGTCATGCCGGGCGCGCGCAGGCAGACGATCGTGGTGACCATGTTGACGGCCGCCAGGATCGTCCCGAGCCCGGAGATGATCAGGCCGATGATCCACAGGTTGGCACCGGCACCGGGCGTGTTCGCCTGGTCGTTGAGCGGCGCGTACGCGAACCAACCGAAGTCGGCCGCACCGTTCGGCGTGATGAACCCGGACAGCACGGTGAGCCCGCCGAACAGGAACAGCCAATAGCTGAACGCGTTCAGCCGCGGGAACGCGACGTCCGGGGAGCCGATCTGCAACGGCATCACCAGGTTGGCGAACGCGAACGCGATCGGCGTCGCGAACAGCAGCAGCATCACCGTGCCGTGGATGGTGAACAGCTCGTTGTACTGCTCGGGCGAGAGGAACTGCATGCCCGGACGGGCCAGCTCGGCGCGCATGAGCATGGCCATCGCGCCCGCGACCATGAAGAAGCCGAGTGCCGTGACCATGTACAGCCGGCCGATGACCTTGTGATCGGTCGTGCGCAGCAGCCGCAGGAACCATTCGGCGCGGCTGGTGCGTTGCACGGGTTCCTGCGCGAAGACAGGCGCAGGGTGCTCGTGGATCTCCGGGCGGGGGCGCAGGTCGGTCATGTTGCCTCGGTCCTACCCAATTGCACGCTGATCTCACTCCGCCCCGGGCGGGCGGTGTGTGGCGCGGGCCGGTGGGCGTTTAGCCCGGTATGCGGCCCGGGCAGAACCGGCCCATGCGAATCGGATACTTCCTGTCCTGCGAGGAGTACACGCCGGCCGAGCTGGTCGAGCAGGCGCAGCTGGCCGAGCGCGCGGGGTTCGAGGCGCTGTGGATCTCCGACCACTTCCATCCGTGGAACGACGAGCAGGGCCAGAGCCCGTTCGTCTGGTCGCTGATCGGCGCGGTGTCGCAGGTCTGCTCGCTGCCGGTCACCACGGCCGTCACCTGTCCGACCATGCGCATCCATCCGGCCGTCATCGCCCAGGCGGCGGCGACGAGCGCGGTGCTGCTGAACGGACGGTTCGTGCTCGGGCTCGGGTCCGGCGAGGCGCTGAACGAGCACGTCCTCGGCTCGCGGTTCCCGGGCATCGACCGCCGGCTGGAGATGCTGGAGGAGGCCGTCGACGTGATCCGCCAGCTCTGGAACGGGGAGTTCGTCACGTTCGAGGGCAAGCACTATACGGTCGAGCACGCCCGCATCTACACGATGCCGGACCAGCCGCCACCGATCTATCTGTCCGGTTTCGGCCCGAAGGCGACCCAGCTGGCCGCGCGCATCGGCGACGGCTACATCAGCACCATGCCCGACAAGGACATGCTGTCCCTCTGGCGCGAATCCGGCGGCGGCGACAAGCCCACCCAGGCCGGCTACAAGGTCTGCTGGGGAACCGACGACGACGCCGCGGTGGCGACCGCGCACCGGCTGTGGGCCAACTCGGGCCTGCCCGGCGAGCTGTCGCAGGTGCTGCCGAGCCCGAAGCACTTCGAGCAGGCGAGCGAGCTGGTGAGCGAGGACATGACCCGCGACTCCATCGCGTACGGCGCCGACCTCGACCGCCATCTCGATGCGTTCCGGCCGTATGCCGAGGCGGGCTACGACGAGATCTACATCTCGCAGATGGGTGGACGCGAACGCGAGACCGACGTCCACGGCTTCTTCGACTTCTACCGCGACCACGTGCTGCCGAAGCTGCGCGCCTGAGTGCGACCCGGCTCACGTCACCCCAGGAGGTGTTGTTGATCATGCAACCGGCTCACAGTAAGCTCGCGCGGGCTTGACAGGAAGCCAGGCGGACACGGGCGGTCGTCGTCGACCGTCCCGTCAGCCGCGCGTTGATCATCTCGTTCCTGTCAGGAGTTCGCCGGTGACCACGTCCGCCGAGCGCGACGCCACGACCGACGACGCCCGCGCCGGCGCTGCCGAGGCCGCGCTGACCAGGCTGCTGCTGCTGGCCCGGGCGGATCTCGCCGCGCAGGTACGCACCGACGACTGTGCGGAGACGATGGCCGGCCGGGTGCTGGAGCTGGTGCTCCGGCTCGTTCCGGGAGCCGAGCAGGCCGCCGTGTCGTTGGCGGGCGACGAGCCCGGTTGTGTCGCCGCGACGGCCGAGGCGGCGCGCGAGTGCGAGACGGCGCAGTTCGCCGCCGGCGCCGGCCCGCTGCTCGACGTCGTCGCGGGCATGGGCGCGGTGCGGTGTGACGACCTGGCCGCCGACGCGCGGTGGCCGGAGTTCGCGGCCGCCGCCACTGCGGCGGGGATGCGCTGCCTGCTGGCCTGCGAGCTCGCGGTCGGGCGCAGCGCGCGCGGCGCCCTGACGGTCTACGCGACCGAGCCACACGCGCTCAGCGAGGTCAGTGAGCTGGTGCTACCGATATTCGCCGCGCGTGCCGGCATGGCGCTCGCGTACGCCGACAAGATGGACAACCTGCGCAGGGCCATCGACACGCGACAGGTGATCGGGCAGGCCTGCGGGATCCTGATGGAACGGCGTCGCATCACGTCGGAGCAGGCCTTCGCCGAACTGGTGGCGGTGTCGCAGCGGCACCACCTCAAGCTGCGCGAGCTGGCTGTCCGGGTCGTCGAGTCCGGTCAGGACCCGGCCGAGGCCGCGCTGAACTGAGCCGGCGCGGCGGAGCGAATGCCGCTCAGCGCCAGCACCCGCGCGACGATCCCGCGCTGCCCGGCGATGCGCAGCGTGGCGCAGCGCGCGTCGTACAGCGCCCGCGCTTGCACGATCGCGCTCACCGCAGTGGCGTCCACGAACGTCACGCCGGACAGGTCGAGCCGCACCGAGCGTGCGCCGGCTCGCAGTCGCTCGGCGAGGATCGCGGCGATGTCCCCGCTGTTCGTCAGGTCGAACTCGCCGCTGGCGGAGACGGTTGCATCGTCGTGCGCACCCCCGATTGTGACGACCAGCGTTCCGCTGCCGTCGACCAGGCGCCGCACGATCTCCGTCATGACCCTCCTTACCGGGTCAAGCTAACCCCGGGTTGGCGGAACGCCATAGCGGCAAAAGCTGCATCCAGACAAGCTGCCAGTTACGCCGGGAGGATGGAAGGGACCGCGGCGCTCAGCACCGCCGCGCCACGGTTTCCGTCGGCGTCGTCGAGGACGAGGCCCGGCAGCTCGAGGTGATGGCGCCGCACCTGCGCCTCGCACAGCGCGGACACGAACTCGTCCGCGACCTCGCGGACGCCGTCGGCCTTGACGTGGATGGGGGAGGGCACCGCGTCCAGGGCGTCGAGCATCGTGCGCAGCACGCCCGCCGAGCGAGGGCCGAGCCGACCGGACGCGATCAGCGTCGCGCGCGGCCCGTCGAGGTCGAGGTCGATGACCGCGTCGTCGACCTGCGGATAGGCATCGGTCGCTCTGAAACAGGTATGCACGCTGACGGGCTACCCGGCCGCGTCCGCGGGTCAAACACCGGATCAGCCGAAGCGGGTGGCCAGGTGACGGTACGCGGACGGGGCGAGCGCCCGCGTGAACGGCGCGAGCGCGAGCCACCGCGGCACGATCCGGTTGGAGCGTTCGTGCTCGATGTCGGCGACCAGCAGGCGCGCGACGCGGTGCGGCCCGACAGGACGCGGGATGCGGCGGTGGTACTCGGTGCCGCGTGCCGTCCAGAAGCCGGTGTCGACCGCGCCCGGGCTGAGCGTCGACACCCCGACGCCGCTGCCGGCCAGCTCCATGCGCAGGCTCTCGGCGAACGCGTCCAGCCCGGCCTTGCCCGCCGAATACACCGCTTCGTGGCACACGCCGGTCAGGCCGGCGATCGAGCCGACGAACGCCAGGTGCCCGCGGCCGGACGCGCGCATCGACGGCAGGAACGCGCGGGTCAGCTGGATCGGCGCGTGCAGGTTCACCGCGATCAGCCGTGCGATGTCGTCTGCGCTCATGGCGGTGACGTCGCCGCGCCAGCCGACGCCGGCGCAGTGCACGACCGCGTCCACCGACCCGGCGAGCGAGCGTACCCCGGCGATCAGCTCGTCGACGCCGGCCCGCGTGGACAGGTCCGCGGCCACGACCGGCGCGGCGAGCTCGGCGGCGAGGACGTCGAGCAGCTCGCGGTTGCGCCCGTGCAGCACGACGTCCGCGCCGCGGTCGGCGAGCACGCGCGCCGTCTCCGCCCCGATCCCACCGCTCGCTCCGGTGACGAGAACGGTGCTGTTGGCCAGTCGCATCTCAACCAGTCCTCTACCGGGGTTCGGGGGGCTGGGCGAGCCTTCCCGCAGCCGTCGGGCGTCAAACCTCGGTCAGGTCGGCGAGGAGCGGCCGGTGGTCGGACAGCGGCAGCTGCGGCGATTCGACGGCCCGGACGGCTCCCGCTCCGCCCGGGGATGGCAGCGAACCCCGCAGCAGGATGTGGTCGAGCTGGCGCGTCGGCGCCCCAGCCGGGAACGTCGGGGCCTCGGCCAGCGCGCGGTAGCCGGTGAGGCGTGCGGGCCGCCGCCCGGACATGTTCAGGTCACCCATGAGGACGAGCGGCTCGGGCAGCGAGGCCAGGTCGCGCCGCAGCCGGCGCAGTTGCAGCACGTTCCATCCGGGCACGAAGGACAGGTGCGTGCACGCGCACGTCACGTCCCCGTGCGGCGTCGCGACGAGTCCGGCCACGGCAACCCGCGGCTCCTCGTTGACGATGATCACGCGTCCGGCGCCGCGCGACCACATCGGGAAGCGCACCCGCAGCGGGGGGAGCCGGATCACCTGCCACGAGTGCACCGGGTAGCGCGACAGCAACGCGACTCCGTACGCGGCGGTGCCGGGCTGCTCGTCGCCGGTGGCGGCCATCCAGGTGGCGCCGGGCGTGCCGGCCAGCGCGGCCACGAACCGGTGCGACTGCGCGCCCATGGCGTCTGCGGCGACCGCGGTCAGGTCCGCGAGCAGCGAGCGCGGCTGGTCCCGATCGACCTCCTGCAGCGCGAGCACGTCGGCGTCCAACTCCTGGACGGCGGTGGCGAAGCGGTCCAGATCGACCTCGCCGTCGACGGGGGAACGCCCGTGCAGGATGTTGAAAGTTGCCAGTCGCATGTGGGCAGGCTTACCCAATGAGCGAACCGACGCCGGACGCGTTGCGGGCAGCCCTGAAGCGGACGGCGTCCGCGCTCAAGCAGGTCGGCCTGCCGTTCGCGCTGACCGGCAGCTACGCGCTGTGGGCGCGGGGCGGTCCCGAGTCGCAGCACGACGTCGACTTCATCGTCGCCGAGCGGGATGTCGACGCGATCGCGTCCGGACTGGCCGCCGAAGGCCTCGTCGCGCGGCGCCCGCCGGAGGACTGGCTGCTGAAGCTGCAGACCGACGGCGTGGTCGTGGACCTGCTGCACCGCGCCGGCGGTGTGCCCGTCGAACCCGCGATGCTCGAATGCGCCGAGGTGCTCGAGGTGCTGTCGGTGCGGATGCCGGTGCTGCCGGCCACCGAGGTGCTGGTGCACAAGCTGGGCGCGCTCTCGGACCACTACTGCGACTTCGCGCCGCTGCTCGCGTCCGTGCGGGCCGTGCGCGAGCAGCTGGACTGGACGCAGCTGCGCGAGCGGACCGCGGGCAACGACCACGCCGCCGCGTTCCTGTTCCTCGCCGACCGGCTCGGCCTGGCGAAGTAGCCGCCTTGGTCAGCGCGGCTCGGCGATGCGCGGACGGACGTGCTCGATCACCACGCCGCTGCGCGGGCGGCTGGGCATCCGCCCCAGTCGCATCCGCAGGTCCTGCGGCGGCAGGTCGTAGCTCAGCGACGTCAGCATGCGCACCGCGGTCTTGATCAGCTCGATCGTCACGCGTTCGCCCGGGCAGCGGTGCCCGGTCGTCACCTCGCCACCGCCCTGCGGGATGAGCGTGAACGGGTCGGGCTCGCGTCCGGCGAAGCGGTTCGGATCGAACTCCTCGGGCGCGTGCCACAGGTCCGGGTCGTGCAACGTGCCGTCGACGTCCAGCAGCACGAGCCGGCCACCCGGCACGTGCACGCCGTTCCAGTCGAAATCGGTGCGGGCGCGCGCGCCGA
>DASRSS010000193.1:0-24776 GCA_035656335.1 Jatrophihabitantaceae bacterium | reverse complement strand
CCTCGCTGGCCCGCTTGGCCATGACCCGCCGGGTGAGCTGCTTGTACTGCGGCTCCCGCTCGGTCAGGTCGACCACGATCGGCGTCGCGAGGAACAGCGACGAGTACGCGCCGGACGCCAGGCCGACGAACAGCACGAGCGCCAGGTCCTCCAGCGTGCCGACGCCGAGCAGCCCGACGCCGACGAACAGCAGGCCGGCGACCGGCAGCAGCGCGACCAGCGACGTGTTGATCGAGCGCATCAGCGTCTGGTTCACCGCGAGGTTGGCGGCCTCGGAGTACGTCATCCGGGTGCCGGCCAGGATGTTCTTCGCGTTCTCGGCGACCTTGTCGTACACGACGACGGTGTCGTACATCGAGAAGCCGAGGATGGTCAGCAGGCCGACGATGGTGGACGGCGTGACCTGCAGGCCGACGAGCGAGTACACGCCCGCCGTCACCACCAGGTCGTGGATGAGCGCGAGCACGCCGCCGACCGTCATCCGCCACTGGTAGCGGACCGCGATGTAGATCGACACCGCGATCAGGAAGATGATCAGGCCTTCGATCGCCTTGACCGTGACGTCGTGGCCCCAGCTGGAACTCACCGTGGTGTCGGTGATCGCGGACGGCTTGAGGCCGAGCTCCTGCGCGACCTTCGCCTTGAGCCCGTTGCCGTTGTCAGCCGTCAGCGACTCGGTCTTGACAATGATCTGACGGGTGCTGCCGCTGCCGACCTGCTGCGGCGGCTCGGCCGAAGCGTGCCCGGCGTTCTCGAACGCGGTGTTGACCTGGTCGGTCGTGATCGACGTACCCGAGACCGGGATCTGGAACTGGGTGCCGCCGGCGAACTCGACGCCCTCGTTGAAGCCGCGGAACGCGAAGCTCAGCGCGAAGATCACGATCAGCACGCCCGAGGCCGCGTAGAACCACTTGCGCTTGGCGATGAACGGGATGCGCGTCTCGTTGCGGTACAGCCGGTGCAGGAAGCTGAACATCAGCGCTCGCCCTTCTCGCGCAGGCGGGCTCGTCGGGCCGCCGCCCGTTCCGCGGCCGAGCCGGGCTCCGGGGTGGTGTGCCGGCGCTCGGTCGGCTCGCCGGTCTCGACGTCGGTGGCGGGCTCGGCGTCCTGGTCCGGCGAGCTGTCCTCGACGACGTCCTGGTCGACGGGCACCAGCTCGTCGGCCTCCAGCGTGGCGACGGACGACTTGCGCACGCTCACCGTGCTCTCCGTGCCGGCCTCGTCGCGGCGCGCGGTGCGGCGCGCGGACGTGCCGGCCCGGGGTGCCGCAGAGGGAGCGGCCGAGTCACGGATGTGCGCGAGACCGGTCAGCTTGCCGGTGCCGAACGCCCTCATCCGCGACAGCAGCGAGATGAGCGGGTGCGTGAACAGGAACACGACCACCAGGTCGAGAATCGTGGACAGGCCCAGCGTGAACGCGAAGCCCTTCACGTCGCCGGCCGCGAAGTAGTACAGGATCGCCGCGGCGAGGACGGACACGGTGTCGGCGGACAGGATCGTGCGCCGCGCCCGGATCCAGGCGCGCGGGATCGCGACGCGCACCGAGCGCCCCTCGTGCACCTCGTCCTTGATGCGTTCGAAGAACACGACGAACGAGTCGGTGGTGATACCGACTGCCACGATGAAGCCGGCAATGCCCGCGAGGCTGAGCGTGAAGCCCATCTGCTCGCCGAGCATCACGATGCTGCCGTAGACCAGGCCGCCGGACACCAGCAGGGACGCGATGGTGACCAGGCCGAGCGCGCGGTAGTAGAGCAGCGAGTAGAGCACGACCAGCACCAGGCCGATGCCGCCGGCGAGCATGCCCGCCTTCAGCTGCGAGCTGCCCAGCGTCGCGGAGATGGTCTGCGCGGTGTCCGGGGTGAAGTTCAGCGGCAGCGCGCCGTACTTGAGCTCCTTGGCGAGCTCGTCGGCCGACGAGTGCGTGAAGTTACCGGTGATCTGGGTGTTGCCGCCGTTGATGGCCTGCTCGTTCACCGGCGTGGACAGCACGTTGCCGTCCAGGGTGAAGGCCACGAAGTCGGCACACGGCGTCGTCGAGCTGCTGCACGTGGTCGGATCGGCGGTGGCGTTGGTGCTGTGAATGTTGTGCGCCGACGTGTACTTGCCCCAGGATACCTGGCCGCTGTTCTTGAGGCCCAGCGACACCGTCCACTGGGTCTGCCCCTGCGCGACGTTGGGCGCGTTCGCCGCGGCGGTGGTGATCTGGGTGCCCTGCACGACGATCGGGCCGAGCAGGTAGGCCGCGCCGGACTGGCAGGCGATGTAGTAGTCGTTGACCGGGTCCGGCGCCTGCTGGCTGGTGGAGCAGTCGAACTTCGCCAGCTGGGTCTGGACCTCCTGCGCGACCGACGCGCTGAGCCCGCCGGAGGTGTACACCGGCGAGGTGTACGTCTTGCCGTCCTGCTTCGGCGTCGGGTCGGGCAGGTCCTTGACCAGCTTCTTCAGCTGGGCGACCGACTTGAGCGAGCAGGTGGGCGGGGCGGCGGGAGTGCTGCTCGACGGCGACGGCGACGACGACGACGGGGTGGCGCTGCTGCTGGCCGTGGCCGAGCCGCTCGCCTTCGGCGTCTTCTTCGACTTCTTGTCCTGCGGGGTCAGCAACCGCTCGCTGTGGCTGTCGCCGCCCGTCCCGGAGGTCGCGCTTGCCGAGGAAGACGGGGACGCCGAGGAGGACGGCGACGCCGAGCCGCTGGACTTCGTGGGCGTGGGCGTGCAGGTGACGGCCGCCGGCGGGGCGACCATTCCGCGGAAGTTCAGCTTCGCGGTCGCGCCCAGCGTGCTCGGGTCGACGTTCGTCGCGCCCGGAATGGAGACCACGATCTGGTCCGAGCCCTGGATGACGACGGTGGACTCGGTGACGCCGGAGCCGTTCACGCGGTCGGTGATGATCTGCTTCGCCTGGCTCATCGCGGAGCTGGACGGCGCGCTGCCGTTCTCGGTGTGCGCGGTGAAGATGATCTGGGTACCACCGACGAGGTCAAGGCCGAGCTTGGGCGTGTGCCGCTGGCCGGGCCAGAAGACGATCGTGTAGAGCACGACCAGGATGGCCGCGAGACCGAGGAAGTACCGCCCGACAGGCAGCGATCCAGGCTTTGCCACGGGGAATGGTCTCCTCGACATGTGAAACGGGCAGGTGCAGCGCGAGCAGCTTAGTCAGCGATCTTCGCAGTCTGCGCGGAAGGCTCGGTGCCGGCTCAGTGGCCCAGTATGACTGACGCCGGCTGACAGGCGCCCCAAGGGCGGCCCAGGGAAGGCGTCAGCCGTCCTGATTGTCGGGATTCTCGTCCGGGCGGTCGTAGATCCCGCCCGCGCCGCCGGGGCCACCGTCCGGTCCGCCGCGGTACTGGTCCGGCAGCGACGCGACGTCCCGCAGCGCGGCCAGCGCCCACTTCACCTCGACGCCGGGCGCGATCGCCAGCAGCACGGTGCCGTCGTCGTGCTTGGCGACGACCGTCCCGTACAGGCCGGACGTCGTCATCACCTCGGTGCCGACGTCGATCTGCTGCACCCGCTCGGCCTCGGCCGCGGCCTGGCGCCGGCGGTTGCGCATGGAGAGGAACAGCATGCCGACGAGCAGCACGAGGATGACGAGATAGGCGTACGACATGTGCGAACGGGTCCTTGCGGTAGGAGCGCCTGACGCGGCAACCCTATGCGGTTCCCGGATCGATCGCGTCGAACAGCGTCGGGCCGGCCGACGCGGGGGCGGTCAGGCCCAGGTGGCGCCAGGCGGCGGGGGTGGCGACGCGGCCGCGCGGCGTGCGGGCCAGCAGCCCGGCGCGGACCAGGAACGGCTCGGCGACCTCCTCGACGGTGGCGACCTCCTCGCCGACGGCCACCGCCATCGTGCTGACGCCCACCGGTCCCCCGCCGAAGCGCCGCACCAGCGCGTCCAGCACGGCCCGGTCGAGCCGGTCCAGACCCAGCTCGTCGACGTCGTAGACGGCCAGCGCGGCGTGCGCGACCTCGGCCGTGACCACGCCGTCGGCCCGGACCTCGGCGTAGTCGCGCACCCGGCGCAGCAGCCGGTTCGCGATGCGCGGCGTGCCGCGGGACCGGCCGGCGATCTCGGCGGCGCCGTCCGGGCGCAGCGTGATGCCGAGCAGGTCCGCCGACCTGGCCAGCACCTGCTCGAGTTCTCCGGCGTCGTAGAAGTCCATGTGGCCGGTGAACCCGAAGCGGTCGCGCAGCGGGCCGGTGAGCAGGCCGGCGCGGGTCGTGGCACCGACCAGAGTGAACGGCGCGAGGTCGAGCGGGATCGCGGTCGCGCCGGGCCCCTTGCCGACGACGACGTCCACCCGGAAGTCCTCCATCGCCATGTACAGCAGCTCCTCGGCCGGCCGGGCGCTGCGGTGGAGCTCGTCGATGAACAGCACCTCGCCCTCGGTCAGGCTGGTGAGCAGCGCGGCGAGGTCCCCGGCGCGCTCGATCGCCGGGCCGCTGGTCACCCGGATCGGCGTGCCGAGCTCGGCGGCGATGATCATCGCCAGGCTGGTCTTGCCCAGCCCGGGCGGCCCGGACAGCAGCACGTGGTCCGGCGGCCGCTCCCGCCGCAGCGCGCTCTGCAGCACCAGCTGCAGCTGCTCGCGCACCTTCGGCTGGCCGACGAACTCGGTGAGCCGCTTCGGCCGCAGCGACGCCTCGACGTCGCGCTCGTCCGGCTCCACCTCGGCGCTGACGAGGTCCTGCTCGTTGTCGGTCATCGGGTGCGTCCGAGCAGCTGGATGGACTTGCGCAGCAGGGCGGACACGTCCGGCGCCTCGTCCTCGGGGACGTCGGCGGCGACCACGTCGATCGCGTCGCCGGCCTCCTTGCCGGAGAAACCGAGACCCGCCAGCGCGTGCGCCAGCTGGTCGCGCCACGGGGCGAGGGCCGCGATGCCGGCCAGGTCCGTCGAGCCGGTGTCGGCGCCGTCGATCGCGCCGATCCGGTCGCGCAGCTCGACCACGATCCGCTCGGCGCCCTTGCGGCCGATGCCGGGCACCTTGGTCAGGCTGGCGTAGTCGCTGGTGGCGATGGCCCGGCGCAGCTCGCGCGGCGGGTGCACGGCGAGCATCGTCTGGGCGAGCTTGGGCCCGACGCCGTTCGCGGTCTGCAGCAGCTCGAACGTGGCGCGCTCGTCGTCGTCGGCGAACCCGTACAGCGTCAGCGAGTCCTCGCGCACGACCAGGCTGGTGGCCAGCCGCGCACCCTCGCCGACACGCAGCCGGGCCAGCGTGCCCGGCGAGCAGGAGACGGCCAGGCCGACCCCGCCGACCTCGACGACGGCGCCGTCCGGCCCGAGTGCGGTCACGGTGCCGCGCACGCTGGCGATCACGTGTTCTCCTCCCCCAGCCGCTGCTCGGCGGCGGTCAGCGCGATGCGCGACAGCGCGGCCTCCGGCAGCTCGAACTGCTCGCGGATTGCCAGCGCCCGGGCGAAGTGGTCGCGGGCGTCGGCGTAGTGGCCCTGGTCGTACTCGTTGCGGCCGGCGTGATCGAGCGTGAACGCCTCGATGATCGGCCCGAACTGGGTGCTGGCGTTGAGCAGCTCCGTGAGCAGCAGGTTCGCCTCGGCGAACTCGCCGCGGACCTGGTGCGCGTGCGCGAGGCGCAGCCGGGCCAGGTGCTGCTGCGGCGGGGCGCCGGCGATCTCGGCGCGGTCGGCTGCGCGGCGGCCCTCGTCCAGCGCATCGTCCAGGTCGGCCAGCCCGATCAGCAGCTCGACCAGCTCGCCGCGCGCGAGCAGCTCGGCGACGTCGTCCGGGGCGGTGCGGATCTGGGTGCGCAGCGCGGCCACCCGCTCCCGGACGGCGTCGGCGTCCGGGTACACCGCGCGCAGCGTGCGCGGGTCGTAGCTGGGCTCGATCGGTTCGCTCATGCGTTCATCTTCGCCACTGCGACTGCTTCGGCGATCCGGGCCTGCGCGCCACCGCGCCAGATGTGGCAGATTGCGAGCGCCAGCGCGTCGGCGGCGTCGGCCGGGCGCGGGGTCTCGGCGAGCTTGAGCAGCCGGGTGACCATGACCCCGATCTGCGCCTTGTCGGCGCGGCCGGAGCCGGTGACCGCCGCCTTGACCTCGGTCGGGGTGTGCAGCGCGACCGGGATCCCGGCGCGGGTCGCGGCGACGATGGCCAGCCCGGCGACCTGTGCCGTCCCCATCGCGGTGCGGACGTTGTGCTGGCTGAACACGCGCTCGACGGCCACGGCGTCCGGCGCGAACGCCGCGATCGCCTCGGCCAGTGCGTCCGCCTGCCACATCAGCCGGTCACCGATCTCGGCGTCGGACGGGGTGCGGATCACGTCCACGTGCACGAGCCGCAGCGGACGGCCCGGGGCGCCCTCGACCACGCCCACGCCGCAGCGGGTCATGCCGGGGTCGACACCGAGCACCCGCACCTGGACATCCCTCCGCGCGCCGCGTGGCTCGAACGGTCGTTCGAGACGCTCCGAGCCTAGGTGACGCGGGTGCCCGCCGGGGAGCGCGACACGCAGCGCGGCTGCGGGCGGCGGCCGCCTACGGGCGCGCGGCGCCGGCGTCCCGTACGGTCGCGGCGTGCCCGTCTACGACCTGAGCAAGCGCCGCCGTGCCCGCGTGGTCCGTCCGCACCCGATCTTCCTGGCGTTCGTGGCGGTGACGGTGCTGGGCGGCTGGCTGGCCTGGACGCGGGCGGCTGCCGGCGACCGGCTCGGCGACTTCGGCGTGTTCCTGCTGGTGATCGGCGGCTGGGTGGTGTCGCTGTCGGTGCACGAGTTCGCGCACGCGTACGCGGCCTACCGGGCGGGCGACCGCAGCGTCGAGGCGGCCGGCTACCTGCGGCTGAACCCGCTGAAGTACGCGCACCCGTTCCTGTCGATCATCCTGCCGCTGCTGTTCATCATCCAGGGCGGTATCGGCCTTCCCGGCGGCGCGGTGTACCTGCACCGGCACGCGTTCCGCAGCCGGTCGATGCAGAGCGCGGCCGCGGCGGCCGGTCCGGCGACGAACGCGGTCTTCGGCGCGCTGCTGATCTGGGCGGTCTCGGTGAACGGCGCGAGCGACCACGTGCGCTTCTGGGCCGGCGTCGCGTTCCTCGGCTTCCTGCAGATCACCGCGGCGGTGCTGAACCTGCTGCCCGTCCCGGGCCTGGACGGCTACGCGATCCTGGAGCCGTATCTGGACCCGGAGACGGTGCGGATCGGCGAGAAGATCAAGCCGTGGGGCATGCTCGGCGTCATCGTCGCGCTGCAGATCAACGCGTTGAACAATGCGTTCTTCCGGCTGGTGAACTGGTTGTACGAGCTGTCCGGCAGCGACCACCTCGCGGCCGCGGTCGGCCACGAGTTCTTCAAGTTCTGGGCGAAGCCGGCCTGGTAAGGGCCGTCGGCCCGCGCTCAGGCCTCGACGGCCGCCATGACCTCGTCGGGCACGTCGAAGTTCGCGTAGACATTCTGCACGTCGTCCAGGTCCTCGAGCGCGTCGACGAGCTTGAGCACCTTGCGGGCGCCGTCCTCCTCGAGCGGGACCTGGACGCTGGGCAGGAACGAGATGTCGGCCGACTCGTAGTCGATCCCGGCGTCCTGCAGCGCGGTGCGCACCGCGACCAGGTCGGTGGCCTCGCTGACCACCTCGAAGGCCTCGCCGAGGTTATTGACCTCCTCGGCACCGGCGTCCAGCACCGCGGCAAGCACGTCATCCTCGCCGTGGCCCTCGGCCGGGACGATCACGACGCCCTTGCGGGTGAACAGGTACGCGACCGAGCCCGGGTCGGCCATCGAGCCGCCGTTGCGGGTCATCGCGGTGCGGACCTCCATGGCGGCCCGGTTGCGGTTGTCGGTGAGGCACTCGATCAGGATCGCGACGCCGTTCGGGCCGTAGCCCTCGTACATGATCGTCTGCCAGTCGGCGCCGCCGGCTTCCGCGCCCGACCCGCGCTTGACCGCGCGCTCGATGTTGTCGTTCGGGACGGACGTCTTGCGCGCCTTCTGGATGGCGTCGTACAGCGTCGGGTTGCCGTCGGGGTCACCGCCGCCGACGCGCGCGGCAACCTCGATGTTCTTGATCAGCTTGGCGAAGAGCTTGCCCCGCTTGGCGTCGATGACGGCTTTCTTGTGCTTGGTCGTCGCCCATTTGGAATGGCCGCTCATGCCGTGCAGCTCCTCAAGTCGCAGTTCTCACCAGATCGCGGAAGTACGCGTGGATCCGTCCGTCTCCGGTCAGCTCCGGGTGGAAGGACGTGGCCAGCAGGTTGCCCTGCCGGACCGCCACGATTCTACCGGCGGCCTCGCCGGTGCTCACCCGGCCGATCGGTTCGGCCCCCGGGCCGACCTCCTGGACCCAGGGCGCGCGGATGAACACGGCGTGGACGGGGCCGCCGTCCAGGCCGGTGACGTCCACGTCCTCCTCGAACGAATCCACCTGCCGGCCGAACGCGTTGCGGCGCACCGTCATGTCGATGCCGCCGAACGTCTCGTCGAGCGGCGAACCGCCCTCGTCCACCCGGTCGGCGAGCAGGATCATGCCGGCGCACGACCCGTACACCGGCAGGCCCTCCTTGATGCGCACCCGCAGCGGCTCGAGCAGCTCGAAGATGCGCGCCAGCTTCACGATCGTGGTCGACTCGCCGCCGGGCAGGACAAGTCCGTCCACCCGGGCGAGCTCGTCTGGGCGCCGGACGGTAAGGGCGTCGGCGCCGCAGTTGCGCAGCGCCTGCAGGTGTTCGCGTACGTCTCCCTGCAGCGCCAGAACCCCGATCGTCGTCACGACCGTCCAGCCTAGCCCGGCTCGTAGTCGCTCCTTCGCGTCACCGGCCGGCCTGTGACCGGGTCGAGCGGCGGGCAGTAGTAGTTGTTCCGGTAGCGGTTGAAGGTCAGCGTCGGCACGCGCGCACCGGGCTGCCAGGCCCAGCTGCGGTACCAGCCCCACCAGTCGATCGTGTTCTGCGTCGCGTACGGGTAGTTGACCGGCCACAGGTCCAGGTGCGCCGGAAAATGGCGGATGGCGTAGTCGCGTCGCGATTCCCACGGGTGTTCGGGCAATTCGTGATTCACCCGGCTGAGCACCGTCAGCCTGCAGTCGGCCGCGGCGAACAGCGCGACGAGCGTGCTGACACGCGGATCGGCCGTCAGGCCTGATTCGATCCGCGCCAGCGTGGACAGTGGCACCTGGGCCCGCGCGGCCAGTTCGCGCTGGCTGAGCCGGGCGATCCTGCGGGCGCGGCGCAACTGGACGCCGGCGTCGAATTCTGCGCTGGTCGGCTTCTTGCTGCTGTTCATGTTTCGCAGCGTCACCGCGGGTGCTGACAGCAACGACCCTGCTGACTGGGCGTTGTGGATATCTCGGCAGATCCGACATCGGCTGTGGATGACCGGTCTCCGCATGGCTCGACGCGGGGAGCGACTTCGGAACGCAGGGCCGGCGTGGAACGCGGGACCGGCCCGGATTCCTCGGCTGGCTGTCTCCACGCGACGGTGGCTCGCCCGCCCGCCCGCCTCCGGGAGCGGCTGTGTTCGCTGCTTCTGATCGGGGTCTGCTTGCAAGAGGGTCAGCAGAGCCCGATCGTGTTCTGCCTGCAAAGGCGCGAGCAGACCACGAATTTGCCGGTCACATGATTCGGCACATCGGGCTCTGCAGGCCCAGCCGCTAGCAGAGCCCGATCGTGTTCTGCCCGCAAAGGCGCGAGCAGACCACGAATTTGCCGGTCACATGACTCGGCACATCGGGCTCTGCAGGCCCAGCCGCTAGCAGACCTCGATCAGCGGCGCCGAGCAGCCCAGAAGATCGCCCGGCAGCGGCGCCGAGCAGCCCAGAAGATCGCCCGGCAGCGACGCCGACCCACATGAGCCGAACTAGAACAGCGGCACGCGATCAGCCGGCTATGCCAGAGTTCGACCGCAGCCGCAGCCGCAGCCGCAGCCCCAGCTACCAGCCGCGCTCAGCGAGACGGTGCGGCTGCGGAATCTCCTCGACGTTGATCCCGACCATCGCCTCACCGAGCCCGCGCGAGACCTTGGCGATAACGTCCGGGTCGTCGTAGAACGTGGTGGCCTTGACGATCGCCTCAGCGCGCTGGGCCGGGTTGCCCGACTTGAAGATGCCGGAGCCGACGAACACGCCCTCGGCACCGAGCTGCATCATCATCGCGGCGTCCGCCGGGGTAGCGATGCCGCCGGCGGTGAACAGCACGACCGGCAGCTTGCCGGCCTCGGCGACCTCGCGCACCAGCTCGTACGGCGCCTGCAACTCCTTGGCCGCGACGAACAGCTCGTCCTCCGGCAGGCTCTGCAACCGGCGGATCTCCTGCCGGATCTGGCGCATGTGCGTGGTCGCGTTGGAGACGTCACCGGTGCCGGCCTCGCCCTTGGAGCGGATCATCGCCGCGCCCTCGGTGATCCGGCGCAGCGCCTCGCCCAAGTTTGTCGCGCCGCACACGAACGGGACGGTGAACGCCCACTTGTCGATGTGGTTGGCGTAGTCGGCCGGGGTCAGCACCTCGGACTCGTCGATGTAGTCGACGCCGAGCGACTGGAGTACCTGGGCCTCAACGAAGTGCCCGATGCGGGCCTTGGCCATCACCGGGATCGAGACCGCCTCGATGATGCCGTCGATCATGTCCGGGTCGCTCATGCGGGACACGCCGCCCTGGGCGCGGATGTCGGCCGGGACGCGCTCCAGCGCCATCACGGCGACGGCGCCGGCGTCCTCGGCAATCTTGGCCTGCTCGGGCGTGACGACGTCCATGATGACGCCGCCCTTGAGCATCTCGGCCATGCCGCGCTTGACGCGGGCGGTTCCTACGGTGTGCTGCTGCTCGGACATGACACCGATTCTACGGCGCGCCGGCGGCGCCGATGACCAGCCGATCGGCAGCCCGTGGCCTGCGGCTCAGCCCGCGGTCAGCCCGCCCGCTCAGCTGGTGGTCGGCGTGCCCTTCGTGGCCAGCACCACCCAGGTGTTGCCGGGGTTCAGCGGCAGCGGCTTGCCCGCGGTGGTGCGCAGCGTCGTGCCGGCGTTCTCGTTCGGACGCGACCAGGTGCCCTCGATGCGCTTGCCCTGGCGGAAGACCAACACCTTGCCGGAGCCGACGGTGTAGGTGAACTGCGACGGGTTGCCCGCGACGTCGGTGTCCTGCGGGTGGGAGACCACCTTGCAGTACTGGACGATCACGTTCGTCGCGGCGATGGGTTTGCCGTCCGCGGCCTTCTGCGCGACGCCGTTGATGTAGCGCACGTACTTCTTCAGGTGCGCGCTCCAGCGGAACGTGACCGGTGTGCCGGCGCCCGGCGAGTACGAGCCGCTGACGGCGGTGGAGATCTTCGGCGCCGGCGTGGCCGACAGCCCGGCCAGGCTCGGGTTGAACGTCCAGCCGATGCTCTTCGGACGCGGGGTCTTCACGTGCTGCGCGACCTTGCGCACATTGAGGACCAGGTTGATGTAGCCGTGGTCACCGGCGTGCGGCTGCCGGCTGTAGAACGCGGCGCCGGCGTCGTTGCTCCAGCTGGTGATGCCGGAGCGGTGCACGCGCGGCAACGAGTCGTGCGCGCCGCCGGAGTACGCCTCGGTGATCTTGCCGAACTGCAGGAACAGGTCGGGGTCGCTCGGGCGCGTGCTGCGCACGTAGCCGACCGTCGTCGGCTTGTCACTGCCGAACACCGCGGCGAGCCGGGTCAGCCCGCCCTCGACCGCCTCGACGTAGACGATGTCCGCCTTGTCGATACCGACCTGCGGCCGGCCCGGGGCGGTGTCGTCGATCTTCACGATGACGGTCGGCGACTTCGGCGCCGGGCCCTCGCCCGTGAACGGGTTCACGGCGGCGGGCGCGGCCGAGCTCGTGCTCGGGGCCGGCGTGCTCGTCGAGGTCGCCGGCGGCTGCGTCGTCGGCGGCGAGCTCGGCTTGGAGCCTCCGCCGCAGGCGGCGAGCCCGGCCGTGGCGAGCGCGGCGCAGGCCAGCCCGATTGCGCGCTTCGGCATCGTCATGCGTCGTCCTTCGCTCAGGTGGAGATCGGAATCGTGCCGGTGTCGTCGATGTCGAAGAACTGCGGCATGGCCCGTCGCCCGGCCAGATGCAGCAGCCTTGGCATCCGCCTCGACCGCAGCGCCCGCGTGTCCCGGACCGCATCATTGTAAAAGCGACGAGCTACGCGAACCCGGGCGGCGCCCTCCTGCAGCTCCGCCGCGGCCACCGGGTGCAGCATCACCGCGACGTCCGCGAGCTCGCCGATCATGCGCCCCACCGTGTTCTCGGCGGCCTGGCGGCGGAACCGGTACTCGTCGACGTCCACGCTCGCGTTGCGCTTGGCGTCCTCGACGCTCAGCGCCTGCTTGGCCGCGCTGTCGCAGGGCTCGCGCAGCCGGTCCGGCGCGCCGCTGTCCGGCGATTCGGCCACGTGCTGCAACGCGGCCGCGCGGCGCACCAGCTGCGCGTCGAGGGCCGCCCAGGCGCCGTCCACGCGGGCGTGCAGCCGGTCCAGCCGGGTCACCGTGAACGTCACCCACATCGCCAGCAGGATCGCCACGCCAACGGCGAGGAACAGCCAGCCGACGGAGAGCACCGGCCGACTCTAACGGCCGGTGATGCCGGCACCCGCGATTGCCAGCTCGTACACGCGCAACACCTCGGCGGCCACCACGTTCCAGTCGAACGGGCGGACGGCCTGCGCACCGAGCGCGACGAGCTCCGCACGGCGCGCCGGATCGTCCAGCAGGGCGTCCAGAACCCCGGCCAGCGCGGACGAGTTCCCCGCCTCGAACAGGGCACCGGCACGCCCGCCGTCCAGCACGCGGCGGAACGCGTCGATGTCGCTGGCGACCACCGCGGTGCGCGCGGCCATCGCCTCGAGCAGGATCACGCCGAAGCTCTCCTGGCCGGTGTTCGGCGCGCAGTACAGGTCGACGCTGCGCAGCAGCCGGGCCTTGTCGATCTCGCTGACCTGGCCGAGCAGCTGCACCCGGTCGGCGACCGATCGCGGCAGGCGCGCACGGAACTCGTCGGCGTCGCCGCGGCCGGCGACCAGCACCCGCAGGCCGGGCCGGTGCGGCGCGAGCTGCTCGACCGCGCCGACGAGCACGTCCATGCCCTTGCGCGGTTCGTCGTAACGCCCGATGAACCCGATCGTCCCGCCCCCGTTCTCGGCGGCCGGGTGGCGCGGATAGCCGGGCAGCGGTTCGGCGTCCATGAAGTGCTCGACGGCCACGCCGTTGGGGATCACGACCGCGTCGCCGCCCAGGTGCTCGACGATCACCTTGCGCGCGGCGGGCGACACCGCGATCCGTCCGGACAGCTTCTCCAGGAACGGCTGCAGCACGGTGTCGAACATGGCCAGGAACCGGGACCGGACGGTGGCCGCGTGGAACGTCGCGACCAGCGGGCCGTCGTGGATCATGCAGGTGAGCAGGGACAGGCTCGGTGGCGCCGGCTCGTGCACGTGCACCACGTCGAAGCTGCCGTCGCGCAGCCACCGCCGCACGCGCGCCGCCGAGACGACGCCGAACTGCAGCCGCGCGACCGAGCCGTTGTACGGGATCGGGACGGCCTTACCGGCGACCACGACGTAGGGCGGCAGGCCGGCCATGTCCTCGTCGCCGGGCGCGAGCACGGACACCGTGTGGCCGAGCTCGATCAGCTTCTCGGCGAGGTCGCGGACGTGCGCCTGCACGCCCCCGGGGATGTCCCAGGAGTACGGGCAGACGATCCCGACGCGCACCGGTCAGACCGCGGCGGCCGGGGCGAGCGGCGCGGCGGACGCGTCGGGGCGCGGCGGGAGGTCGGCCAGCCACAGCCGCTGCAGCATGTGCCAGTCGATCGGGTGCGCCGCGATGTGCTCGGCGAACGCGTCCGCGAGCCGCTGCGTGCCGGCGCGCACCCGGTCGGCGAGGCGGCCGTCCTCCGGTCCGCCCAGCTCGATCGGCGGATCGATGCGCTGGCCCCAGCCGTCCTCGGTGAACCACATGCTCACCGGGATCAGCGCCGCGCCGGTGGTCGCCGCGAGCAGCGCCGGACCGGGCGGCATCTTGGCGGCCTCGCCGAAGAACTGCACCTCGACCCCGTTGCGGGACAGGTCGCGATCGCCGAGCAGGCACACGCCGCCACCGGCCTGCAGCCGCTCGGTGAGCACCGATGTCGCCGAGCGCTCGCCACCGGTCAGCGGCAGCACCTCGAAGCCCAGGCCCTCGCGGTAGGCGACGAAGCGGTCGTACAGCGACTCGGGCTTGAGCCGTTCGGCCACCGTCGTGAACGGCCGCTGGTAGCGGTCGATCAGCCACAGCCCGGCGACGTCCCAGTTGCCGATGTGCGGCAGCGCGAGGATGAAGCCGCGCCCCGCGTCGACGGCGGCGTCGATGTGTTCGGCACCGGTCGTGTTCGCGTCGGTGCGCCGGATGACGTCGGCGTGATCCATGCGCGGCAGGCGGAACGTCTCCAGCCAATAGCGCGAGTACGAGCGCAGCGCGTCGCCGACGAGTTGGTCCATGCGCAGCTCGGACACCGCCGGGCCGACGACACGGCGCAGGTTCTTGCGCAGCTGCCGGGTGCCGCCGCCGTTGCGCACCGCCGCAGCGTCCGCCGCCGCGCGGAAGGCGCGTTCGGACAGTCCGGTCGGGGCGGACTTCACGACGCTCCAGCCGGCCGCGTAGCCGAGATCGGCGACGCCCGCCCGCACGCGCTCGAACATCACACCTCCGTGGCCGGTACCGGATTCGCCTTCGCCTGCTGGTACACCGTCGCCAGCCGCTGGCCCACCGTGATCGTCGACGCGGCGACCAGCAGCCACAGCGCGATGGCCTGCAGGTACGGCCAGTGGAACGGATCACCGGTCAATCCGGTTCCCGTCAGCACGATGATCAACCGGTCGGTGCGCTCGGCGATGCCCACCCGGCAGGTGAACCCGGCGGCCTCCGCGCGCGAGCGGATGTAGGACGTCACCGAGCCGAGCACCAGGCACAGCAGCGCGGCCAGCATCATCCAGCGCTGGCCGTGCTGCGCGAAGTACCAGGCGATCGAGCCGAATACGGCGGCGTCGGCGAACCGGTCGCACGTCGAGTCGAGCACCGCGCCGAAGCGCGAGCTCGTCCCGCCCACGCGCGCCACGAGCCCGTCCAGCGCGTCGAACATCGCGAGCGCCCAGATGCTCAGCGCCGCGGTCATCCACCAGCCGCGCCCGAGGAACAGGATCGAGCACGCGATCGTGCCCAGCGTGCCCACGATCGTGATCGCGTTCGGCGTGACGCCGATGCGCGCCAACCAGGCGCCGAACGGGTTGAGCAGCCTGATGAACAGGACGCGGAAGAAGGCGGTGAACACGCTGCGTGGCAATCCGTTCCGGGTGTCGTGGGCGCTCGGCCCACCGTCGGCCTGGTTCGAGCGGTCTAACGATAGCTGTATCCCTGATCCGATCAGATCGTCCGATCTGGCGGCGTCGGGTTGTCCGCGCGGGAAGTTGGGTGTCGAATGCAGGAACAGCCCCGAATACGTTCGAACGACTAGCTGGAGGCCGCCGCGATGTCGACGAAGAAGGCCGCCACCCGGACTGCGACGGCCTCGTTCGACCCGGCCGACCGGCCCGAGAAGATCCGCAACGTCGCGCTGGTCGGTCACTCCGCCGGCGGCAAGACCACGCTTGTCGAGGCGTTGCTCGCAGCCACGGGGACGATCCCCCGTGCGGGAACGATCGCGGACGGGACGACCGTGAGCGATCACGATCCGGTCGAGGTGTCGCAGCAGCGTTCCGTCGCGCTGTCCGTGTGCCCGCTGCGGTGGGACGGCGTGGTGGTCAACCTGCTGGACACGCCGGGTTACCCCGACTTCACCGGCGAGCTGCGGGCCGGCCTGCGTGCCGCGGACGCCGCCCTGTTCGTCGTCTCGGCCGCGGACGCGATCGACCCGATCACGGTGACGCTGTGGGAGGAGTGCGCGGCGCTCGGCATCCCGCGCGCGGTGGTGATCACCAAGCTGGACGCGCCGCGCGCCGACTACGCGGCAACGGTCGCGTCCTGCCAGCAGGTGTTCGGCGGTGCGGACGGGCAGGACGTGCTGCCGCTGTACGTGCCAATCGCGGCCGGCTCCGGCGAGTGCCCGACCACGCTGGTCGGGCTCCTCACGCGGACCGGCTACGACTACACCGAGGGCTTCCCGCCACGGCAGTCGTCCGAACCCGTCGACGTGGACGTGGACGGCCCACGCGCGGCGCTGATCGAGGCGATCATCAACAACAGCGAGGACGAGTCGCTGCTGGACCGCTACCTCGCCGGCGAGCAGATCGGCCTGGAGGTGCTGGTCGACGACCTGGAGACCGCCGTCGCGCGCGGCACGTTCTTCCCGGTGCTGCCCGTGTGCGCGTCCACCGGGCTCGGGCTGGCCGAGCTGCTGGAGGTGCTGTCCGGCGGCTTTCCGTCACCGGTCGAGCTGGACCCGCCGCGGACCACGACGCTGGACGGTTCGCCCGGGCCGATGCTCAGCTGCGACCCGAGTGGGCCGCTGGTTGCCGAGATCGTCCGCACCTCCGTCGACCCGTACCTCGGCCGGCTGTCGGTGCTGCGCGTGTTCTCCGGGACGATCACGTCCGAGACCGCGGTGCACATCTCGGGACACGGCGCCGCCGAGCGCGGCGACAGCACGCACGCCGATCACGACTTCGACGAGAAGGTCGGCCAGCTGCACTCCCCGCTCGGCGCGACGCTGCGTCCGATCGACCGCGCGATCGCCGGCGACATCTGCGCGATCGGCCGGCTGGGCACCGCCGAGACCGGAGACACCGTTTCCGACAAGGCGAATCCGCTGCTCATCGCGCCGTGGGACATGCCCGAACCGCTGCTGCCGCTCGCCGTCCAGGCGGCGACGCGCGGCGACGAGGACGCGCTCGCGAAGGCGCTCGGACGGCTCACCGCGGGCGACCCGACCGTGCGCGTGGAGCGCAACGCCGAGACCGGCCAGCTGGTGCTGTGGTGCCTGGGCGAGGCGCACGCGGACCTCGTGCTGGACCGGCTGCGCGCGACCGGCGCGCACGTCGACACCGTCCCGCTGCGGGTCGCGCTGGGCGAGACGTTCACCGCCGAGGCGCGCGGGCACGGCCGGCTGGTCAAGCAGTCCGGCGGGCACGGCCAGTACGCCGTGTGCGACGTGATCGTCACCCCGTTGCCGCGCGGTTCGGGCGTGGAGTTCGTCGACAAGGTGGTCGGCGGGGCGGTGCCGTCGCAGTTCATCTCCTCGGTGGAGAAAGGGGTTCGCGCACAGCTCGCTGCCGGACTCGACCAGGAGCACATCCCGGTCGTCGACGTGCGGGTCACGCTCGTCGACGGCAAGGCGCACAGCGTGGACTCGTCCGACGCCGCGTTCCAGACGGCCGGCTCGCTCGCGATCAAGGACGCGGCGGCGAACGGGCGGCTGACGCTGCTGGAGCCGATCGCGACCGTGGACGTCACCGTCCCGGACGCGCACGTCGGCGCGGTGCTGTCGGACCTGTCCGGCCGCCGCGGCCGGGTCACCGGCACCGAGCCGGATCCGGACGCGCCCGCGGGGATGGAGCGAACGGTCGTGCACGCCGAGCTGCCCGAGATCGAGCTGACCCGGTACGCGATCACGCTGCGGTCGCTGACCGCCGGCAGCGGACGGTTCACGCGCGCGTTCGCGCGGCACGAACTCGTCCCGGCCGCCGTCGCCGCGACGATGCGCAAGCCCGAGGACTGACTGTTGGCCCTGTAGCAGGTGGTTGTGCGGTGTGTCGCCCCTGCTACGGGGCCAAGACTCCTACTTCTTGGGGAGCTTGAGCTTGGACAGGTCGGGCAGCTCCATGCCCGGCGGCAGCTCGCCCGGCAGTCCTCCGGGACCGCCCGGACCGCCCAACCCCGCCAGGCCGCCGGGCCCGAGACCGGGGAAGCCGGCGGGCATCTTCGGCGCGGTCGGGCCGCGTCCGCCCTTGCCCTTCTTTCCCTTTTTCCCCTTGCCCTTCTTGGCGTTGCGGCGCATGCCCGGCAGGCCCATGCCGCCGAGCTGGCTCATCATCTTGCGGGCCTCGAAGAACCGGTCGACCAGCTGGTTGACGTCGTTGACGCGCACGCCCGAGCCGTTCGCGATGCGCAGCCGCCGCGAGCCGTTGATGATCTTCGGGTTCTCGCGCTCGGCGGGCGTCATCGAGCGGATGATCGCGGCGGTGCGGTCGAGGTCGCGGTCGTCGACCTGGCTGATCGCTTCCTTCATCTGCCCCATGCCGGGCATCATGCCGAGGATGTTGCCGATCGGGCCCATGCGCCGGATCGCCATCAACTGCTCGAGGAAGTCCTCCAGCGTGAAGTTCTGCAGCCCGCCGGACAGCTTCTCGGCCATCTTCTCGGCTTCGGCCTGATCGAACGTCCGCTGCGCTTGCTCGATCAGGGTGAGCATGTCGCCCATGCCGAGGATGCGCGAGGCCATCCGGTCGGGGTGGAAGACGTCGAAGTCCTCCAGCTTCTCGCCGTTGGACGCGAACATGATCGGCTGGCCGGTGACCTGGCGGACGGACAGCGCGGCGCCACCGCGCGCGTCGCCGTCCAGCTTGGTGAGCACGACGCCGGTGAAGCCGACGCCGTCGCGGAACGCCTCGGCGGTGTTGACCGCGTCCTGGCCGACCATCGCGTCCACGACGAACAGCACTTCCTGCGGCTGGACGGCGTCGCGGATGTCCGCCGCCTGCTGCATCATTTCGGCGTCGATGCCGAGCCGGCCGGCGGTGTCGACGACGACCATGTCGTGCTGCGCGCGGCGCGCGAACTCGATCGAGTCGCGGGCGACCGCGACGGGATCCCCGACGCCGTTACCGGGCTGCGGTGCGTACACCGCGACCCCGGCGCGCTCGCCCACGACCTGCAGCTGGGTGACCGCGTTCGGGCGCTGCAGGTCGCAGGCCACCAGCAGCGGTGCGTGCCCCTGCTCGCGCAGCCAGCGTGCCAGCTTGCCGGCCAGCGTCGTCTTACCGGCACCCTGCAGGCCGGCCAGCATGATCACCGTCGGCGGCTGCTTGGCGAACTGCAGCCGCCGCGTCTCGCCACCGAGGATCTGGACCAGCTCGTCGTTGACGATCTTGATGACCTGCTGGGCCGGGTTCAGGGCCTTGGAGACCTCTTCGCCCTTGGCCCGCTCCTTGATCGCGGCGATGAACTCGCGGACGACGGGCAGCGCGACGTCGGCCTCGAGCAGCGCGATGCGGATCTCGCGCGCCGTGCCGTCGATGTCGGCCTCGGACAGTCGTCCCTTGCCGCGCAGGTTGGTGAAGGCCGCGGACAGGCGATCGGAGAGCGTGTCGAACACGCCGCCCAGCCTACGTGACTAGAGCAGTTCGCTCCCGCCGTCGACGTACAGCACCTGGCCGGTGACGTAGCCGGCCTCCTCGCCGGCGAAGAACCGGACGGCGTTGGCGATGTCCGCGGGCACACCGCCGCGGCGCACCGGGACGGTCGCGGCAACGCCCTCGCGCATCGCGTCGATGTTGGTGCCGATCCGCTCGGCGGTGGCGGCCGTCATCGCGGTCTCGATGAAGCCTGGCGCGATGGCGTTCGCGGTGATCCCCAGCGGTCCGAGCTCGATGGCGAGCGTCTTGGTGAAGCCCTGCAGGCCCATCTTCGCGGTCGAGTAGTTGGCCTGGCCGCGGTTGCCCGTCGCCGACGTCGAGGACATCGAGATGATGCGGCCGTACTTCGCCTCGACCATGTGCTTCTGCGCGATCTGCGAGCACAGGAACGCGCCGCGCAGGTGCACCTCCATGACCAGCGTCCAGTCGTCGTCGGTCATCTTGAACAGCATGTTGTCGCGGATCACGCCCGCGTTGTTGACCAGGATGTGCAGCCCGCCGAACTCGCCGACCACCGCGTCGACCGCGGCCTGGACCTGGTCGCGCTTGGACACGTCCGCGCCCAGGCCGATCGCCTGCCCGCCGGCGGACGTGATCTCGTCGGCCACCGCCTGCGCCGCGTCGCGCTGCAGGTCGAGCACGCCGACCTTCGCGCCGTCGTGGGCCAGCCGGCGCGCCACCTCGGCGCCGATGCCCTGCGCGGCTCCGGTGACCAGCGCGACGCGGTCCTGCACTCCTGCCATGTTCTTGCCCTCTCTTCGAAACTGCTGCTGCTTATCCCTGCCGGGCGATCAGCCTGCGCACCCCGGCCAGCCAGCGGTCGGGGTCGGACGCCTTCTGTGCCCAGAACGTACCGACCTGCGGATGCGGCAGGATCAGGAACCTCTCCTGCGCGAGCCCGGCGACGACGGTGTCGGCCACGTGCTCGGGCGTCACGATCTCTCCGGACGCGGCCACCGCCTGCGCTCCGGGCTCGCCGGCCGCGAGGGGATCCATGAGCAGCGGCGTCGCGACACCGAGCGGGCACAGCACGCTGACCCCGATCCCCCGCGAGCCGTAGGTGACCGACAGCCACTCCGCGAGTCCGACCGCGCCGTGCTTGCTGACCGTGTACGGGCCGTCGCCGGGCGAGACCAGCAGGCCGGCCGCCGACGCGGTGTTGAGCAGGTAGCCGCTGCCGCGCTCGAGCATGTGCGGCACGACCGCGCGCGCCGCGTACACGTGCGCGAGCACGTGCACCTCGAACGCCTTCTGCCACAGGTGCCCGGGATCGTCCAGCTCGACGCCCGTGGCGATGCCGGCGTTGGAGCAGAACAGGTCGATGCGCCCGTGCCGGCCGATCGTCCGCTCGACCACGTCGCGGACCGCGTGTTCATCGGTGACGTCCAGCCGCTCGGCGACGCCGGCGCCGCCGAGTTCGCCCGCGACGGACGCGGCCGCGTCCGTGTGCAGGTCCGCGACGACGATCGCCTCGGCGCCGTCCGCGGCGAACCGGCGTGCCATCGCGGCGCCGATGCCGCTGCCGCCACCGGTGATCACGATCACCTTGTCCCGTACGTCCATCAGCCCTCTCCTCCGGACGGACCCAGCCGGCGGACGACGTCCGCGACCGCCTCCGGGGTCGTGGCGTCCGGCGTCGGCAGCAGCGCGATCATCGGCGTGCGCACGCCCGCGTCGGCGTACGCACGCACCTGCGCCCGGCACTCCTCGGGCGTGCCGTGCAGCACCAGATCGTCGACCACGTCGTCGGGGATCGCGGCCGCGGCCCCGGCCCGGTCGCCGGCCGCCCACTTCTCCTGCATCGGCCGCAGCGCGTCGCCGCGGCCGAGCCACTCGTGGAACGCGGCGTACGCGGGCACGGTCAGGTAGCTGGAGATCAGCGTGCGGCCGAGCGCGCGGGCGTAGTCGGCGTCCGCGGTCGGGCAGACGAAGATCCGCGCGACGATTTCGGCGTCCGGGCTGTCGATCGCGGCGAGGCACTGCGCCACGTCGTAGGACGCCAGCCAGTTGAGGATCGCGCCGTCGGCCTCGCGCCCGGCCAGCCGCAGCATCTGCGGCCGCAGCGCGGCGAGCAGCACCGGCGGCGGCGTGCTGGGCGCCTGCTCGAGCTTGAACCGCTTGATCGTGAACGTGTCGAACTCGCCGTCCACCCGCTCACCGTTCAGCGCGGCCCGCACCACGCGCAGCACGTCGCGGGTGCGCCGGTACGGCTGGTCGAACTCGTGGCCGTTCCAGTTCTGCACGATCACCGGGCTGGACGCGCCCAGTCCGAGCATGAAGCGTCCCGGCGCGGCGGCGGCCAGGCTCGCCGCGGACATCGCGATCAGCGCCGGTCCGCGGGTGAACACCGGGACGATCGCGGTGCCCAGCCGCAGCGTCGGCTCCCACGCCGACGCGAGCGCCAGCGGGGTGAACGCGTCCGTGCCGTTCGTCTCGGCCGACCATACGTCGGTGTAGCCGAAGGACGGCAGGGCGCGGATCAGGTCGGCGTGCGCGGGCAGCGGCGCCCCGATCAGCGGGATCGTCAATCCCCAGCCCATCAAGCGCCTCCGCCTCGTCGCAGCAGTCCGGTCATCGCGCGAACTTGCGCAGCTCTTCGCGGGCGACCGAGCGCAGGTGCACCTCGTCCGGACCGTCCGCCAGGTGCAGCGTGCGCAGCTGCGCCCACGCCTCGGCCAGCATCGTGTCGCCGGAGACGCCGGCCGCACCGTGCGCCTGGATCGCCTTGTCGACCACGAAGGACGCGGCCCGCGGCGCGGCGACCTTGATCGCCGCGATCTCGGTGCGCGCGTTCTTCACGCCGACGGTGTCGATCAGCCACGCCGTCTTGAGCACCAGCAGCCGGGCCTGCTCGATCGCCAGCCGCGACTCGGCGATCCACTCCTGGACGACGCCCTGCCGCGCGATCGGTCCACCGAACGCGGTACGAGACGCGGCCCGCGCGCACATCAGTTCCAGCGCCCGTTCGGCCATGCCGAGGCTGCGCATGCAGTGGTGGATGCGTCCCGGACCGAGGCGTGCCTGGGCCATCATGAAGCCGCCGCCCTGCGGGCCGAGCAGGTTCTCCGCGGGCACCCGGACGTCGTCGAAGTTGATCACGCCGTGGCCGCCGTGCGGTCCGTCGTCGTAGCCGAAGACGGTGGTGGACCGCTCGACGGTGACGCCGGGAGTGTCCAGCGGGACGAGCACCATGGAGTGGCGCGCGTGCCGGTCGGCGTCCTTGTCGCTGACGCCCATGACGATCGCGACCTTGCACTCCGGCCGCATCGCGCCGGTCGACCACCACTTGCGCCCGTTCACCACGTACGAGTCGCCGTCGCGCGTGATCGTGAGCGCGATGTTGGTCGCGTCCGAGGAGGCGACGGCGGGCTCGGTCATCGAGAAGCAGGACCGGATCTCCCCGCGCAGCAAGGGTTTGAGCCACTGCTCGGCCTGCTCGTCGGTGGCGAACATGGCCAACAGCTCCATGTTCCCGGTGTCCGGCGCGCTGCAGTTCATCGCCTCGGGAGCGATCGCCGCGGAGCGCCCGGACAGCTCCGCGATCGGGGCGTAGTCCAGCACCGACAGGCCGGCGCCGTACCGCTCGTCGGGCAGGAAGAGGTTCCACAGGCCCTGCTGCCGCGCGACCGCCTTGAGCTGCGTGAGCACCTCGGGCGTGCGGAACGGGGTGCCCGCAGCGCGGTTGGCCGCGGCCTGTTCCTCGAAGGTGTGCTCGGCCGGGTAGACGTGCTCGTCCAGGAACCGCGCGACCTGCTCCTGCAGTTCCTGCGAACGCTCGCTGTGCCGGAAGTCCATGTCCTCAGCGCCCTTCCAGTGACTGCAACGCGGCCGCGAGCAGTCGCGGCACGGCTTCGCCGAAGTGGTCGAAGCCGGCCCCGACCGTCTTGCCCTGCAGGTACCGGTGGTGGATTCCCTCGGCGACGACGGCGAGCTTGAAGTAGCCGAAGCCGACGTACCAGTCGAGGGCACTGAGGTCGCGGTGCGAGGCCGCGTCGTAGCGCGCCACCAGCTGGTCCGCGGTCAGGAACCCGTCGCCCGGGCTCATCCGCGGCATCACGAAGTCGTCCTCGGCCGAGAGCGTCTGGTAGACGACGAGCAGCCCGACGTCGGTGAGCGGGTCGCCGAGCGTGGCCATCTCCCAGTCGACGACCGCGGCGATGCCGGACAGGTCCGGCCGGTACATCACGTTGGTGAGCCGGTAGTCGCCGTGCACGATCGCCGGCGCCGATTGCTCGGGCAGCGTGTCGGTCAGCCGTCCCACCACCTGGCTGAGCACGTCCAGCGGGCGCGTCTCGGAGGCCTGCCACTGCTGGTGCCAGCGCCGGACCTGCCGAGCGAGGAAGCCGTCCGGACGGCCGAAGTCGGCGAGCCCGACCGCGTCCGGGTGCACCGCGTGCAGCGCGACCAGCGTGTCGATCAACTGCTCGCAGGCGACGCGGGCGGCGTCCGGCGTGAGGCGCGCGACCGCGTCCGGCCGGTCGAACACCAGCCCGTCGACGAAGCCCATCAGGTAGAACGGCGCGCCGAGCACGTCCGGGTCCTGGCACAGCGCGATCGCGTCGGCGACGGGGACGTCGGTGCCGGCCAGCGCGCTGATCACCCGGTACTCGCGGGCCATGTCGTGCGCGGTCGGCAGGACGTGCGCGAGCGGTGGACGCCGCAGCGCCCACGTCGAGGTGCCGTCGGTGACGCGGTAGGTCAGGTTGGACTTGCCGCCCGCGATCACCTCGCCGGTCAGCTCGCCGGCGCGCAGGCCGGGATGCTGCGCGTCCAGCCAGTCGTGCAGCGCGACGAGGTCGAGTCCGGGCAGGTCGTCTCCGGGCGGCTGCGTCACGCGCCGACCCTACCGACCGACCGGTCGGTCCGACAAGAAGTGAGCCGGTCAGCCCACGCTGGCGTGGAACAGAGCGCCGACCCCGAACGTGATCACCGCGGCGAACACCCCGAGCGCCAACTGGCGCCCACCGGCGAACAGCCAGCCGCGGCTGGTGAACCGCGAGGTGAGCACGCCGGCGACGAACAGCGCGACCAGGGCGAGGATCGCCGAGATCACGATGTGCTTCGCACCGGCCAGGTACGGCAGCAGCGGGATGAACGCGCCCACGCTGAACGACCCGAGCGAGGAGAACGCGGCCGTCCACGGGCTGGGCAGCTGGTGCGGGTCGACGCCGAGCTCCTCCTGGGCGTGGATGAGCAGCGCCTGCTTCGGGTCGCGGGACAGCTGCTCGGCCACCTGGTGCGCGAGGTGCGGATCGACGCCGCGCGCCACGTACATCTGCGCGAGCTCGCGCAGCTCGGCCTCGGCGTTGTGCCGCAGCTCGTGCTCCTCGACCTCCAGCTCGGCGTACGCGGCCTCGTTCTGGCTCTGCACCGACACGTACTCGCCGGTGGCCATCGAGAACGCGCCGCCGACGAGACCGGCGATGCCGGCCAGCGAGACGTCCGTCGCCGTCGCGTGCGCACCGGCGACGCCGGCGATGAGCGCGAAGTTGGAGACCA
>DASRSS010000192.1:0-8277 GCA_035656335.1 Jatrophihabitantaceae bacterium | reverse complement strand
CTCTCGCGCCTCGTCTCGCGGCTGGAGGCGGGAGCAGTCGGGCTGCGGATCAGCTACCTGGACAACCGCGGCGTGCTGCGCGAGATCGTCAACCGGGCCACCCAGAGCGGGTTCGCCGTGTCGGACCTGAACACGGTGCGTGCCGGCGGCGGTGAGGCCGAGTCGGAACTGGACCGCGACGACCGCCGCGACCGCGACCTGCCCGAGGCAGGGACGCGTCCGACCGCGGTCGAGGTGACCATGGTGCTGACCGGCCGCGGTGAGGTGAACCGGTTGGTCGCCGAGCTGAGCGAGCTCGACGGCGTCCTCGGCGTGCGCACCGGCGCAGCCGCGACGGAGGAGTGAAACGCGGTCAGCCGACGAACGGCGGCAGCGGGCAGTGCACCAGCCGGCAGCCGGTGCGCAGGAGCTCGGCCTCGTGCAGCGTCAGCACGCCGTCGTCGCGGACCGCGGCCACCATAGCCGCCACCAGTCGCGCCTTCTCGGCCACGGCGAGCGCGTCGAGCGCCGGCCACGCGCCATCCAGTCGCGTCCAGAGATCGGCGGATGGTTGGTAGGCCGGGGTGATGCCGGGCAGCGCGACGGTCACGCCCGCGCGGAAGGCACGCTCGGCCGCGGCCGGATCGTCGTTGCCGGCCGCGGCGAGCGCGGTCAGCACGGCGACCAGGGAGTCGGCCGAGCGGTCGAGGCGTCCACCGCCCGGCTTGGAGCGTCCGGACGGGTCGAGTGCGTCGCGGACGTACGCGGCGACGAGCCGGGTCAGGCAGTACTCGAACAGCGAGACGCGGCCGTCGGCGATCGCGAGCTCGGACAACGTGTCGACCAGCGCACGTAGCTCGGCCGGGGGGCGGGCCGTGACCACGGGCGCCGCGAGGTCCAGGAGCGGCAGCCGCAGCTGCGGCGCGAGCCCGGTCAGCTTCGCGGCCACCGTCTCGGCCGCCTGCGCCTGGTGCGCGCCCAGCCGCGAATTGACCGCCGCCAGTTGCTTGGCGCGCAGGTCCGGTTCGCCGTGCAGCAGCAGCGCGAGAATCAGCCCGACGGCCGTGCTTGGCTGGCCGGCCAGGGCTCGTGCGTCGGCGGGTAGCTGTGCGCTCAACTCGGCTCCGCGCGCGAGGTCCTCGGCGCTGATCGTCGCGACGCGCGCGGTGACCGCGCCGGGCGCGACCTGGCGCGTTGCCGCTGCGCCCGCCGCGGATTCGACCAGCCCGCGGGACGCGTCCTCGTTCAGGCCGTTCGGCGGCTGCGACTGCCACTGCTCGGACAACTGCTCGACTTGCGTCGGGTCGAACGACGGATCGAGGGCCTTGATGCGTGCGAACAGCGGCGGGTGCGTGGCGAACAGCTGCCCGAACGACGAGCCACCTTCGCCGAAAAGCATGTGGCTCACCTGGCTCGCGCCGTGGGCGTTGCGCAGCTTCGACCCGGTGGGCAGGCCGGCGATCTTCTTGAAGGCGCCCTCCAGTCCGGCCGTCTGCCGGGTGAACTGCACGGACGACGCGTCGGCCAGCCACTCACGCTGGCGGCTGACGGCGGCCTTGATGATGCTCGCGAAGAACTGCCCGACGAAGCCGAGCACCATCATCGCCAGCGCGACGAGCAGGATCACGTTGCCGTTGTTGTCGCGCCGGTTCCGTCCCCCGCCGCCGAAGGCGAGGATCCGCAGGCCGATCAGTCCGAGCAGCAGGATGCCGTTGAGCAGGCCGATGAGCCGGATGTTCAGCCGCATGTCGCCGTTGAGGATGTGGCTGAACTCGTGGCCGATCACGCCCTGCAACTCGTCGCGGTTGAGGGTGTGCAACGCTCCGCCGGTCGCGGTGATCGCGGCGTCGGCCGGGGTGTAGCCGGCGGCGAAGGCGTTGATCCCCGGCTCCTGCTCGAGCACGAACAGCCGCGGCATCGGAACGCCGGACGCGATCGACATCTCCTCGACGACGTTCACGTAGCGCCGCAAGACCGGATCGGTCGTGGTCGGGTCGACGGGCACCGCGCCGACCGATGCTGCTACGGCCGAACCACCCGCGCGCAACGCGATCGTCTTGGTGAGCATGCCGCCACCGATGATCAGGACCGTGAGCGCGGTGGCGGCGATGAGCCACCCGGTGAGCGTGCTCGTCGGCTGGTTGTGCAGCGCCGCGGCCACGATCGCGTCGATGACCGCGATCATCGCTACGACGGAAACGGCGAACAGCGCGACGAGCTTGACCGACGTGCCGCGGCGGCGCCGTTGCTGTTCGAAGAAGTCCACGAATCGCGCCGGTCAGAACTGCACCCGGGGCGCCTCGCGGGTCTCCGGGTGATCGGGGGCGATCTCCCACTGCGCGGCGGGCTCGAAGTGGAACATTCCGGCGAGCACGCTGGTCGGGAAGGATTGCCGCTTGTTGTTGTAGGTCATCACCGCGTCGTTGTACGCCTGCCGCGAGAACGCGACCTTGTTCTCCGTCGAGGTGAGTTCCTCGGAAAGCTGCATCATGTTCTGGCTGGCCTTCAGGTCCGGGTACTGCTCGGCGACGGCGTTGAACCGTCCGAGCGCGCCGGCGAGCCCGGCCTGGGACTGGCCGAGCTGTTTCATGGCCGCGGGATCGCCCGGCTTGGCCTGCGCCGCCGACAGTCCGGCCATCGCGGCGGACCGAGCCGCGGTCACCGCCTCGAGCGTTTCGCGCTCGTGCGCCATGTATGCCTTGGCGGTCTCGACCAGGTTCGGGATCAGGTCGAACCGGCGCTGCAGCTGGACGTCGATCTGGGCGAATGCATTCTTGAATGCATTGCGCGCACGGACCAGGCCGTTGTAGCCGAGGATCAGCCACAGGATGACGAGCACGACGATGACGCCGATGACGATGCCGACGATCACGGCACTCCTCCTCGATACAGGTTCCGGCGAGCCTAGCGGTCAGGCCAGCAGCTTGACGACGGCGGCGATGCCGACGACCACGATCACCGCGCGGAGCACCGGTGGCGGCAGCCGCCGGCCGATGCGCGCGCCGAGCAGGCCGCCGAGGATCGAGCCGAGCGCGATCAGCCCCGCGGCGGCCCAGTCGATGTGCGCGGTGATCACGAAGACGATCGCGGCGACCAGGTTCACCAGCCCGGACAGGACGTTCTTCAGCGCGTTCTGCCGCTGTATCGACTCGGCCAACAGCACCCCGAAGATGCCCATGAGCAGCACGCCCTGCGCCGCGCCGAAGTAGCCGCCGTAGATGCCCGTGAACAGGGTCATGCCCCACAGCAGCGGCGTGACCTCGGTGGTCGGGCGATGCCTGGTGTGGGCCAGTCGGGCGGTTAGCCGCTTGCCGAAGATGACCAGCAGCAGCGCGAGAATGATCAGGACCGGCACGATAGCGTCGAACGCGCCCGCCGGCAGCACCAGCAGCAGGACGGCGCCCGCGATCGCGCCGATGCCCGACGCGGTGCCCATCCGCAGGATGCGGTCGCGCTGGCCGGCCAGCTCGCGGCGGTAGCCCCACGCCCCGACCAACGAGCCGGGGAACAGGCCGACCGAGTTGGAGACGTTGGCGGTCACCGGCGGGATGCCGACGCCGATCAGCACCGGGAACGTGATCAGGGTCCCGGAGCCGACCACCGTGTTGATCGTGCCGGCCCAGATGCCCGCGACGAAGACGAGCAGGCCCTGCCAGAGGCTCACCGCGGCCCGCCGACCGCCTCTTCCGACACCCTGACCGGATATCTCGTCAAAAGCGGCCACCGTGTCGGAAAAGCTGGCATGGCGTCAGTCTGTCAGGCCCGCGAATGGCCCGACCTACAGGTACTGGCCAGTGTTGCCCACGGTGTCGATCGAACGGCCCGCGTCGCTGCCCTTGCCGGAGACCAGCGTGCGGATGTACACGATCCGCTCGCCCTTCTTACCCGAGATCCGGGCCCAGTCGTCCGGGTTGGTGGTGTTCGGCAGGTCCTCGTTCTCGCGGAACTCGTCGACGCACGCGGCGAGCAGGTGCTGCATGCGCAGGCCGCGCTGACCGGTCGTCAGGAAGTCCTTGATCGCCATCTTCTTCCCGCGGTCGACGATGTTCTGGATCATCGCTCCGGAGTTGAAGTCCTTGAAGTACAGCGTCTCCTTGTCGCCGTTGGCGTAGGTGACCTCCAGGAACCGATTCTCCTCGGACTCGGAGTACATCCGCTCCACGGTGTGCTGGATCATCGCGGCCACGGTCGCGTCCGCGTCGCCGCCGTGCTCGGCCAGGTCGTCCGCGTGGATCGGCAGGCCCGGCAGGATGTACTTGCTGAAGATGTCGCGCGCCGCCTCCGCGTCCGGGCGCTCGATCTTGATCTTCACGTCGAGACGGCCGGGCCGCAGGATGGCCGGGTCGATCATGTCCTCGCGGTTGGACGCGCCGATCACGATGACGTTCTGCAGCCCCTCGACGCCGTCGATCTCGCTGAGCAGCTGCGGCACGATCGTGTTCTCGACGTCCGAACTCACGCCCGACCCGCGGGTGCGGAAGATCGAATCCATCTCGTCGAAGAACACGATCACCGGCGTGCCCTCGGACGCCTTCTCGCGGGCGCGCTGGAACACCAGCCGGATGTGCCGCTCGGTCTCGCCGACGTACTTGTTCAGCAGTTCCGGGCCCTTGATGTTCAGGAAGTAGGACGTGGCCCGCTCGCCGCCGCCGCGCACCTTCTGCACCTGCTTGGCCAGCGAGTTCGCGACCGCCTTGGCGATCAGCGTCTTGCCGCAACCGGGCGGCCCGTACAGCAGGATGCCCTTCGGCGGCCGCAGCTGGTGCTCGCGGAACACGTCCGCGTGCAGGAACGGCAGCTCCACCGCGTCGCGGATCGCCTCGATCTGCCGGCCCAGACCACCGATGTCGGTGTAGTCGATGTCCGGCACCTCTTCGAGGATCAGCTCCTCGACCTCGCTCTTGGGGATCCGCTCGTACGCGTAGGACGAGCGCGGCTCCAGCAGCAGCGAGTCGCCGACGCGCAGCGGCTTGTCGCGCAGCAGGTCCGCCAGGTAGACGACGCGCTCCTCGTCGGTGTGGCCGATGACCAGCGCGCGGTCACCGCCCTCGAGGATCTCCTTGAGCATGACGATCTCGCCGGCGCGCTCGAAGCCGAGCGCCGCGACGACGTTCATCGCCTCGTTGAGCATGACCTCCTGGCCGTGCTGCAGGCTCTCGACGGGCACCTCGGGCGACACCGCGACGCGCAGCTTGCGGCCGGACGTGAAGATGTTCACCGTGCCGTCCTCGAACGCCTCGAGGAACACGCCGTAGCCGGACGGCGGCTGCGCCAGCCGGTCGATCTCCTCCTTGAGGGCGACCATCTGGTCGCGTGCCTCACGCAGCGTCTCGGCGAGCCGGTCGTTCCGATCGCTCAGGGCCGCGACTCGCGCCTGTGCCTCGGCGAGGCGGTCCTCGAGCATGCGCATGTGGCGGGGCGACTCAGCCACCTTCGCCCGGAGCAGGTCGATCTCCTGCTCCAGGAAAGCTGTCCGGCGCCGGACGTCCGCGTCGTCGTTGCCCTGCGGTTCGCGAGGCTCGGAAGCCATGCGGCCACCTCCATAGGTCGCGGAGTGTTCGCGAAAACTCACCCTACACATGACGCGTGGTGCAAGCCGGGAACTACCCTCGACGGTGAGATCGGCAAACACGCGGGATGTTGAAGGGGTGGGCGAGATCGTGACCGAGCCGTTGCGGGTGTGGATCGACCAGGACGAGTGCACCGGCGACGGGTTGTGCGTCCAGTACGCGCCCGAGGTGTTCGAGTTCGACGTCGACGGGCTGGCCTACGTCAAGAACTCCGCGGACGAGCTGCTCACCGAGCCGGGCGCGCAGGCGGACGTGCCGCCCAAGCTGCTGCAGGACGTCCTGAACTCCGCCAAGGAGTGCCCCGGCACGTGCATCCACGTGCTGCGCGCCTCCGACGGCGTCGCGGTCGCCGGCCCCGACGCCTGAGCGCCGCAGGGCGCCGCCCTACGGCAGGTTCGGGCGGAACGGGACGTCCGGGTCGCGGGGCGGCCGTTCCGGTTCGGCCGCCTTGGCCGGACGGCGCTGGCGCGGCGGCGCGGTCACGCCCGGAGCGAGCCGACGGGCGCTGACCAGGAACGCGGTGTGGCCGATCATCCGGTGTTCCGGGCGCACCGCCAGCCCCACCACGTGCCAGCCGCGCATGAACGTCTCCCACGCGTGCGGCTCGGTGAAGCCCTTGTGCTCGCGCAGCGCCTCGACCAGCCGCGACAGCTGCGTCGTCGTGGCGACGTAGCCGATCAGCACGCCTCCCGGGTGCAGCGCGTCGGCCATGACCGGCAGTACGTCCCACGGGCTGAGCATGTCGAGGACGATGCGGTCGACCTGCTCCTCGGCCGGGTGCGCGGCCGCGTCGCCGATGTGCAACGTCCAGTTCGGTGGCTGCTCGCCGAAGAACGCGGCAACGGTGCGTACCGCCACCTCGGCGTGGTCCTCGCGCACCTCGTACGAGATCACCCGACCGGTCGGGCCGACGGCGCGCAGCAGGGCGCAGGTGAGCGAGCCGGATCCGGCGCCGGCCTCCAGCACGGTCGCGCCCGGATAGATGTCGCCCATCGCGATGATTTGCGCCGAGTCCTTCGGGTAGATCACCGCGGCGCCGCGCGGCATCGACAGCACGAAGTCGGTGAGCAGCGGGCGCAGCGCCAGGTACAGCGTGCCCGCTGTCGACGAGACCACGCTGCCCTCGGGCGCGCCGATCAGCGCGTCGTGCTCGATCGCGCCGCGGTGCGTGTGGAACTGCTTGCCGGCCTCCAGCGTGACGGTGTGCAGCCGCCCCTTCGGATCGGTGAGCTGGACGCGCTCCCCCACGCGGAATGGACCACTTCCCGGGGGCGCTGTACTCACGCAGTTCCTTTCAGTGCGGCGGCAAGATCGGCGGTGGCCAGGATGCCGGCGGGTGACCCGTCGTCGTGCACTACCAGGTACTCGTGCGCGGGCGTCGCGCGGACGGCGGCGAGCAGGTCCTCGCCGGACAGCCGGACGTTCAGCACCAGGCCCGGCTCCAGCGGACGCGCGACGGAGTCCAGCGCGGTCCACGGACGCCGGTCCGGCGGCACCGCCCCGATGCGGGCCTCATCCACGATCGCGCGCGGGTGATCCGTGGCGTCCACCACGACCAGGCCGCGGGCGTGCCCCGTCCAGGCCCGGCGCAGCGCCTCGGCGACGGACACGTCCGACGGCACGAGCAGGCCCGGCCGCAGCAGCGCCTCGAGGTTCACGCGCGGCACCTGCTCCATCAGCTGGGCGACCTTCAGCGACTGGCCGGCGCCGAACCACAGGTAGGCGGCCAGCGCGATGCTGAACAGCCCGGCCGTGAAGCCCAGGCTGCTGCGGTCGACGAACAGCCCGCTCACCGCGACCAGCACGGCCACGGCGCGACCGGACCAGGCCCCGATCCGGGTGCCGGCCAGCCGGTTGTGCGACATCCCCCAGACACCGGCGCGCACCAGGCGCCCGCCGTCCAGCGGCAACCCCGGCAGCAGGTTGAACACCGCGACCACCAGGTTGCTCCACATCATCAGCAACGCGACGACGCCCGGCATCGAGTCGTGCTGCAGGTTCGCGTAGACGAGCCAGGACACGCCGCCGAGCAGCGCCGACACCAGCGGACCCGCCGCTGCGATCAGGAACTCGTCCCGCGGACGCTCCGGGTCGCGGTCCATCTCGGACACGCCACCGAGCAGGAAGATCACCACCCGCCGCACCGGATGCCCCAGCAGCAGGCTGACCCCGGTGTGGCCGAGCTCATGGGCCAGGACGCAGCCGGCGAACAACACTGCGAACAGCAGCGCCAGCAAATACGAGGAGCTGGCGCTCGCGCGCGGGAGCGCGTCGCCGATAGTGGGGCCGTAGTAGAACGTCAGGATCGCTGCGATGAGCACCCAGGACGGCGCGAAATAGATCGGCACACCGAAGAAGCGGCCCACCGAGAGCATCCGCGGTTGGCGCACTTGCGGCCGATTTTCACTCACACGGCGATGTTACGCAGGCACTCTAAGGCGAGTCGGGATACCTTTTGCCGGTGAACGAGAAGGACGAGCCACGCGCGGGCCACGGGCGGCCCGCGGCCCCGGGAACGACGGGACCGGCGGAGCGCCCGCTGACTCCGGTACGCCCGTGGTTGCGCGCGGGGGCCGGCGAGCAGGACGCTCCCGCGGCTGCGTCCGAGAGCGAGCCCGAGACCGGCTCCGAATCCGGGTCCGCGGAAGCGGCGCCGGCGGTCGGCGACGACGCGACGCAGGCGCGTCCCGCCGCGCGGCCGGAGCACCGCCCGGGCGTCCTCAGCCCG
>DASRSS010000191.1:0-9663 GCA_035656335.1 Jatrophihabitantaceae bacterium | reverse complement strand
GGCCCGCATCAGCTCCCAGGCGAAGTAGTGCTGCTCGCCGCAGTCGGCGCACTCGACGATGATCCCGTCCACGCCGATCGGGCCGAGGGTGCGCTGGAAGTCGGCCAGCTCGGCCAGGTCGGCCTGCACGTCGGCGCGCTCGTCGTCGCTGAGCGGCTGCGGCGGCTCGGTGTCGTCCAGCAGCGCCGCCGGGTCGTGCGGGTCGCCCAGAAACGGGTCGAGCGGCCCTTCATCCAAATTCATCGCCCGCTCCTCCCCCGGCGGCTACGCCCTTGTTGCCGGGGGGACCCCCACTTGCGTCGCTCGGTCTTCATCGGCGTCCCCACGCGATAAGTCACGCGTCCAAGGTAAGACCCAACTGCCCGGTAGCGCCAACCCAACCTGCCTCAAAGGTCGCTGATCGCCTGCAGCGGGCTGGTCCGGGCGGCCCGGATCCCCGGCCACAGGGCCGCCAGAACGCCCACGACACCGGCCACGACGAGGAACGTCAGCGCCTGCCCCCACGGGATGCTCAGCCGGTTCAGGCCCTGGTCGCGCAGGGTGTGCGTGAACAGCGAGCCGTACGCCAGGCCGAGCACCAGCCCGAGCACGGCGCCGAACACGGCGATCAGCAGCGACTCGAGGTAGATCGTGCGGCGCACCTGCCGGCGCTGCATGCCGACCGCGCGCAGCATCCCGATTTCGCGGCGCCGCTCGACCACCGACAGCGCGAGCGTGTTCACGATGCCGAGGATCGCGATGACGATCGCCAGCGCGAGCAGCCCGTACAGCAGCCCGAGCAGCCCGTTCACCTGGCCGGCGATCTGGCCCTCGTACTGGTCGCGGTCCTGCACGTCGATGACGTAGAAGTCGTTCGTCGCGTTCTCCAGCCCGGTGCGCAGGGCGGCCAGGTTCGCGCCGGGCGCGGCCTTGACCAGGCCGACGATCACGTACCGGTCGGTCGGCTGCGTCAGCTGCCGGTACACCTGGCCGGACACCAGCCAGCCGTCGAGCAGCTGGTTGTTGTCGAACACGCCGCCGACGGTCTCGGTGATCGGCCGGACGCCCGGCGCCGTGAGCACGTGCTTCGAGCCCAGGCCCCAGCCCGGCTTCTCGGACCGCGTCTTGGACACGATCATGGTGTGCCCCGTCGGCGCGACCGCGCCCTTGGTGCCGGTGAGCTTCATGACGGACGTCAGCGGCCCGTCCACCGCCATGCCGACCCGGTGCTGGCCGTCGACGGTCGCGCTCAGCCCGTAGAGCTGGGTCATCGAGCCGACGCCGGGAACTCGCTCCGCCGCGAGGACGGCGGGCTCGGGGACGGAGACGGCCGTCTGCGAGCTGAGGATGTAGTCGGCGGTCACGTTGTTGTCGAAGACCGCGTTGATGCTCGCCTTCATGGACGAGCCGATCACGGCGATGCCGCTGACCAGGACCAGGCCCAGGGTGAGCGCGAACGCGGTCGCGGCCGTACGCCGGGGATGGCGGACCGCGTTCGTGCGGGACAGCCGTCCAGCCGCGCCGAACGGGCGGCCGATCAGGCGTCCCAGCGGCACGATCAGCAGCCGGGCGAGGACCGGCGAGAGCAGCATCGCGGACGCGACCATGCCGACCAGGCCGAGGCCGGCCAGCGACGCCCCGCTGCCCGCGGACGAGCTGTTCAGGCCCGCGATGGTCGCGACGAGCGCGAGGGCGCCGACGACTAGGCCGATCAGGCTGCGGCGGCGCAGGCTCGCCGCCGACGTGGACGCGAACTCGGCGCGCATCGCGGCCACCGGCGGGGTCTGCGCGGCGCGGCGGGCGGGTGCGTACGCGGCCAGCAGCGTCGCGGCGAGCCCGAGCAGCACGGTCACCAGCACCGTCCGCGTGGTGATGACCAGCGCGCCCGACGGCAGCCCCAGGTCGAGCGCGTCAAGCAGCGCGCGCAGGCCGTAGGCGAGGCCGACCCCGCCGGCGAGCCCGAGCACGCTGCCGATCAGGCCGACCATGCCCGCTTCGAGCAGCACCGAGCGCCGGATCTGCTTGCGGTCGGCGCCGACCGCGCGCAGCAGGGCGAGCTCGCGCAGCCGCTGCGCGATCAGCATCGAGAACGTGTTGAAGATGATGAACGTCCCGACGATCAGGCCGATGATCCCGAACGCGAGCAGGATGTAGTTGACGAACGACAGCGCGCTCGCGATGCCGTGCGTGGCGTCGTCGCGTGCCTGCGTCCCGGTGCGCACCTTGAGGTCCGGCGGGACGACCTGCTTGATGCGCGCGGTGAGCGTCTGCTCCGAGACGCCGGGCGCGGCGGCGACGTCGATCAGGGACACGTGCGTTCCGTCCGTCAGCAGCCGCTTCGCCTCCTGCTGCGTGAAGCGGACGCCGACGTAGCCGCCGGTGTCACTGGCCGTGCGGTAGATGCCGGCCAGCCGGACGTCCACGGAGCCGGCGTTCGCGAGCACGATGTGCAGGTGGTCGCCGACCTTCAGGTGCGCCTTGTTCGCCGCGCCCTGGTTGATGACGACCTCGTTCGGCGTTGTGGGCGCAGTGCCCGCGGCGAACGTGGCCGGCGGGGTGACCGACTCCGACGCGGGCGTCCAGCCGCCGGCCTCGCTCGGCGCGCCGCCGGTCTGCAGCCGCTTGCCGTGGCTGTCGACGACGACGGCCGGCAGCGAGATCTGCGGGCTGACCTTGGCCACGCCGGGGAGCTTGCGGATCGTGGCGGCGAGGTTCGCGGGCACGCCGGGGTCGTAGTCGTGCTGCGGCTCGATGCGGGTGTCGATGCCCTTCAGGCCGGTCGCGAAGATCGCGTTGAAGCTGTGCTTGAGCGTGTCGGTGAAGACGAACGAGCCGGCCACGAACGCGGTGCCGAGCAGCACCGAGATGACGGTGAGCAGCAGCCGGACCTTGTGCGCGCGCAGGTTGCGGAACCCGACGCGGACCAGCGGGTTGCCCTGCGCGCGGGGCAGGCGGACCGGGACCTGGGCCGGGCGCAGCGTGCTGGTCACACCGACTCCAGGTTCTTCATGTAGTCCAGCACGGTGTCCGCGGTCGGCGAGCGCAGTTCGTCCACGATGCGTCCGTCCGCGAGGAACAGGACCCGATCGGCGTACGCGGCCGCGCGCGGGTCGTGCGTCACGATCACCACGGTCTGCGCGAGCTCGTCGACGGAGTGGCGCAGCATGCCGAGCACCTCGCCGCTGCTGCGGGAGTCCAGGTTGCCGGTCGGCTCGTCGCCGAAGACGATCTCCGGCTGGCCGGCGAGGGCACGGGCCACCGCGACGCGCTGCTGCTGCCCGCCGGACAGCTCGCTGGGTCGGTGCGACAGCCGGTCGCGCAGGCCCAGCGTCATGACGACGGTGTCGAGCCAGAGGCGGTCAGGCTTGCGTCCGGCGATGTCGATGGGGAGCGTGATGTTCTCGATCGCGGTGAGGGTCGGCACCAGGTTGTAGGACTGGAACACGAACCCGATCCGGTCACGGCGCAGCGCCGTCATCTGCTTGTCGGACAGGCCGGACAGCTCGACGTCGCCGATGCGGACGCTGCCGGACGTGACGGTGTCCAGCCCGGCGAGGCAGTGCATGAGCGTCGACTTGCCCGATCCGGACGGGCCCATGATCGCGGTGAACTCGCCGCGCATCAGCTCGACCGAGACGTGATCGAGTGCGCGCACGGCGGTCTCGCCGCTGCCGTACAGCTTGACCACGCCGGTCGCGCTCGCCGCCGGGGAGCCCAGTTCGGGGGTGGAGGTGATGGGCATCGGTCGCGTCATGCGGTCAGCCTCCAACAGGACGCAGGCCTTGCGCCATGGGGCTAAGCCCCGATTCGACCCTGACATTTGTCCCGGCCTGCCGGGGGGATGGCACTGACGCCTAGACTTTCGTTACCGGCGCTGGCGAGGAGAAGCTGTTGTCCGATTCGTTGTCGACACTGCCCGACAAGTTCGCCGCCCTCGGCCTGACCTACGACGACGTCCTGCTGCTGCCGGGTGAGACCGACGTGGTGCCCGCCGAGGTCGACACGACCACGCGCCTGACGCGCGAGATCTCCATCGCAGTGCCGCTGGTGTCGGCCGCGATGGACACCGTGACCGAGTCGCGGATGGCGATCGCGATGGCGCGGCAGGGCGGGCTGGGCGTGCTGCACCGGAACCTGTCGATCGAGGACCAGGCGTACCAGGTGGACCTGGTGAAGCGGACACAGACCGGCATGATCCCGAACCCGGTCACGATCGGCCCGGACGCGACGCTCGAGCAGCTGGACGAGGTGTGCGGCCAGTACCGCATCTCCGGGCTGCCGGTCGTGGACGCCGAGACGAAGCTGCTCGGCATCATCACCAACCGCGACCTGCGCTTCGTCCCCGTCGCCGAATGGGCGAGCACGAAGGTCGACGAGGTGATGACGCCGATGCCGCTCATCACCGGGCCGGTCGGCATCTCGCACGACGACGCGACCGCGCTGCTGCGCCAGCACAAGCTCGAGCGGTTGCCGCTGGTGGATCCGTCCGGGCGGCTGCGGGGCCTGATCACGGTCAAGGACTTCGTCAAGTCCGAGCAGTTCCCGAACGCCACCAAGGACGGTCACGGCCGGCTGATGGTCGGCGCGGCGATCGGGTACTTCGGGGACGCGTGGGAGCGGGCCACCACGCTCGTCGACGCGGGGGTCGACGTACTCGTCGCCGACACCGCGCACGGGCACGTGCGGATGCTGTTGGACATGGTGGCGCGGCTGAAGTCCGATCCGGCCACCCGGCACGTCCAGGTGATCGGCGGGAACGTCGCCACCCGAGCCGGCGCGCAGGCGTTCATCGACGCCGGATCCGACGCGGTGAAGGTGGGGGTCGGGCCGGGCTCGATCTGCACGACGCGGATCGTCACCGGTGTCGGGGCGCCGCAGGTGACGGCCGTGTACGAGGCGTCGCTGGCGTGCAAGCCGGCCGGCGTGCCGGTGATCGCGGACGGCGGGCTGCAGTACTCCGGCGACATCGCGAAGGCGATCGTGGCCGGGGCCGACTCGGTGATGCTGGGGTCGCTGCTGGCCGGGTGCGAGGAATCGCCCGGTGAGCTGATCTTCGTCAACGGCAAGCAGTTCAAGTCGTACCGGGGGATGGGCTCGCTCGGTGCGATGAGTTCGCGCGGCAAGAAGTCGTACTCGAAGGACCGGTACTTCCAGGCCGAGGTCACCAGTGACGACCAGCTGGTGCCGGAGGGCATCGAGGGCCGGGTCGCGTATCGGGGCCCGCTCGCCGCAGTGGCGCACCAGCTCGTCGGCGGGTTGCGCCAGTCGATGTTCTACGTCGGCGCGCGGACGGTGCCGGAGCTGGCTGCCCGCGGCCAGTTCGTGCGGATCACGCAGGCCTCGCTCAAGGAGTCGCACCCGCACGACATCCAGATGACCGTCGAGGCGCCGAACTACACGCTGCGCTGAGGTTGCCGGGGCGGCCCTGCGGTCGCCGGGGCGGCGGCCTTCCCTTAGCCACCGCGCCGCGTGCACCCAGCCCCGTCCAGCGAAGGCGTGGCCTCGAAAGCGCGCGAGAGGGGTGCCCGTCACCACCCGGCACGGCACGCTGGCAGACTCGTCCTCATGCCGGAGACCGTGGAGATCGGGCTGGGCCGCAGCGCGCGCCGTGGCTACCACCTCGACGAGATCGCGCTCGTGCCAACCCGCCGCACGCGCGGGTCGTCGGTCGTCTCGACCGCGTGGCAGATCGACGCGCACATCTTCGAACTGCCGCTCGTCGCGGCGCCGTCCGACGCGGTCGTCTCGCCGGCGACGGCGGTCGAGATCGAGCGGCTCGGCGGTCTCGCGGTCCTGGACGGCGAGGGCCTGTGGGCGCGCTACGAGGACGCCGACGCCGAGCTGGCCAACCTCGACGGCAGCAACGCCACCCTGCAGCAGGTCTACTCGGCGCCGCTGGTGCCCGAACTGCTGCGCCGCCGCGTCGGCGAGCTGCGGGCGTCCGGAGTGCGCGTGGCCGTCCGCCTCTCGCCGCAGCACACGCTCGAACTCGCTCCGCACGTGCTCGAGGCCGGCGTCGACCTGCTCGTCATCCAGGGCACCGTGATCTCCGCCGAGCACGTCGCCGACGGCGGCGAGCCGGGCCTGAACCTCAAGACGTTTATCGCCGACCTCGACGTACCGGTGCTCGTCGGCGGCGTCACCAACTACCAGACCGCCCTGCACCTCATGCGCACCGGCGCGGCCGGCGTGATCATCGGCTACGGCGCGCACCTCGGCTCCACCACGCACGCCGCGCTGGGCATCGACGTCCCCATGGCCACGGCGTTGGTGGACGCGGCCGCCGCCCGGCGTGACTACCTGGACGAGACCGGCGGCCGGTACGTGCACCTGGTCGCGTACGGCGACCTCGCGACCGGCGGCGACATCGCGAAGGCGCTCGCCTGCGGCGCGGACGCGGTCATGCTCGGCGAGGCGCTGGCGAGCGCCGCGAACTCGCCCGGCGCCGGCCGCTACTGGGACGCGACGGCGGCGCATCCGCGCGTGCCGCGCTCGCTCGTCGTCGACCTGGCCGGCGGCGTGCACGACCGTCCCACCCTCGACGAGCTGATCGCCGGCCCGACCGACGACCCGACCGGCGAGCGCAACCTGTTCGGCGCCGTCCGCCGGGTGATGGGCAAGTGCGGCTACTCCAGCATCAAGGAGTTCCAGAAGGTGGAGCTGATCGTCACCGGAGCTACGCGATGACCGCGATCAAGTTCGGCTACAAGGCGTCCAACGAGCAGTTCGCGCCGCGGGAGCTGCTGCGGTACGGGATGCTCGCCGAGGAGTGCGGCTTCGACTCGGTGTTCGTGTCCGATCACCTGCAGCCGTGGCGGCACGACGGCGGGCACGCCCCGTTCGCGATGACCTGGCTGGCCGCGCTGGGCGCCTCGACCGAACGCATCACGATGGGCACGAGCGTGTTGACGCCGACGTTCCGGTACCACCCGGCGATCGTGGCGCAGGCGTTCGCGACGCTCGGCTGCCTGTACCCGGGCCGGGTCGTGCTGGGCATGGGCACCGGCGAGTCGATGAACGAGGTGCCGCTGGGCATCGAATGGCCCGACGGCAAGGAGCGGTTCGCGCGCTTCCGGGAGGCCGTCCGGCTGATCAAGCAGCTCTGGAGCGAGGAGCGGGTCTCGTTCGAGGGCGATTTCTACCGGACGGACAAGGCGACGGTCTACGACCGTCCCGAGCAGCCGGTGCCGATCTACCTGGCCGGGTCCGGTCCGGCCGCGACGCGGTACGCCGGCCGCGTCGGGGACGGGTACATCACCACCTCGGGCAAGGCGCCGGAGCTGTACACCGACACGCTGCTGCCCGCCGTGCGCGAGGGCGCCGAGAAGGCCGGCCGCGCGCTGACCGACCTGGACATGATGATCGAGGTCAAGGTGTCCTTCGACCACGACCGGGACGCCGCGATGGCCGCCACGCACTTCTGGGGCGCGCTCGGCCTCACGCCGGAGCAGAAGTCCGGTGTCGAGGACCCGGTCGAGATGCAGCGGCTGGCCGACGAGCTGTCCGTCGAGCAGACCGCCAAGCGGTTCATCGTCTCGACCGACCCCGACGAGCACGTGCAGCAGATCAAGCGCTACCTGGATCTGGGCTTCACCCACCTGGTGTTCCACGCACCCGGCCCCGACCAGGAGAAGTTCCTCCGCCTCTACGGCGACGAAATACTCCCGCGGCTGCGGAACTTGGGTTGAGATGACCCACAACGCGATGAGCTCCCCCGCGGGCTACGCCCTTTCACGCGGGGGCGCCCCCATCTGCGCGAAGAGCCCGCTCACGCGCGAGCGCAGCGAGCTTGCGTGCGGCCCGACTGACCCACCCTGTTCTTTGGGGTGGTCGGGAGGGACGCCTTGAGCGGATTAAGAAGAGCACTGCGCCGGGCACGCGACGGGGTCGCGCTGGACGTGACCGAGGCGGAGATTCTGCTCGGCGCGCGCGGCGAGGCGCTGGACGACCTGCTGACGACGGCCGCGCGCGTGCGTGACCAGGGGCTGCAGGCGGCGGGCCGTCCGGGCGTCGTGACGTACTCGCGCAAGGTGTTCATCCCGCTCACCCGGCTGTGCCGCGACCGCTGCCACTACTGCACGTTCGCGACCACGCCGAACCGGCTCGAGTCCATGTACCTCTCGCCGGACGAGGTGCTGGCGATCGCCGAGCAGGGCGCCGCGCTGGGCTGCAAGGAAGCGTTGTTCACGCTCGGTGACCGTCCCGAGGACCGCTGGCCGCAGGCGCGCGAATGGCTCGACGCGCACGGCTACGACGACACGCTCGCGTACGTGCGCGCGATGGCGATCATGGTGCTGGAGCGCACCGGCCTGCTGCCGCACCTGAACCCGGGCGTGATGAGCTGGGCCGAGCTGCAGCGGCTCAAGCCGGTCGCACCGAGCATGGGCATGATGCTCGAGACGACGTCGCGCCGGCTGTTCGAGGACAAGCACGGCGCCCACTTCGGCTCACCCGACAAGGACCCCACGGTCCGGCTGCGCGTGCTCGAGGACGCCGGACGCAGCAACGTCCCGTTCACGACCGGCATCCTGATCGGCATCGGCGAGACGCCGGCCGAGCGCGTCGATTCGATCTTCGCGATCCGCAAGGTGGCGCGCGCCTACAACGGCGTGCAGGAAGTGATCGTGCAGAACTTCCGCGCCAAGCCGGACACCGCGATGGCGCGCATGGCCGACGCGGAGATCGAGGACCTCGCCGCGACGGTCGCCGTCACCCGGCTGGTGCTCGGGCCGTCGGTCCGCATCCAGGCGCCACCGAACCTGATCGGCGACGAGTACGCGCTGCTGCTGCGCGCCGGCATCGACGACTGGGGCGGTGTCTCGCCGCTGACGCCCGACCACGTCAACCCGGAACGTCCGTGGCCACAGATCGACGAGCTCGCTGCACGCAGCGCGGACGCCGGGTTCCGGCTCGTCGAGCGGCTCACCGTGTACCCGGACTACGTGTTCGCGGGCGAGCCGTGGCTGGACCCGCGCGTCCTCCCGCACGTCACCGCGCTCGCCGATCCGCAGACGGGCCTGGCGCGCGAATGCGTTACGCCGCAAGGGATTGCCTGGCAGGAGCCGGACGACGCCTGGCGCGCGACGCGGTCCGTCGGCCGTACCGACCTGCACACCGAGATCGACACGATCGGGCGCACGTCCGACCGCCGCGAGGACTTCGACAGCGTGTACGGCGACTGGGACGCCGTCCGCTCCGAGGCGACGCGCACGTCCGCGCCGCAGCGCATCGACGCCGACGTCGCGTCCGCGCTGCGCAACGCCGAGCGCTCGCTGCAGCAGGGCGACGTGCTCACCCTGCCGGACGCCGACGCGCTCGCGCTGCTGCACGCGGACGGTCCCGAGCTGGACGCGATCTGCGCGCTGGCCGACGACCTGCGCAGGGACGCGGTCGGCGACGAGGTCACCTACATCGTCAACCGGAATATCAACTTCACCAACGTCTGCTACACCGGCTGCCGGTTCTGCGCGTTCGCGCAACGGCGCACCGACGCGGACGCGTACACGCTGAGCCTCGAGGACGTCGGCCGGCGTGCCGAGGAGGGCTGGGCGCTCGGCGCGACCGAGGTGTGCATGCAGGGCGGCATCCATCCGGACCTGCCGGGCACCGCGTATTTCGACATCGCCGCCGAGGTCAAGCGCCGCACGCCGCAGATGCACGTGCACGCGTTCAGCCCGATGGAGG
>DASRSS010000190.1:0-15336 GCA_035656335.1 Jatrophihabitantaceae bacterium | reverse complement strand
CGCGCGCACGGTGACCGGCAAACCCGGCGCGACGCTGGCGACCGACATCGACCTCGGACCGATCGCGTGGACGGTCGCGCCGGGGCACCACCTGAGCCTGGTGATCGACTCGACGGACGCTCGCTTCCTCGGTCGCAGCGTGCCCGGCTCGACGATCACGCTGAGCTCGACCGCGTCCGATCCGGCGACGCTCACCGTCCCTGTCGGTTGAGCAGCGCGTCCGACTCGTCGGCGAGCGCGGCAACGACGCTGCGGTAGTGCTCGGCGGTGACGCGGCCGGCGAGCAGGTCCGCGGTGACCTCGCGCTCGACGTCCTCGACCGAGCCGAGCAACGCGTCGGGCGGCACGAAGCGGACAGCCGCGGCACGCCGCCAGGTGAACTCGAGCAGGCAGAGAATTCCCGCCAGCGCGATCAGGCCGCAGAGCGCGACGATCAGCAACGTCATGACGATGCCCCCTCGCGGACCACGTTACGCGCGGGCGCTAGTAGATGCTGTTCCGTCCGGGCGCTCGAAGATGCGCGCCAGGCCCGTCCGCCGCGTCCGGCGTCGTGGCCAGCGCGACGTAGGAGTAGCTGCCGGAGTAACCGTCGTCCGCCGTCATGCCCACGCAGCCCGCGCGCAGGTCCTCGCAGTCCCAGCGCGTGCCGTCCGCCAGCCGGATGTCGAGGCGCGAGGGGTAGTAGAAGGAGAACGCGTTGCCGTCGTGGTTCGGGTCGACACGCGCCTCGGCCGCGTCGTGCTGCCAGCGCGTGGTGAGCAGGCGCTGGTCGGCCGTCGGGTCGTGCTTGAGGTACTTGTCGAACCAGGCCGTCGTGTACCAGTCGGTGAGGTCCGGGCCGCGCAGCGAGGCGCCGAGCGCGACCAGTGGGATGAACGAGAAGTCCAGGTGCGAGCCGCCGCGGATGATGATCTCGCCGGTGTCGACGCCCGCCGCGGTGTACTGCTCGGACGCGACCGACTTCGCCGTCGGGTCGGGCTGCGACGTGTTGGGCAGCGGCGGCAGGCCGTAGTCGGCCGACAGGCCCAGCCCGGGCTTGGTGATCGGCACCGTCGTCCGCGCGGACGGATCGGCCGGGCAGCCCTTCTCACCGAGCGAGCCCTTCTGGCCCGGGACGGATCCCGCCTTCGGCGCCGGACCGCCGAGGTTGTCCCACGCGACGGCGGCGTCGACGCGCGGGTCCCACTGCGCGATGTAGGAGACGCCGGCCGCGCCGTACGAGTGTCCGGCCAGCCCGAGCTCGTCCGGGTCGACGAGCTGCCAGAACGGGTTGTAGGCCGAGTCGAATCCGGCGGCGACGCGGGCGCGCTGCTTGCCGGCATGGCTCGTCCCGGACGTGCAACTCGGCACCGGCTCGTACGGTTTCGCCGGCGTGGACAGGAAGAAGTTGATCGCGTCCTCGGTGCCGTCGTAGAACGGCCGCCCGTCGGTCTGCGCGGGCACGCCCTCGAGCAGGTCCTTGCCGGCGCCGAGCGTGTCCGACTGGCCCTGCCCTTGCGGATCGAACGTCAGCACCACGTAGCCGGCCTTGGCGAGCGCCTGCGCGGCGTACCAGTACATCTGCTCGTCGGCCTGCACCGAGCCGTTCGTGATCACGACGCCCGGGCGCTTCGCCGGACCCGCGACGGTCGCCCAGACATGCCCGGACAGCGTCGCTCCGTCCCGCGCCGTGAACAGGACCGGACGGACGATGCCGTAATCCTTGGTGGCCCAGTTGTAGAGGCGCGCGTCGCCGGCGCACGCGTTGAAGTCGCTCCAGCACAGGTCGGTGACGAACTCCCGGCCCGGGTCCTTCAGCTGCGCCGCGAGCGCGTGCGTGACGTTGACGATACTCACCGCGGCCAGCTTCGCCTGGTAGGCGGGCGTGTCGTAGATCGCCTGACGCTGCAAGGTGATCAGGTAGTTCTGCGCCTCGGTGAAGGCGTTGAACGACACCGCGCCCGCGTCCGTCGCGGGCACGACGGTCACGAGTGAGGCGGCGGCCAACGCGGTGAGCACACGGCCTCGCATTGCACCCTCCCGGGGTCGGCGGACATCCGCTGCTTGCTCGATCCTGTCGCCGATCGGCGGGCGCGCAACTTGGAGCCCGTATCCTTGGCCCAGCCGACCAGGCCCTCGTGCCGAGAAGGCCCTCGTAGCTCAGGGGATAGAGCGCCGGACTCCTAAGCCGGGCGTCGCAGGTTCGAATCCTGCCGGGGGCACTTATCGAACATCCGGTGGCGCCGCGGGGAGGCGCGAGTGCTCATGCTTGGGTCCTCCTGGCCGAACTTAGACACGATGCGGTAGCTCACTGACGCGGTCGGGGCGGCGTCGGCGTGACGATCGACTCCTCGGAAGACGTGACGAACGAATGCGAATCGGAAAGACGTGCTGACCACCGCGAAGAGCGGGCCTGCGCGACGATCACCCGGTGCGCGGCCCATCGGTCGTGCGCGGTTGCGCTATGCGCCGACCGTGCAATCCACCGCAGCCACGGTCATCGGATTGCTGTACGTCTTCGGCGGGATCGCCGGCGTGCTCGGCGCGCAGTTCCCGATGAGTCCGCAGCTCGCTATCGGGCTCTCTCGGTGTCTGGGGATCTTCTCGTTCTGCATCGCTGCGCCACTGCTAGCTCTGCGGCACCGGCTCGGCGCGGGGCCGCTCAACGCGGCGCTGGCCGCGGCGACCATCATGGTCAGCGCCCTCGTGGCTGCGACCGGCTCCGCCGTGGGAGTCATTTTGCCCGGCGTCTTCTACATCTGCATCGCCCTGATCGCTGCGTACTTCTTCCCGACGTCCCAGGCGCGTGCGCAGGCGGTCCTTGCAGCTGGCGGGTTCTCCGCCGGCGTCGTCGCCAGCGGCGTGCACGACCTGCTCGTTCCGTGGCTCGTAGTCACTACCGCAGTGCTGGCCGCATCGGAGCTGCTGCGGCATCTCGTCGCACAGCTGCGCCGGCAAGCCGCCCTCGACCCGCTGACCGGACTCGCCAACCGCGCCTACTTCCAGCTCGCCGCAGAGCGTGAACTCGCGCTCGCCGGTCGGGGCCAGTCGCGGTTCAGCATCGCGCTCCTCGACCTCGACGGCTTCAAGGCCGTCAACGACACCTACGGCCACGTCGCAGGCGACGAGCTACTCACCGAACTCGCCGGCGCCTGGCAGGGGCAGATCCGCCGTGCCGACCTGCTCTCCCGCTACGGCGGCGACGAGTTCGCGCTGCTCATGCCCGACACCGACCGGGACGAAGCCGAACAGGTCGTCGAGCGGCTGCGCAACGCGCACACCGCGCAATGGTCCGCCGGCGTCGTCAGCTGCGGCGACGAGACCGAGCTGAACCAGTTGCTGCACCGCGCGGACCAGGACCTCTACCGCGCCAAGAACGCCCGCACCGCCACGCGGACGCGCCAACCGCGTCGCAGGACAGCCGACAACTCCGTCGTGTAGTCAAACGCACCCGGGACAGCTGGCCGGAAGCGAACATCCAGGCGGCCGTGGTCGGAACGGCTAGGATTCCGGTGCGCGTGGGGCGCATCCGGGTCCGCGGAAAGGGCTGAGCCCACCCATCGGCGAGTTGCACCGTGCGTTTTCGTGGATCCCTCCTTTCGCCCGGCTTCGCGGACCGGCTGGGACGCGAAAGGAGGCTGCGATGGCTCCGGCCGCGCTTCCTCAAGATCCCGACCTCGGCCAGCTGCGCAACCAGGCCCGCGAACTGCAACGCGCCGTCCGCAGCGACGACCCGACCGCGCGGAAGCGCGTGGCCAAGTGGCACCCGGCGCCACCCGCGTCCGACCGGTTGCCGCTGACCGCGGCCCAGCTCGTCCTCGCTCGCGAACACGGCTTCGCGAGTTGGGCGCGTCTGCGCCACTACGTCGAGGTGGTGACGGCCCGCGCCTGGACTCCCGGCAAGCCGGCACCGGCCAAGGAGTCGCCGGCCGACCAATTCCTGCGGTTGGCGTGCCTGACCTACGGCGACGACGAACCCGCCGACCGAGCCGCGGCTGCTGAACTCCTCGCGCAACATCCGCAGCTGCCGCAACAGGATCTCTTCGTCGCGGCCGCGTGCGCTGACGTCCTCTCGGTGCGCCGTCACCTGAACGGACGACCCGCGGGCGCCGCGGTGACCGGCGGACCGCACGGCTGGTCACCGCTGCTCTACCAGGCCTACGCCCGCGCCGAGGTGAAGATCGAGCGCGCGGCAACGCTCAAAACCGCGCGGCTGCTGCTCGACGCCGGCGCGGACCCCAACGACGGCCGCTTCTGGCACGGCCTGCCCACGCCGTTCACCGTGCTCACCGGCGTGCTCGGCGGCGGCGAGCAGAGCCGACCGGAGCACCCGCACGCGCTGGCGTTCGCCCGGCTGCTGTTGGAGGCCGGAGCCGATCCCAACGACGGGCAGGCGATCTACAACCGCATGTTCGGCACGAACGACGACCACCTCGTGCTGCTCTTCGAATACGGCCTCGGTCTCGACACGCACGGCCCCTGGCATTGCCTGCTCGGCGAGTCGCTCGAATCGCCGACCGACATGCTGCGGGCCCTGCTCGCCTGGGCGATCACCCACGACCAGCGCGACCGGGTCGCCCTGCTGGCCGAGCACGGGGTCGACGTGGTCAGCCGCTTCGCCGAGGAGCGCTCCCCCACGCGGTACACGCCGATCGAACTGGCGCTGCTCAACGGGCACCGCAAGCTCGCCGACCAACTCCGTGCGCTGGGTGCCCGGCCACCACGGTTGCGTCCTGCTGATTCGTTCGTCGCCGCGGTGCTCGCCGCCGACGCCGACGCAGTCCGCCACACGCCGCCCAAGGTCGTTGCCGACGTGCGTCGTGAGCGGACGGGCCTGGTGACCTGGGCCGCCGCCGAGGGCGCCCCGGGTGCCGTCGAGTTGCTGGTCGAGGCGGGCTTCGACGTGAACGCAGTGGGACGCAGCGACATTTTCGCGAACGACCCCTGGCACACGGCACTTCATGTCGCCGCCGAGAAGGGCGACCTCGACCTGGCCCGCACCCTGCTCGGGCTCGGTGCCGACCCGAATCTCCGCGACGAACGGTACAAGGCCACGCCGCTCGGCTGGGCGCGCTACTTCGACCAACCGCTGCTCGTCGAGCTGCTCGAACCGCTCACCGCGGACGACGGTCCGACTTAGCACATGATCGCTTCGCCACGGCCCCGTGCGCGGAGCGGCGGCGGGATCGGGAAGCATAAAGCCGTGCCCAATCGCAAGCCGCGGACGCTGTCGCGGAGCGCTGCGTTCGCCGCGGTCGCCTACGCCTTCGGCGTCACCATGCTCAGCACGACACTGCCGACTCCGCTGTACCCGCTGTACCGCAGCGAGCTCGGCTTCTCCGAACTGATCGTCACCATCGTCTTTGCCGCGTACGCGGCCGGGGTGATCATCGCGCTGCTGGTCTTCGGCAACGCGTCGGACGCGGTCGGCCGGCGGGTCGTGCTGCTGTCCGCGCTGGTGGTCGCGCTGGTCAGCGCGGTGGTGTTCCTGGCCGAACAGGATCTCGCGATGCTGTTCGTCGGCCGCGTGCTCTCCGGGCTCGCGGCCGGACTGTTCACCGGCACCGGCACGGTCACCCTCGTCGAGCTGGAAGCGCCGGGTTCGCGCGGACGCGGCAGCCTGGTCGCGACGCTGGTCAACATGGGCGGGCTCGGCCTCGGCCCGTTGCTCGCCGGTTTGATCGCCGAGTACGGGGCGATACCGCTGCGCATCACGTACGTGATCGACCTGGTGCTGCTGGCGCCAGCTATCGCCACGCTGCTGCTGGTTCCGGAGACCGTCGCCGAACGATCACACCTGAAGGGACCGTCGCTCGGCGTCCCTGCCGAGGTGCGCGGTGTTTTCGCCCAGGCGGCGCTCGCGGGATTCGCGGGCTTCGTGGTGCTCGGGACGTTCACGGGCGTCAGCCCGGCGGCGCTCGGCCAGGTGATGGACGTGCACAACCTGTTCGTCGTCGGGCTGGTGGTGTTCGCGGTGTTCGCGGCGTCCACCGCCGGCCAGCTGGGCTCGTCCAGGTTCAGCGCGCGCGTCGCGTTGCCGCTCGGCGCCGCGGTGCTGTGCGTCGGCGCGCTGGGAATCGCGTTGGCCCTCTGGCAGCGCTCGCTGGCGCTGCTGGTGATCGGCGGGATCGTCGCCGGTCTCGGGCAGGGCCTGGGCTTTCGCGCGGGCATCGGCGCGGTAACCGCGGCGGCACCGGCGGAGCAGCGCGGCGCTGTCACGTCGGTGCTCTTCCTGGTCCTGTACATCGGTATCTCGGTACCGGTCGTGGGCATCGGACTCGGCATCCGCGCGTCGGGCGTGCAGACTGCCGGCATCGGCGCGGCGCTGGCCGTCGCCGTGCTCGAGGCGATCGCCGGGTTGAGTCTCGTACTGCGACCGGTCGCCGAGAACACAGGCCGTTAGCGCTGCGGAACCTCGCCCGTGACGAAGCGCTGCGCGAGCAGGCCGCGCCGCAGCTTCCCGGCGTCGTCGCGCAACGCATCGCTGGTGAACTGGTAACTGCGCGGCACCTTGTACGGCGCGATGCGGCTGCGCAGGTGTCGCGTCAACTCGTCGCCGTCCAAGCCGTCCGAGTCGGTCTGCACGACGGCGTGCAGCACCTTGCCGTACTCGTCGTCGGCAAGCCCGATCACGCAGGCCGAGTGGACGTCCGGGTGTTCCTCGAGCGCGGCCTCGACCTCCGCCGGGTACACGTTGGAACCGCCGACGATGATCATGTCCGTCGCGCGGTCGGCCAGGTAGAGGTAACCGTCCGCGTCCAGCCGGCCGCGGTCACCGACCGACTCCCAGCCGTCGGTGCTCGCCCGCGGTGTCGCGCCGAGATAACGGTACGGCGCGGCGACGCCGGCACCGCGGCGCATCCACACCTCCCCGACCTCGCCGCTCGGCAGCTCGATCCCGTCCGCGTTCCGGATCGAGATCTCGCCGACGACGACGGGTCCGACCGAACCCGGATGGGTCAGCCAGCCGTGCCCGTCGATGAGCGTCGCGGCGTGCGCCTCGGTCGCCGCGTACAGCTCCAGCAGCCGGTCCGCGCCGAGCCAGGACACGCAGGCTTCCTTGAGCCACTGCGCGCACGGCGCGGCGAGGGTGAGGACGGTGCGCAGCGTGGCGAGGTCGAAGCGGTCACGCCGGTCCGCCGGGAGCTTGACGAACCGGTGCAGCATCGTCGGGACGGTGTACATCCACGTGACGCCGTGCGCCTGCACGAGTTCGAGCGCCCGTTCCGCGTCGAAGCGATCCATCACGACCAGGTGGCCGCCGAGCAGGAGCCCGGCGAGCGAGAACAGGAACGGCCCGTTGTGCGACAGCGGCCCCGTACACAGCAACACCGAGGAGTCGGTCAGCCGCACCATGGCGCCGAGGGTCGTGAGCGCCTCGGCCACGCCGGGTTCGGTCGAGACGATGACCTTCGGCGTCCCGGTGCTGCCGCCGGACGTCGGTGCCTTCACGCTCGGCGCCACCGCGGGTGGCAACGGACCGTCGTCGAGGCCGGGGTCCGGCTCGAACCGGGCCGGAACGTGTGGCGTTGCCGGCCCGGCGTCCAGCCCGACGATCAGGCTCGGCTTGGCCAGGTCGACGATCGAGCGCAGCTCCTGCTCGGGCAGCCGGAAGGACAGCGGCTGCGGCGTTGCGCCGAGCTTCCACGTGGCGATGGCGGCCTCGACCAACTCGATGCCGTTCGGCAGCGCGAGGGTGACGAAGTCGCCGTCGGTCACGCCGAGCCGGGCGTACGCGCGGGCGAGCCGGTTGGTGCGCCGGTCGAGGTCCAGCCGGCTCACCGTCCGCCGCGCATCGGTGACGGCCGGGGCATCCGGTGATTCGCGGGCGAGCTCGGCGAGGGCGACGCCGATCGGGGTGCCGGTGTCGGCCATCGATCAGCTCGCTGCGGCGAGCACGTCGAAGATCGCGTCGCGCACGGCGTCCGGTCGCTCCTGCGGGATGAGGTGGCCGACGCCGTCGACCACGACGACCTTGCCCTGCGGCGCGGCGGCCATCAGTTCGGCCGCGGTGCGGTTGAACAGCGGACGGAGCTTGGCCATGCCGCGGTCGACGCGTCCGGCCTGCAGGCAGACGGTCGGCACGTCCGGCGTGCCGGCGGCCTGCAGGCGCCGCAGCTCCGGCAGCCCGGGAAGGATCTGCGCGGCCTCGCGCCGGCCGGCCCGCATCGCCCGCGCGCACGCGTAGTCACGCAGCATGATCGCCCGGTCCGCGTCGCTGATGTCCGCGGAAAGCCCGTGCGGATAGGTGATCTTCTCGATCAGGCCGGTCGCGCCGATCCGTGCCAGCGCGGACATGACCCGGAACGAGATGGCGGTGACCCGGGCCGCCGCGGGCGACATGATCTCGGCGAGCGAGGCATCGACGAACACCAGGCCGGCGACGCGCTCGGGGTGTTGAGAGGCGAACGTCCGCAGGATCGGGCCGCCCCAGCTGTGCCCGACGAGCACGACCGGCGCGGTCTCGCCCAGCGCGTCGAGCAGGGCTGCCAGGTCGGCGGCGAGCCGGTCCAGGGTGCGAGCGCCGGACACGTCGTCGCTGCCGCCGTAACCCGCGCGGTCGTAGCTGAGCGTGCGCGCCCGCGCGCTGATCTGCCGCTGCGTGTGCACCCACTCCGCGGCGGGCGCGCTCATGCCCGCCTCGAACACGACGAGCGGCCCGGGACCGTCGCCGGCCACGATCGCCCGCAGCCGGCGCCCGTCGGCCAGCTCGACGAACCGTTCGGTCAATCCCGCGCCGGGGTCGAGCCGCTGCGGCGCGGATCTCTGCACTGTCATTGCGATCGGCCTTTCACTGATGCCAGCAGGACGGGTGGACGTCGGCCCACAGGCCGGCACGTTCGAGCTGAGCGGCGAGCGCCAGCAGGTCGCCGTCACCGCGCGCGCGGCCGACGAGCTGGACACCGACGGGCAGCCCGGCGTCGTCCAGATGCGACGGCAGCGACACGGCCGGGACGCCGGCGAGGTTGGCCCACGGCGTGTGGCAGGACCAGGCCAGCATCCGGTTCCCGACGCCCTCGACGCCGTCCTCGAGGAAGTGGCCGAGCGGCACCGGCGGGCCGTTCGTTGTCGGCGTCAACGCGGCGTCGAAGCCGGCGAGCGCCGCGAGGAACGTGCTGGCGTAGCGGGCGAGGATCGCCTGGTCGATCATGACCTCGGTGCCGGACAGCTCGGCTCCGCGGGCGAGCAGGTGGCGGGTGTACGGCGTGAGCAGCTCGCGGCGCTCGGGCGGGACGATCGCGGGGACGCCGGCCGCGATGGCGATCTCGAACAGCCGCTCCATCGCGCGCCGCACCGGCTCCGGGTACCCGGCCGGGATCGCGATCTCGCGCACCTCGTGGCCGAGCTCGCGCAGCAGCGTGGCCGCGCGCTGCACGGCACGCACCGACTCCGGGTGCGGCTCGACGCCGTCCAGCCCGGTGTGCGTCCACATCGCGATGCTCAGCCGGCCGGACGGATCGTCCTCGATCGCGTCGGCGAAGCTGCGTTGTGGGCGCCAGCCGTAGAGATCGCCGGGCCACGGCTCGGCCATCACGTCCAGCAGCAGCGCGGCGTCGGCCACCGTCCGTGCGATCGGTCCCTCGATCGTGGTGCTGAAGAAGGCGGTCTGCGGCGCGGAACTCACCAGGCCGCGGCTCGGTTTCACGCCGACCAGGTGGCAGGTCGCGGCGGGCGTGCGCGTCGAGCCGGCGCCGTCGCCCGCATGCGCAACGGGCAGGAGGCCGGCGGCGACGGCGGTGGCCGCGCCCCCGCTGGACCCGCTCGAGTAGCGGCTGCGGTGGTACGGCGTGACCGCCGGGTGTGCAGTGACGTCGTTCTCGGTGAAGCACGTTGCCCCGAACTCGGCGGCGTTCGTCTTGCCGACGACGACCGCGCCGGCCCGGCGGAGCAGCCCGACCGTCCACGAGTCCGCCGCTGGCACATTGTCGTTCAGCGCTGCCGAGCCGGATGTGGTCCGGACGCCTGCTGTGGCGTACAGGTCCTTGATGCCGATCGGCAGGCCCAGCAGCGGTGCCCAGTCGCCGCGCGCGAGCCGGTCGTCGGCGCGGGCGGCTTCGTCGAGCGCGAGGCCGGCGGTCACGGTGACGAACGCGCCGAGCTCCTCGCCGAACTTGTCGATGCGGGTCAGGTAGTGCTGCGTCAGTTCGGTGGACGAGACGGTCCGGTCGCGCACTGCGCGCAGCTGCTCGGCCGCGGTGAGTTCGTGCAGCTCGGTCATGACGCGACGAGCGTCTTGGTGAGAAAGCGGTGCGCGGACAACGCGATCATGTCGAGGTCCTCGGACGTGATCGGACGGCGCGTGATCATCTGCCGGTGCATGAGCGGGCCCTCCAGCAGGTCGCCGGCCAGATGCAGGTTCACCGGCTCGGTGATCTCGCCGCGTTCGACAGCGCGCTGGATCGCCTTGGCCATCGGCCGTCCGCGCCGCTCGGCCATCGCGTGGAACGCCTTGCTGGCCTCCTCGTCGCGGCCGAGGTCGGCCAGCAGGCCCATCAGCCCGCCCATCCATGGCGCGGACCAGGCGGTGGCGAATCCGTCGAGGCCGGCCCGCAGATCGAGGTAGAGCGAGCCGGTGTCCACCTCGGGGATCGGCGGCAGGTGCTGCGCCAGCGCCGCGGTGACCAGCTGGGCCTTGGTCTGCCAGCGGCGGTAGACGTCGCTGCGGTGGGCGTTCGCCTCGGTCGCGACGCGCGCGACGGTGACGGCGTCGTAGCCCTGCCCGGTCAGCAGCAGCCAGGTCGCCGAGAGCAGCCGCTGCTCCAGCCCGGGATCGCGCGGACGTCCTGACATGAGACCTCGCTTACTTCAGCTACGCCTAGTAGCGCTCAACCGTAGGTGGCGGTTCGGACAGACGCAAGCACCTGCGGGAATTGCCCGGTACAGCAAAACGATCCTGGCTAGCCCTTGCGCCGGATGCCGTCGCGGCCTAGCTTCTATCGCTACAATATGCCGCTGAATTAGCAGGCGCCCTACTCGCACCTCGCGCCGTGGCGCGGACAGGAGACCGAAGATGAGGTTCGTCAAAGTGGCCGCGGGGGCCTGCGTCGGCGTGCTTGTGCTCGCCGGCTGCGGCAGCAACAAGGGCGGCGGAAACGATCAGGGCAGCGGCGGGAAGCTGGTCGACGGCGCGACGTTCACGATGGCGTTGTCGGCCGACCCGGGCAACCTCGATCCGCAGGGCTCGGCGGACGGCAACCTCGTCCAGATCAGCGCGTTCGCCTACGACCATCTCGTCAACATCACCAACAGCGGCAAGATCGTCTCCGGCCTGGCGAGCAAGTGGGTCGTCGACGGCTCGACGATCACGCTGACCATGCACGCCGGGATCACCTGCTCCGACGGATCGGCGTTCACCGCGGCGGACGCTGCGGCGAACCTCAACTACGTGGTCGACCCGGCGAACAAGAGCCCGTACGGCAGCACGTTCCTGCCGCCGGGAGCGAAGGCCACCGCGAACGCGGACACCGTCACGGTGACCTCCCCGAAGGCGACGCCGTTCCCGCTCAACGGGCTGTCCCAGATCCCGATGGTCTGCGCGAAGGGCATGCACGACCGCTCGACGCTGGCGTCCAAGACGGACGGCACCGGACCCTACGAGCTGTCCGCGGCCGCGCCGGGCACCCAGTACACGTTCACCCGGCGATCCGGTTACACGTGGGGGCCCGGCGGCGTCAGCACGTCCACCAAGGGCCTGCCCGCGAAGGTCGTCGTCAAGATCGTGCAGAACGAGACGACCGCGGCGAACCTGCTGCTCTCCGGCGGGCTGAACGCGGCCGCCGTCGTCGGGCCGGACTCGCAGCGGCTCCAGGCGGCCCACCTGTTCGCCGCCACGACCAGCGTCGCGTTCGGCGAGATGTGGTTCAACCAGGCAACCGGACGGCCGACCGCCGACAAGTCGGTGCGGCTGGCCATCACTCAGGCGCTCGACCTCGCGCAGCTGCGCAAGGTGCTGACGTCCGGGAACGGCTCGACGCCCACGCAGCTCGCGGACGCACCGCCGGCAGCCTGCACCGGTGACTCGGTGAGCGCGGCCCTGCCCCAGCACGACCTGGACGCGGCCGGCAAGCTGCTCGACTCGGCCGGCTGGGTCAAGGGCGCGAACGGGATGCGCAGCAAGAACGGCACGCCGCTCACGCTGCACCTGAACTACCTGACCGGTTACGGGTCAGGCACGCAGGCCGCGGCCGAACTCGCCGCGCAGCAACTCAAGGCGCTCGGCGCGAAGGTGACGATCACCGGCCAGGACAACGCCGCGCTCGTCCAGAATGTCTTCGGCGCGGGCAACTGGGACATCGCGTGGCTGCCCGTCGGCGTGCACAGCCCGGACCAGCTCGTGCCGTTCGCGTCCGGCCCGAATCCGCCGTCCGGCAACAACTTCGCGCACATCGACGACCCGGCCTACAACGCGATTGTGGCCAAGGCGTCGACGGTCGTGGGCACGGCGGGTTGCTCGCAGTGGCTGCAGGGCGACGCGGCGCTCATTCGCGACGCCGACGTGATCCCGTTCGCGAACAGCGTGACGTCAGTGTTCGGCAAGGGCGCCACGTTCGACTTCGTCAGCGGACTCATCCCCACGAGCATTCGGATGCACGCCGGCTGACCGCGCTGCTCACGGCGGCGCTGCTCACAGCAGCGCCGCCTACCGCGCCGCGGACTCGTCGCCGACCGTGGAGGCATGACCAGCGAAACGCCCGTGCCCGGGCACACCTTGGACGAAGAGCTCTACCGCCAGCTGTTCGAGCGCCGGACGCTGCTGCTCGGCGAACCTCTCGAACACTGGAACAGCAACCGCATCTGCAACGCGCTCGTGCTGCTCGCCGCGCAGGACGCCGAGGCCGACATCCGGCTGCTGATCAACTCGCCCGGCGGATCAGTGCCGGGCATGCTCGCGATCCGCGACTGCATGCGCGCGATCCCCAACGACGTCATCACCGTCAACGTGGGAATGGCTTACAGCGCAGGGCAATTCCTGCTGAGCTCCGGCACGCACGGCAAGCGGTACGCGCTGACGCACTCGAAGGTGCTGCTGCACCAGGGCTCGGCCGGGATCGGCGGGACCGCGATGGACATCGCCATCCAGGCGGACGACCTGCGCCGCACGCGCGACACCGTCCTCGCCCTCACCGCGGAGGACACCGGCCAGGACGTCGCCCAGATCGAACGCGACTCGCGCCGCGACCGGTGGTTCGACGCGCAGGAGGCGCTCGAGTACGGCTTCGTCGACCACATCGTCACCTCGGCCGCTGACGTGTTCCCGCTGGACCGGCGCCCACTCGGACTGGGGAGCGCCCGATGAGCTACCCCATCCCGTACGTCACCACGCGGACGAACGCCGGCGAGCGCACCGTCGACATCTACAGCCGCCTGCTCGCCGACCGGGTCGTCTACCTCGGCACCTCGATCGACGACGGCGTCGCCAACACGATCATCGCCCAGCTGATCCACCTCGAATCCGAGAGCCCCGAGCAGCCGATCAACCTGTACCTGAACTCGTCCGGCGGTTCGATCCCGGCGACGCTCGCGATCTACGACGCGATGCAGTACATCCGGTGCCCGGTGGAGACGACGTGCGTCGGTCAGGCCGCGGCCACCGCCGCCGTGCTGCTGGCCGGCGGCGCGCCCGGCCGCCGGCAGATCCTGCCGCACGGCCGAGTGGTGATCCACGCGCCGGCAGCGGAGGGACGCGGCGCGATCCCGGACCTGGTGCTCGAGGCCGACGAGGTGGAGCGGGTGCGCACGCTGCTCGAGGAGATCCTCGCCGAGCACACCTGGCGGACACCGGCCCAGGTGCGCGAGGACACCGAACGCGACCTGATCCTCACGCCGCAGGCCGCCCTGGAATACGGGGTGGTCGACTCCGTGCTCGGCAACCGTCCCCGCTGACCGGTCTCGCCGGCTTAGGGGCGTTGCCTCGGCGCGTCAGGCGGCAGCGGCGAGGCAGACCGGGCCGCGGTGCCGGGCACTGCCGGCGCGGCGGGCGAGGTCGAGCACGGACAGCCCGAGCGCGCCGGAGATCGCCGCGAGGATCTCGGACGAGGCGTCCTTCACCCCGCGCTCGAGTTCGGACAGATACTGCGGCGCCACGCCCGCGCGCTGCGCGACGTCGGCGATGCGCTCCGCGCGGGCGGTCCGCTCGGCCCGCAGCTGCCGTCCGAGAACCTCGCGCCACAGCGGCTCCACGCCTGGTTCGGACACGGTGCGCTCCGGCTGCGAGGCCGGGCGGCGCAGCGGGATGACGTTCCCGGCGCTCTGGCCGTCGCCGCGCGGACCGGGTTCTGGCGGATGCTCCTGCTGCCGGATCGTCATACGGCGCAGGCTAGTGCGACCGACGGCACCATGTCCCGCACCGTTCGCGCTCGGCGCAATCTCGTCGAGTGGGCACTTAGACCGCGAGTGGGCACCTATAACTGCCCACTGGACGCGAAAATGCCCACTCGCGGAGTGGGGCTACCAGCGGCGGATGTGCTCGCGCGCGGGCAGGTTCCGGAAGGTGGAGCCGCTGTACAGCGCGATCAGCACGGCGGCCACACCGATCTCGAGCAACACGGTCGGGAACCGTCCGGCGCCGATCACGTGATAGCCGAGGAAGCCGCCGATGATCGAGCCGATCCAGCCGAGCAGGATCGTGGCGAGCACGCCGACGTTCTGCCGGCCGGGCAGCACCAGCCGGGCCAGGCCGCCGATGATGATGCCGACGATGCCGACGCTGATCAGCGTCCAGATCGCCAGGCCGATGAGCGGCAGCACGATGAGCAGGACAATCAGTATCGCGAGCAGCACGAGCAGCATGACCTCGACGGTACTGGTTCCCGTCCGCCGCCGCCGCTAGGGCTGTCCACCGGGCGCCGCGCGTCAGCCGGGTACCAAGCGTCAGCCGGACACCAGGCGTCAGCCCGACACCACGCGCAGCAGGTCCGCGACCACGGTGGCCATGGCATCGCGCGCCGGAGCGAGGTACTTGCGCGGGTCGGACGATTCGAGCGTCGCCAACGACGACCGCACCGCGCCGCTGAACGCGATGTTCAGCGCGGTGCCGACGTTGATCTTGGCCATGCCCGCGGCGACGGCACCGCGCAGCTCGTCGTCGGGCACGCCGGAGGATCCGTGCAGCACGAGCGGCACCGGCACGGACGAGTGCAGGGCGGCGATCAGCTCCCGGTCCAGGGTCGCGGTGCGGCTGGTCATCGCGTGCGAGCTGCCGACGGCGACGGCGAGCGCGTCCACACCGGTCGCGGCGACGAACGCGCGCGCCTCGTCCGGGTCGGTACGCACGCCGGCCGCGTGCGCGCTCGCGGGCGCGTCCGGCTTGCCGCCGACGTAACCGAGCTCGGCCTCCAGCCAGAGCCCCGCGCGGTG
>DASRSS010000189.1:0-2449 GCA_035656335.1 Jatrophihabitantaceae bacterium | reverse complement strand
CCGACGCGGCCGCTGCACCTTCTGCCGCAGCGGCTGACCGAGGTCACCGGTCCGCTGTTCGGCGAGGACCGGCTGCAGCCGGGCGACAACGACCTGACTCAATACGACGGCGGCGAGGCGGTCGGCCAGCGGATCATCGTCCACGGCCGGGTGCTGGACGGGAACGGCAAGGCGGTCCCGAACGCGCTCGTCGAGGTGTGGCAGGCGAACGCGGGCGGGCGGTACCGGCACGTCGCCGACCAATGGCCGTCCCCGCTCGACCCGCACTTCGCCGGGTTCGGACGAACCGTGACCGACAGCGACGGGCACTATTCGTTCACGACCATCAAGCCCGGCGCGTACCCTTGGCGCAACCACCTCAACGCCTGGCGACCGGCACACATCCATTTCTCCTTGTTCGGCCAGGCCTTCACGCAGCGTCTGGTCACGCAGATGTACTTCCCGGACGACCCGCTGTTCTTCCAGGACCCGATCTTCAACTCCGTGCCGGACGAGAAGGCGCGCGCCCGGATGATCTCCAGCTACGACCACGACGTCACCAGCGACCACTGGGCGCTCGGGTTCAAGTTCGACGTCGTCCTGCGCGGCCGCGAGCAGACGCCGTTCGAGAGCGAGCGGGACGATGACTGAACTGGGCTGCACGCCGTCGCAGACCGTCGGCCCGTTCCTCGCGATCGTGCTGCCGTGGAACGACGGGCCGGACGTCGTCCCCGACGGGACGCCAGGCGCGATCACGATCACCGGGCGGCTGGTCGACGGCGCCGGTGAGCCCGTCCCCGACGGACTGATCGAGACCTGGCAGGCCGATCCGCAGGGCCGCTTCGCCCACCCGGACGATCCGCGCGGACCGGCGGCGCCGGGCTTCCGCGGTTTCGGCCGCTGCCCCACCGACGAGGACGGCCGGTTCTGGTTCCGCACGCTCAAACCCGGCGTCCTTCCCGCGGAGGACGGCACGCAGGAGGCGCCGCACATCGACGTGTCCGTGTTCGCGCGCGGACTGCTCAATCGGCTGGTGACCCGGATGTACTTCCCGGACGAGCCGGCGGCGAACGAGGCGGACCCGGTGCTGCGGACGCTGGATGACGAGCAGCGGGAGCTGTTGCTGCTACGTGCGGAAGCCGACGGCACGCTGCGCTTCGGCATCCGGCTGCAGGGCGAGGCCGAGACACCGTTCTTCCGACTCTGACAGATTGGTGGCCATGGGCGAGCTGTTCGATCCGCTCTTCGGCATGGACGCGGTGGCCGCGGCGACCGGCGACCGGGCCTGGCTTGCCGCGCTGTGCGAGACCGAGACAGCGCTCGCGCGGGCCTGCGCGCGCGTCGGGCTGATCGACGCGCCGGTCGCGCTCGAAATCGCGGCGGCGTGCGAGGAGGCGGCCGCGGGCGACCTGGCAGAGCTGGGACGGCGGGCCGTCGCGGGCGGCAACCCGGTGATCCCCCTGGTCGACGAGCTGCGGGAGCGGGTGGCCAAGCGCGCGGGCGAGGACGCGTCCGCCGCCGTGCACCTGGGCGCGACCAGCCAGGACGTGCTGGACACCGCGAGCATGTTGATCACGCGGCGCGCGCTGGACGTCCTGCTCCCCGACCTCGCGGCGTGCGCGGACGCGTGCGCGGACCTGGCTCGCACGCATCGCGATACCCCGATGGCAGGGCGGACGCTGCTGCAGCTGGCGGCGCCGACCACGTTCGGCGCGCTCGCCGCGGGCTGGGGTTCGGCCTTGGATCGCGGGCGGGCCCGGCTGAGCGAACTGCGTTCCACGCTGCCCGTCCAGCTAGGCGGCGCGGTGGGCACGTTGTCCGTCCTGCACCCGAACGGCCTGGACGTGCTGGCGGCGTTCGCGGAAGAACTCGGTCTCGCGGCGCCCGCTGCGCCCTGGCACACCGACCGGACGACGATCACCGAACTCGCCGGGGCGCTGGGAACGTCGGCCGCGGCCGTGGCGAAGGTGGCGGGCGACCTCGTGATGCTGGCCCAGAGCGAGATCGCGGAGGTGCAGGAGGCCCGCCCCGGCGGCTCGTCCGCCATGGCGCACAAGCAGAACCCGATCGCGGCGATCACCGCCCGGGCGGCGGCGGCGCAGGCACCAGGGCTGGTCGCGACGGTGTTCGCGGCCGCTGCGCCGGAGCTGCAGCGTGGCGCGGGCCCGTGGCACGCGGAGTGGCCGGCGCTGACCGGCCTGCTGCGTGCCACGGGCGGGGCGGCCGCGCGGTTGCGCGACTCCCTGACCGGGCTGCGGGTGGACGCTGCCGCGATGGCCAGCAATCTCGCCGCGCTCGGCGACGGATCCGGAACCGGCCACTCGGGCGAGTTCGTCGACCGCTACCTCGCCGGGCGGCGCACGTGACGCTGCAGTGGCGCGCGGACGGGCCGGCGGAGGCGCCGGTGCTCGTCCTGCTCAACTCGATCGGCACGTCCAGCGAGATGTGGACGCCGTGCGTGGGTGCGCTC
>DASRSS010000188.1:0-1602 GCA_035656335.1 Jatrophihabitantaceae bacterium | reverse complement strand
GCTCGTTGCACGGGCTGGAGCGCCTGTCGACCACGATCGCCTCCCGTGACAGCGAGCTGCGCTCGCTGCTGGACAAGGCGAACGGCGTGACCGGCACGCTCGAGGCCCACGACGCCCAGATCTCCCGCCTGATCTCGGACTCGAACCTGATCCTGACGACGGTCAAGCAGCAGCGCGCCGTGATCCACGACCTACTGGTGCACACCGCGTCGCTCGCCCAGCAGCTGTCCGGCCTGGTCGCTGACAACCGTGCCGTCATCGGGCCAGCGCTCGACCGGCTGCACAGCACGCTGCACTTGTTGCGCCAGCACCAGACGCAGCTCCGGCAGGTGCTGCATCTGACCGCGCCGTTCGCCCGGGACTTCACCGACACGCTCGGCAATGGCCGGTGGTTCGAAACCATCGTGTCCAACCTGACCAACGCGGCCGGCAAGGTGTCGCTCGGCAACTCCGGGAACCCATGATGCGCGACTGGTTGCAGCGGCCGATCACCCTCGTCATCGCGGGTGTGGTCGTCGTCGCCGTCATCATCGCCGCGGTTGCGGTCGCCGTCACCGGTGGCGGCGGGAGCAGCAAGCACCTCACCGCCTACTTCACGAAGACGATCGGGATCTACCAGGGCAACGACGTCCGCGTGCTCGGCGTCAAGGTCGGCACCATCGACAGCATCACGCCGGCGGGCCCGCAGGTGAAGGTCGAGATGTCCTACGACAGCGACGTGAAGCTGCCGCAGGACGTCAAAGCGGTCGTGATCACGCCGTCGATCGTCAGCGACCGTTACGTGCAACTGACCCCGGCGTACACCGGCGGTCCCACGCTGGCTGACAACCAGGTGCTGTCGACCAGCCGCACCGCCGTGCCGCTCGAGCTCGACCAGATCTTCGGCAGCCTGAACAACCTCGACAAGGCCCTCGGACCAAACGGCGCCAACAAGCACGGTGCGTTGTCGCGACTGCTCAAGATCGGCGCGAAGAACCTCAAGGGCAACGGCGGCCGGTTCAACCGTGCGCTGCGGGCGTTCTCCGACGCAGTCACGACGCTGTCCGGCAGTCGTGGCAACTTGTTCTCGACGGTCAGCCACCTGGCGAAGTTCACGACGATGCTCGCCAAGAACGACGGCGGCGTCCGCAAGCTCAATGCCAACCTGGCGACCGTGGGCGCCGAGCTCTCCAACGAGCGCCACGACCTCGGCGCTGCGCTGTCCAACCTCTCGCTGGCACTCAGCGCCGTGAACGGTTTCGTCAAGGACAACAAGGACCGGCTGAGCGGTGACATTCACGGGTTGGCCAAGGTCACCAACGTGCTGAGCCAGGAGAAGGAGGCGATCACCGAGTTCACGGACATCGCCCCGCTCGCGCTGTCCGACCTGAGCCTCGCCTACGACCCGAAGGCCCACACCCTCGACACCAAGGCGGACCTGTCCGTCCCGATCTTCGCGCGCGGCCCGGCCGGCGCGTTGTGCCAGCTGCTGGGGACGCTCGGGCTGGAGAACCTGCTGGGCGCCGTCAACGGCTGCACCTCCTCGAAGTCGGGCTCGTCCACGACGCCGGACACCAGCGGGCTGATTCCGCACACGCTGCGCGACCTGCTGGCGGTGCGACC
>DASRSS010000187.1:0-9779 GCA_035656335.1 Jatrophihabitantaceae bacterium | reverse complement strand
AGCACGACCAGCTACAGCGACGCGAACTTCAGCGTGCTCACCAGCTACCGGTACACGGTCGCGGCGACGGTCGGCGCGAACTGGGCCGGGCCGCAGTCGGCGCCGTCCCCGTCGCACAGCATCACGCTGTTGCTGGTCTGCCTGTGACCGCGCGGGCCCGGCGCGCACCTGCGGCGCGCTCGCGCTTGATCTCGGCGAGGTGGTCCAGGAAGTCGACCTGGATCGTGTGCCGCTTGGACGCGACGTAGCGCCGTTCCTGCGCGCGCTGGTACGCGGCGATCTCGCGGCGCATCTCCGCCTTGGACGGCAGCGCCCCTGCACCCGTCAGCAGATCCGCGACCCAGCCGGACTGCGCTTCGGCCAGCGGCATGATCGCGCCGAGCGGCTGGACCAGCCCGATGAAGTACAGCCCGTCGTGGTCCGGGTCGACCACCCGGTGGTACAGCCCGATGCGGTTGTCGTGCGCGGCGAGCAACGCGTCGTCGAAGAACGGGAACGTGATCTTGTAGCCGGTGCAGTAGACGACGATGTCGATCTGCTCGGCGGTGCCGTCTACGAAGTAGACCTTGTCGCCGTCGAGGCGCTCGATGTTCGGCTTCACCGTGATGTCGCCGTGGCTCAGCCGGGTCAGCAGGTCATCCGAGATCGTCGGGTGCGCGGACGCGATCTTGTGGTCCGGCTTGGGCAGCCCGTACCGGGTCACGTTGCCGCGCGCGAGGTACATCGTGAGCGCGAGCATCGCGCGGCGGGCGGGGAACCACGGCAGCCGGGCCATCGGCGAGGTGGTCAGGTGGTCGGTCGGCATGCCGAACACGTACTTCGGGATCACGTGCGCGCCGCGGCGCATGGCGAGGAACGTCCGCTCGCTCACCTTGGACGTCTCGACCGCGATGTCGCATGCGGAGTTGCCGATGCCGAGCACCAGCACGCGCTTGCCCTCGTACCCGTCGAACGTCTTGTAGTCGTGCGAGTGCACCTGCCGCCCGGTGAACGTGTCCGCGCCGGGGAACGCCGGTTCGGGCCAGCGCGCGTCCCAGTGGTGCCCGTTGGCGACCAGCACCGCGCGGTAGTGGTTCGTCCGCGCCTCGCCGGTGTCGCGGCTGCGCACGGTGACGTCCCAGCCGCCGTCGTTCGCGGGCGCGACGCGGGTGACCTCGGTGCGGAAGGTGATCTTGTCGCGGAGCCCGAAGTGGTCGACGTACTCGTCGAAGTACCGCGCGATCTGCTCGTGGCTCGGGTAGATCGGGTACTCGTCGCTCATGCGGAACGCCTTGTACTCCATGATCTGGCGCGACGTGTTGATGTGCAGCGACTTGTAGGCCGAGCTCATCTGGTTGTCGTTGAGGTAGCGCCAGTTGCCGCCGACCTGCGAACCGGTCTCGAAGCAGTCGAAGTCGATGTCGCGCTCGGCCAGTGACTGGCAGGCGGCGATGCCGGACGATCCGGCCCCGATGATGCAGACGCGTTCGGTCAACGGATGCTCCTTCAGGCTGCCGGCACTGCTTGCGTAAACATGACCGGGTGGTCATAGTGTTGGGGGCCAGCATGACACCGCCGCCGAAGGGACGCAAATGCCCCGCCCCACCTGGGACAACCTCGACTCCGCCCGGCGCGAGCGCGTGTTGCACGCCGCGATGGCGGAGTTCGGCCGGCACGGCTACTCCGGCGGCAGCCTGAACGTGATCGCCCGCGAGGCCGGGGTGGCGAAGGGCTCGCTGTTCCAGTACTTCGCCGACAAGTTCGAGTTCTTCGCCTACGTCGCCGAGCAGACGTCGCTGGCGATCTACGCCGAGATGGTGCCGCACCTGGACGGCGGCCCGCGACCGGGCGAGACGTTCCTGGCCTTCTTCCAGCGGCTGGTCGACGTCTGGATCGACTACATGGACGCACATCCGCTCGAGCGCGGCGTCACCGCGGCCACCACGATGGAACTCGATCCGCAGGTGCGCCAGGCGGTCCGCGAACCGGTGCACCGGCTGTACGCCCAGGGCGTGCGTCCGCTGCTGGACGGCGCGATCGCGTCCGGCGAGCTGGCCGCGGACACCGACGTCGACGCGCTGCTGTCGATGCTGGTGCTGCTGCTCCCCCATCTGGCGCTCGCGCCGTTCGAGCCCGGCCTGGACTCCGCGCTGCGGTTGCACGCGACCCGTGGCCGCGCCCGGTCGGCCGCCGCGCACCGGCTGGTCGCCGTCGTGCTCGCCCCGCACCTGGTGGCGGCACCGTGAGCACGGCGGCGAGAAGGAGCGAGTTCGACTACGACGTGCTGATCATCGGCTCGGGGTTCGGTGGCAGCGTCAGCGCGCTGCGGCTGACCGAGAAGGGCTACCGGGTCGGTGTGCTCGAGGCGGGCAGGCGGTTCGCGGACGGCGCCTTCCCGGCGACGAGCTGGCACGTGCGCGACTACCTGTTCGAGCCGCGGCTCGGCATGTACGGCATCTTCCGCTGCACCCCGCTGAACTCGCTGATCGTGCTCACCGGCGCGGGCGTCGGCGGTGGCTCGCTGGGCTACGCGAACACGCTCTACCAGCCGCCGGACGAGGTGTTCGCCGACAAGCAGCTGGCGCACATCACCGACTGGCGCGCCGAGCTGGCGCCGTACTACGACCAGGCGCGCCGGATGCTGGGCGTCACCACGTACCCCGGCATGTCCCCGTCCGACCGGGTGATGCGCGACGTCGCCGAGCAGATGGGCATCGGCGACACGTTCCGGCTCGCCGACGTCGGCGTGTTTTTCGGCGGGGACGGCGCGCGCCCGGGCAGCGAGGTCCCGGACCCGTTCTTCGGCGGCCTCGGCCCCGCGCGCCGCACCTGCACGCACTGCGGCGAGTGCATGACCGGCTGCCGGCACAACGCGAAGAACACGCTGGTGAAGAACTACCTGTACCTGGCCGAACGCGCCGGGGCGGTCGTCCACCCGCTCACCACCGTCAGCGCGGTCCGGCCGCGTCCGGGCGGCGGGTACGTCGTGGCGACGCACCGGACGGGACACCGCCGGAGCGCGCGGCTGGAGTTCAGCGCGGAGCAGGTGATCTTCGCGGCCGGTGCCCTGGGCACCGCGCGGCTGCTGCACACGATGCGGGCCGACGGCGTGCTGCCGAACATCTCGCCGCGGCTCGGCCGGCTCACGCGTACCAACTCCGAGGCGGTGCTGGCCGCGCGCTCGCTGCGGCCCGACGCCGACTACTCCGCGGGCGTCGCGATCACGTCCTCGATCCATCCGGACGCGCACACGCACGTCGAGCCGGTGCGCTACGGCAAGGGCAGCAACCTGCTGTCGCTGCTGGGTGCCGTGCTCGTCGACGGCGACCAGCCCGTCCCGCGCTGGCGCGCAGGACTGGCCGAGATGCGCCGACAGCGGCGGGTGCTGCGGCGGCTGCACAACCCGCGGCGCTGGTCGCAGCAGTCGATCGTGCTGCTGGTCATGCAGTCGCTGGACAACTCGATCACCACCGTGCTGAAGCGGCGCTGGTTCCGGCGGGTGCTGTCCACCGAACCCGGCGAGGGTGAGCCGAACCCGGCGTGGATCCCCGCGGGGCACGAGGTCGCCCGCCGGGTGGCGGACGCGATCGACGGCGTGCCCGGCGGCACGTGGGGCGACCTGGCGAACATGCCGGTCACCGGGCACCTGATCGGTGGCTGCGTGATCGGCGACTCGCCCGCGTCCGGCGTCGTCGACCCGTACCACCGGCTGTACGGCTACGGCGGGCTGCACGTGATCGACGGCTCGACGGTGTCGGTGAACCTGGGCGTGAACCCGTCCCTGACGATCACCGCGCAGGCCGAGCGGGCGCTGGCGCTGTGGCCGAACCGCGGCGAGGCCGATCCCCGTCCGCCGCTCGGCGCGCCGTACCGGCGGCTGGCGCCCGTCCCGCCGAATTCGCCGGTGGTGCCCGCGACCGCGCCCGGCGCCCTGGTGCTTCCGGTCTTGGCCCCCCAGCAGGCAGACACGCCGCCGAAAACCCTGCTACGGGGCCAACAGTGAGCGGGTACCCGCAGGAGCCGTGGGAGCTGCACGGCCAGCTGCACTCGTCCGTGTTCCTGGTGCCGCTGCACGCCGTGCCCGTCGACGAGGTCCCGCCCGGCTGGCGCCCGGTCCGGCTGGGACCGCTCGCGATCGTCGGCACGGCCTGGGTGTCGTACGAGCCCGGCGGCGTGCTCAGCTACCGCGAGCTGATGGCCACCGTCCTGGTGCGCCGCGGCCGGCACCTCGCGCCGAGCATCGCGCGGATCTGGGTCGACAGCGTGCCCTCGCGCGACGGCGGCCGCGCGCTGTGGGGCATCCCCAAGGAGCTGGCCGACTTCGAGTTCCGGGGCACCGAGTTCGCCGCGACGGCGGACGGTCACGCGATCGCCACCGGCACCGTCCGGCCGGTCGCGTGGCTGTCGGGCCGCTGGCCGGTGCGGTTCAGCGTGGCTCAGGCGCTGGACGGGCGGGCCAAGGTGACGCCGGTGCGGTCCCGGTCGCGGCTGGGCCTGTCGCGGGCGCGGTTCACCGCGGACCCGTCCGGACCGCTGGGGTTCCTGGCCGGCCGCCGCCCGCTGCTGACGCTGACGGTCGGCGACTTCCGGATGCGGTTCGGCTCGCCGGCCCCGGCGCGGAGTGGAGATCCGGGCAACACCGGCGTTCAATGAGTCGAATGAAGACGACCGAGGGGGCTGCAGACCCCGATTGGGAGTACGCGCCGCTGCGGATTCCGGCCGACGTCAGCCGGCCCAACGCAGCGGCGCAGCTGTCTTTGCACGCGGAGTTCGGCGGCTGGGAGCTGGCCCGCGTGCAGCGGTACACCGACGGCACCCGGCGGGTGGTGCTGCGCCGCCGCAGGCGACCGGGCGCGCCGCTGCCGCTGCCCGTCCTGTCCCTGTAGTCCGCACCCTTTCCTGATCTTGATGGCTACCCGCGGCTATCGCCGCGCCTAGGCATCAAGATCGCGCGGAATGCAGAGCGCGCACGGTGTCGATCGTGTCCGCCTCGGCGGCGGTCTTGTCGTCGCGGTAGCGGACGACACGGGCGAACCGCAGCGCCATCCCGCCCGGATAGCGGCTCGACGTCTGGATGCCGTCGAACGCGATCTCGGCCACCTGCTCCGGACGGACGTGCACCACGTGCCGATCGCGGGACGTCTCCAGCTCGAGGAACCGCTCGGTCTGCCAGGCGAGCATCGCGTCGGTCATGCCCTTGAACGTCTTGCCCAGCATGACGAATCCGCCGGTCTCGGGATCGCGGGCGCCCAGGTGGATGTTCGACAGCGTGCCGGCGCGGCGGCCCGAGCCCCACTCGACGGCGAGCACGACCAGGTCCAGCGTGTGCACCGGTTTGACCTTCAGCCAGCCAGCGCCGCGGCGCCCGGCCTCGTACGGCGCGGTCAGCGACTTGGCCATCACGCCCTCGTGTCCGGCGGCAAGCGTCACGTCCAGGAAAGCCTGCGCGGCGGCGGGATCGTCGGTGACGAGCCGGTCGACGCGGGACGACGCGGGGACAATTCCGTCGAGGATCTCGAGCCGCTCGGACGTCGGCCGGTCGATCAGATCGGTGCCGTCCAGGTGCAGCACGTCGAACACGAACGCCTGCAGCGGCTGAGCCGCTCTAGCTGCGGCTACGTCGACCTTGCGCCCGAACCGGGCGGCGGTGACCTGGAACGGCTGCGGCCGCCCGCCGGGCCGCAGCGCGATCGCCTCGCCGTCGGCCACCAGGGCGCGGACCGGCAGCGCGAGAACCCCCTCGACCACCTCCGGCAGGCGCGCGGTCACGTCGTCCAGCGACCGAGTGAAGATCCCGACCTCGGTGCCGTCCCGGTGGATCTGCACGCGGGCACCGTCCAGCTTCGCCTCGAACGCGGCACGCTCGCCGAGGCGGGTGAGCGCGTCCTCGACCGAGGTCGCGGTCTGCGCGAGCATCGGCCCAACCGGACGGCCCACCCGCAGCCGGAACCGGGCCAGCGCGTCCGTCCCGCCGGCGAGCGCGGCGGCCGCGACGGACGGCAGGTCGCCGCCGAGCATGGCCGCGCGCCGCACCTCGGCAGCCGGGACGGACGCCGCCTTCGCGATCGCCTCGGCCATCACGCCGAGCAGCGCGCCCTGGCGCAGCTCGCCGCCGAGCAGCCGGCGCAGGAACGTCTGCTCGTCCGCGGTCGCGGCGCCGAACAGCTCGGCGAGCTCGGCTGCGCGGCGCGCCTGCGAGCCGGTCCCCGAGATCGCGCCGATCGCGGTGAAGGCCGCGTCCACGCCGGCGACCGTGAGCCTGCTCTGGTCAGCGGCAGGTGGCAGCGAGCGCAGCGCCGCCCAGCCCACGCCAATCTGCCGCTGCGGCAGCTCGCCGGACAGCCAGGACACCACGGTCGCGACGTCCTCGGGTCGTGCCCGGCGCAACAGCTCGGCGATGCGTGCCGCCTTCGCCAGCCGCGAGGACGTGGCACCGACGTCGGCGGACGCGGCCGCGACGTCGGCCAGCGCCGTCCCGTGATCTTGATGCCCCGGTGCGGTCATAGCTGCATCCGACCATCAAGATCCGACTGCGTCAGCAGTTGGACAGCAGCCGGTCCAGCACGCGGACACCGAACTTGAGCCCGTCCACCGGAACGCGCTCGTCGATGCCGTGGAACAGCGAGGTGAAGTCCAGGTCGGCGGGCAGCAGCAGCGGCGAGAAGCCGAAGCAGCGCATGCCCAGGGTGGAGAACGACTTCGCGTCCGTACCGCCGCTCATCATGTACGGCAACGGATGCGCGCCCGGGTCCTCGGCCCGCAGCGCGGCGGACATCGCGTCCACCAGCGCGCCGTCGAAGCCGGTCTCGACAGCGATGTCCTGCACGATCGTCTCGCGCACCACGCCCTCGCCGGCGAGCTCGTCGATCGTCTCCAGCAGCGCCTGCTCCTGGCCGGGCAGGAATCGGCAGTCGATCGTCGCCTCGGCCGAGGACGGGATCACGTTGGATTTGTAGCCGGCGTGCAGCATCGTCGGGTTGGCGGTGTTGCGGATCGTCGCGCCGATCATCCGCGCCGCGGGCCCGAGCTTGGGCAGCCAGGTCTGCACGTCGTCGGGGTCCAGGTCCATGCCGGTCAGCTCGGCCAACGCCTCGATCGTGGAGCGAACGGTGTCGGTGATGACGACAGGGAACTCGTGCGCGCCGATGCGTGACACGGCCGCGGCGAGCCGCGTCACCGCGTTGTCGTCGTGCACCATCGAGCCGTGGCCGGGACGGCCGGACGCGCGCAGGCGCAGCCAGTTGATGCCCTTCTCGGCGGTCTGGATGAGGTAGGCGCGGGCGCTGTCGCCGAGCGAGACCGAGAACCCGCCCACCTCGCTGATCGCCTCGGTGCAGTCGGCGAACAGGTCGGCGTGGGAATCGACCAGATAGTGCGCGCCCTCGCGCCCGCCGGCCTCCTCGTCCGAGACGAACGCGAGAACGATGTCGCGCGGGGGCTTGCGGCCGGTGCGCGCCCAGTCGCGCACGAGCGCGAGCACCATCGCGTCCATGTCCTTCATGTCCACCGTGCCGCGTCCCCAGACGTAGCCGTCGCGGACCTCGCCGGCGAACGGGTCCACGGACCACTCGCTGGCCTCGGCCGGGACGACGTCCAGGTGGCCGTGGATCAGCAGCGGCGGCCGGCGCGGGTCGCTGCCCTGGATCCGCGCGACCGTGGATGCCCGGCCAGGCGCGGCCTCGAGGATCTGCGACGCGATACCGACCTCGTCCAGCTTCGCGGCCACCCACTCGGCGGCGGGCCGCTCCGGGTGGGTGGGGTTGGACGTGTTGATGCGGACGAGATCACTCAGCAGGGAGACGGCCTCGTCCTGGGCAGCGGTGCTCGCGATGGGGGGTTGGGTCATGTGTCGTTCCTACACCAGCCGCCGGGCGCGCCCCGGTCAGCGGGCGCGGCGGCCGCGGTATCCCGCGCCGAGAACCATGAAGACCACGGCGATCGTGAACAGTCCCACCGCGGCGAACAGCACCCAGCCGCTCGGCGCGCTGGTCAGCGACACCGGCACCACGCGCCCGGCGATCGGGGTCGAGGCCGGCGTCGGCTGCGGCCGGGTGGTCGGCACGACGGTGCGGGACGGGGTGGAGATCAGCGACGGGACGTCCGCGGGCGCCGGCAGGGCGCGTCCGAGCGTGCGGTGCGGGTGCGTGGCCGGCGTGCTCCCGGCCGGGGTGCCCCCAGCGGTCGCCGGCGGTTGGTGGGGTGCCGACGGCGGGGTCGACGATCCCGGTGCGGACGGCGTGCTCGATCCGCCGCCCGGTGCCGTCGGCGGTGGCGAGTGCGGCGGCGGCGCGGACGAGGACTGTCCCCCGCCGAGTAGCTGCCCGAGACCGTGCGTCGTGTCGCCGACCAGGCCGGTCACGCCGGAGATCGTCCCGTTGACGAGCGACGTCAGCCCGCCCAGCAAGCCGCCGAGCAGCCCCTGGTTCTGCGGCGTGGGCGTCGACTGGAACGCGGTCAGCTTCGCGTGCCCGTGAGCTGCCCCTCGCACGTCCGCCGGCCGGGCGTTGTGCCGCTGCGCGGGAGCCAGGAGGCCGTGCCGCGCACCCGCCGAGTGGTGCTGCGTCGCCCGGTGGGCCTGGCCGTGGCCCGTCCAGGCGTGGCCGGACCGGCCGCGGTGCGCCGGGCCGGTGGAGCGAGCCGGGTGGTGCGCCGCCCGGTGGGCGCGATGGGTCGCGTGCTTGACGTGGTGGCTGCTGGACGCGGCCGCCACGTGCGCGGCTCCGCGATCGGCCGGCGGGGTCAGCGACCCAGTGAGCCCGTTGAGCGTGGAGCTAACGACGCCGAGCGTGCCGCCGACAGTAGTGCCGAGTAGGCCCAGCGGGGCGGGCGAGGATCCGGTATCGGCAGAGGCCGCCGGAGCGAACCCGAACATGGCGCTCAGTGCCAGGCCGGCGATCCCGGCCAGCACCGTGCCACGCACGCGGGCGCTGGGCATGCTCTCCACCTCTGTTCGGGGACGGGCAAAAGGTCGTCCGGCGGCCAGCAGCACGCCACTCCCCGCCGTGACCAGCACATGTTAGCTCTACGTGAGCTATCCCGATAGTTGAAGCGCGGGCCTCGGCGTGTCGGGAGGTGCGGGCCGCCACGGCCGGCGTCCGGAGGCCGTCCGGAGCAGCGGTGGCGATGGGCTAAACTCGCCCGTGCACTCGTCCGGGTGGCGGAATGGCAGACGCGCTAGCTTGAGGTGCTAGTGCCCGTAAAGGGCGTGGGGGTTCAAGTCCCCCCTCGGACACTCTTGATCGTCGCTGCATCCCGGATTCGCCGGGCTGGAGCGCGGTGAATCCAGGATTCAGCGGGCTGGAGCGCCTGCTTTGACAGGGCGACCTGCGTAGTCACTAAGGTCGAAGGCAAGGGTGCCGCGTAGCCACGCCGCCGGGCATCCGCCGCGAGAGGAACTCGCGTCGCTTCGCCGGTCGGAGCCGCATGCGTACCCTGTTCGTCCACCCCAGCGCCCTGCTGTATTCAGAGATCTTCCTGCGCCTCGAACCCCTCGGTGTCGAGCGCGTGGCAGCCGCCGCCCGCGCGGCCGGCCACGAGGTCCGCCTCATCGACCTGCAGGTGTTCCGGCATCAGGACCTCTACCGCGAGCTGGCCGAGTTCGAGCCCGAGGCGGTCGGCTTCGGGCTCAACTATCTGGCCAACGTCCCCGAGGTGATCGATCTCGCGCGCGAGATCAAGCGGCGGCACCCGTCGTGCTACGTGTTCGTCGGCGGCCACTCGGTCTCGTTCATCGGCAGGCACGTGCTGGAGCAGGCCGACGGCGCGATCGACGCGGTGGTGCGCGGCGAGGGCGAGGTCGG
>DASRSS010000186.1:0-4131 GCA_035656335.1 Jatrophihabitantaceae bacterium | reverse complement strand
GCCGGCAGCCCCGGCCGCGAGTTCGGACGAGATGGCCGCGCTGCAGGCACAGCTCGACGAGCGGACCGCCGACCTGCAGCGCCTGCAGGCCGAGTACGCGAACTACCGCAAGCGCGCCGAGCGTGAGCGGCTCGCGGCAGGTGATCTCGCCGTCGGCCGCGCGCTCGGTGACTTCCTGCCGGTGCTGGACGATCTCGAGCGCGCCCGCCAGCACGGTGATCTCACCGGCGGGCTCAAGGCGATCGCCGACCACCTCGAGCTGGCGTTCAGCAAGCTCGGTCTCGAGGCGTTCGGCGAGCAGGGCGACCCGTTCGACCCGACCGTGCACGAAGCCGTTCTGCACAACGAGAGCGACGAGGTCAGCGTCCCGACCTGCACCACGGTGATGCGCAAGGGTTACCGGCACGGCGAGCGGTTGCTGCGTCCGGCGATGGTCGGCGTGACCGACCCGGTGACGCCGAGCGCTCCGCCGACGGACGACGCGCAGACCCCGATCGGCGACGAGCCGACCGACAACGAAGCAAACGAGTAACGCGAGGAGGTGACGTCCAGTGGATCCGGCCAAGGACTATTACGCGGCGCTGGGCGTCGCCAAGGACGCCGACGCGGCCACGATCAAGAAGGCCTACCGCAAGCTGGCGCGTGACCTGCATCCGGACAAGAACCCGGGCAACGCCGAGGCAGAGGCGCGCTTCAAGGAGGTCTCCGAGGCCTACGACGTCCTGTCGGACAAGCAGAAGCGGGCCAAGTACGACGAGGACCGCTCGCTGTTCGGCCGGGGCTTCCGTCCGGGCGCGGGCGGTCCCGGTGGCGGCGCGACGTTCGACATGTCCGACCTGTTCGGCGGCGCGGGCGGTGCCGGCAGCGCGAACCTGGGCGATCTGTTCAGCGACCTGTTCGGCAGCGCGGGCCGCGGCACGCGCAGCGCCGGCCCGACCCGCGGCCAGGACGTCAGCGCCGACCTGAGCCTGGGCTTCGACGAGGCGGTGCGCGGAACCACGTTGCCGCTGCAGCTGTCCGGCCCGGGGACGTGCCGCACCTGCCACGGTTCGGGAGCGCGTCCGGGCACCGGCACGCACCGGTGCACCAACTGCGGCGGCACCGGATTCGTCAGCCGCAACCAGGGCGCGTTCGGGTTCAGCGAGCCGTGCCGCGAGTGCCGCGGCACCGGCACCGTCGTCGACTCGCCGTGCCCCGACTGCGGCGGCACCGGCGTCACGAACCAGACGCGGACGATCAACGTGCGCGTGCCGGCCGGCATCCGCGACGGCGCGCGGCTGCGCATCCCCGGCAAGGGCACGCCCGGCACGAACGGCGGCCGGTCCGGCGACCTGTTCGTCACCGTGCACGTCGGCGCGCACGACCTGTTCGGACGCAGCGGCGACGACCTCACGCTCACCGTGCCGATCACGTTCGGCGAGGCCGCGCTCGGCACCACGCTGCGCGTCCCGACGCTGGACGGATCCGTCGCGCTGAAGATCGCGCCCGGCACCCCGTCCGGCCGCACGCTGCGGGTGCGCGGACGCGGCATCACCCGCGGCGGCAAGAGCGGCGACCTGCTCGTGACGGTCGAGGTGGCCGTCCCGCAGAAGGTTTCGGGAGAGGCACGCGAGGCGCTGGAGAAGTACATCGCCGCGACTCGAGACGACGATCCGCGCAGCCGGATCACCGCGGCGCTGGCCCGTCAGCAGGGGGCGGCGCACCATGCCTAGGCCGATCCCCCCGCGCGAGGTGCCCGACGACGCCCCGGTGTTCGTCATCTCCATCGCGGCCGAACTCGCCGGCATGCACGCGCAGACCCTGCGCCAGTACGACCGGCTCGGGCTCGTGACGCCCGGACGGACGCCCGGCGGCGGACGGCGCTACTCGGCCCGCGACGTGGCGCTGCTGCGTGAGGTTCAGCGCCTGTCGCAGGAGGAGGGCGTCAACCTCGCCGGCATCAAACGGATCATCGAACTCGAATCGCACGTCGACGCGCTGCGCGCCCGGGTCGCCGAGCTGTCGGCCGAACTCGACCACGCGCACGCCGAACTGGTGCGGCGCAGCTCCGGCTCGACCGCCTTAGTGGTGTGGCAGCCGCAGCAGGCACAACGCCGAAACCAGCGCCGGTAACCGCCGTGATCAACAGCAGCAAGTGGCCGCCAGGGCGACCATTTCCGGCTCTTGATCACCGGACTTGTACCGAGGAAGTGGGAGAACCCAGACCATGGACATGACCACCCGCAGCCAGCAGGCGGTGTCGTCCGCCGTGACGACCGCCGCCGAGCGCGGCAACCCGAACGTGGAACCCGCGCACCTCGCCGTCGCGCTGCTGGACGACGCCGAGGGCCTGCCGCGTCCGCTGCTGCAAGCGGTGGGCGTCGACCCGCTCGCGCTGCGCGCCGAGGCGCAGCGGCTCGTCGACGCGCTGCCCTCGGCCAGCGGCGCTTCAGTCGGCGCACCGCAAACGTCCCGCGGCATGCTCGCCGTGCTGGGCGCAGCCGAGCGCGAGGCGCGTGATCGCTCCGACGAGTACGTCTCGACGGAGCACCTGCTGCTCGGACTGGCCGAGGCCGGTGGCACTGTGGCCGACCTGCTCACCCGGCAGGGCGTGACCGCGGCGGCGCTGCGCGATGCGCTGCAGTCGATCCGCGGCTCGCAGCGGGTCACCACCGCGGACCCGGAGGGCACCTTCCAGGCGCTGGAGAAGTACGCCGTCGACCTGACCGAGGCGGCGCGCGAGGGCAAGATCGACCCGGTGATCGGGCGCGACGCCGAGATCCGCCGCGTCGTGCAGGTGCTCTCGCGGCGCACCAAGAACAACCCGGTGCTGATCGGCGAACCCGGCGTCGGCAAGACCGCGGTCGTCGAGGGTCTCGCGCAGCGCATCGTTGCCGGAGACGTGCCGGAATCCTTGCGTGGCAAGCGGTTGATGGCCCTTGACCTCGGTTCGATGCTCGCCGGCGCGAAGTACCGCGGCGAGTTCGAGGAGCGGCTCAAGGCCGTCCTGAACGAGATCAAGGACAGCGGCGGGCAGGTCGTCACGTTCATCGATGAGCTGCACACCGTGGTCGGTGCCGGCGCGACCGGGGACGGCGCGATGGACGCCGGCAACATGCTCAAGCCGATGCTGGCCCGTGGCGAGCTGCGGCTGGTCGGCGCGACCACCCTGGACGAGTACCGCGAGCACATCGAGAAGGACCCGGCGCTGGAACGCCGCTTCCAGCAGGTGTTCGTGGGTGAACCGTCCGTCGAGGACACGATCGGCATCCTGCGTGGCCTGAAGAGCCGCTACGAGGCGCACCACCAGGTGCAGATCAACGACGGTGCCCTGGTCGCGGCGGCGACGCTGTCCGACCGCTACATCACCTCACGCTTCCTGCCGGACAAGGCGATCGACCTGGTGGACGAGGCCGCGTCCCGGCTGCGCATGGAGATCGACTCGCGCCCGGTCGAGATCGACGAGCTGCAGCGCAACGTCGATCGGCTGCGCATGGAGGAGATGGCGCTCGAGAAGGAGTCCGACGACGCGTCGCGCGAGCGGCTGGCGCGGCTGCAGGCCGAGAAGGCCGATCTCACCGAGAAGCTGGACGCGCTCAACGCGCGGTGGGAGCGGGAGAAGTCCGGGCTGAACAAGGTCGGCGAGCTGAAGAAGCGGCTGGACGACCTGCGCGGCCAGGCCGAGCGCGCGCAGCGGGACGGCGACTTCGAGGCCGCGTCCCGGCTGCTGTACGGCGAGATTCCCGCGCTGGAGAAAGAGCTTTCCGCCGCGGCCGAGGCCGAGCCTGCGCAGGACGTGCTGGTCAAGGAAGAGGTCACCGCCGACGACGTCGCCGACGTGGTCGCGGCGTGGACCGGTATCCCGGCCGGCCGCATGCTCGAGGGCGAGACCGCGAAGCTGCTGCGCATGGAGGACGAACTCGGTTCGCGCGTGATCGGCCAGAAGGCCGCGGTGCAAGCCGTCGCGGATGCGGTGCGTCGGGCGCGCGCGGGCATCAGCGACCCGAACCGTCCGACCGGATCGTTCCTGTTCCTCGGCCCGACCGGCGTCGGCAAGACCGAGCTAGCCAAGGCGCTCGCCGAGCAGGTGTTCGGTGATGAGGACGCGATGGTTCGTATCGATATGTCGGAGTACATGGAACGTCACGCCGT
>DASRSS010000185.1:0-25517 GCA_035656335.1 Jatrophihabitantaceae bacterium | reverse complement strand
CTGGTCGCCTGGCGGCGGGCCGGCCAGCCGGTGCGGCTGGTACTGCCCGTCGCCGGCGACGTGCGCGGCCTGCCCGGCCCGGCGGGCTTTCGCAGCAGCGCCCTGGAGGCCGGCGAGGCGGTGTGCGGCGGGACGCTCGGGCTGGTGCCGCAGGTGATCGACTACGCGCCGAGCAGCGCCCCGTCCACCGTGCTGTGGCAGGCGTTCCGCACCGAGCCGCCGCCGGACGACTACCAGTCCGTCGGCGACGCGCAGTACGAGCTCACCCAGGTCATCCGCGACTCCGCGTCGATGCTCAGCGCCGCCGACGTCGCGGGCTGGATCGACGACATCGCCGATGAGCTGCACGACGCGCGGCGCGCGGGTGAGCACCTGAACCTGCCGCCGCGCTTCCCGTCCCGGGCGGTGGCCCTGGTCGCGCAGGCCGAGCGGCTGCAGGCCGTGCTCGACCTTGCCTTCCGCGACCCGACCGGTGGCGCGATCGACCGCACCGGCATCGCCGCGCGCGCGGAGGGTCTGCGCCCGCTGGCCGCGGCCGTGCGCCGGGCCCGCCTCGCCGGCTACAACGCGCTGACGTACTGACCGTGTGGGGCCGCGATTCAGGCGGTGGCCGTGTAACCGATGCGGAAGCCGCCCCAGTGCCGCCCGTTGACCCAGATCGGCGCGGACGTGTCCTTCATCATCACGAACGTCCCGCCGCCCATGTCGCGCCGGTAGGTCTGCACGATGAACGGCTCGGTGTTGCGTCCGCAGGTCAACCCGGTGCGGTCGCCGAAGATGCGCCGGTTGCGGCAGTGCGCGGCGTTCCAGACCGGGTCGGCGCCCTGCGGCTGGGACACCCGGTTCATGTGCGTCGGGACGTAGCCGTTGCGGTCGGTGCAGATCGCGAACGCCACGCGCGGGTCGACGCGGAGCAGCGGCTCTTGGATCTCGGGAAGCACGCGGTCGCAGAACTCGGTGAATCGCGTGAGGTGCTGCTGCGGGTCGCTGCCCTCGATCGGCTGGTACCGCTCGTCGAACAGGTCCGCCATGCTGATCTCGCCGCGCTGGACAGCGGCCGTGAACAGCGCCGAGACGCGCGCCGCGGTGTCCAGCGCGGCTTCGATCAGTGGCGTGTCGGCGGTGCGGACGCCGGTGCGCGCGCTCGTCGCGACCAGCTTCTCGCTGAGCTGCAGCATGTTCGCCGCCCGCTCGCGGGCCGCGTTGAGCTCGTGGCTGGAGTGTTCGAGCCCGGTCGCGAGCGGTGACAGCGAAGTCAGGAAGCCGTCGACGTCCGAACGGATCGCCGCGGCGGCGTCCTTGATCTCGGCCACCTGCTCGTCCGCGGTGCCGAGCGCGCCGGTAACCGTCTCGATCATGGCCGAGATCGAGTGCGTGCTCTCGCGCACGGCCTCGGCCTGGGTCCGCGCCTGATCGCCCTGCTGGGTGAGGTCGCCGATCCGGCGGGCCAGCGGGCCGATCGTCGCGTCGATGTCCTTGGCGGCGCGGATGGTCTCGTCCGCGAGCTCGCGGATCGAATCGGCAATCACCTGGAACCCCTGCCCGGCCGATCCGGACCGCGCGGCCTCGATGCGCGCGTTCAGGGCCAGGATGTGGGTCTGCTGCGCGATCTTGTCGATCTGGGACGCGGCCTGCGTGATGCCGACCAGGGCGCGGGCGACCTCGGCCAGCTGGGCACCGGTCTGGCCGACCCAGTCGACGAACTCGGTCAGCTGCGACAGCGACGCGCTCACCGTCCCGCGCGCGTTGGTCGCCTCCTCGCTGGCCAGCGTCGTGGCGGTGTACGCCTGCGTGACGGCAGCCTCGACCTGGTGGTTCGCGGCGGCGATCTCCTCCGCGGTGGCGTTCAGCCGGACGGACAGCTGGGCCTGCTCGGTGACGGCTCCGGACAGCGCGTCGATGTTGCCGGAGATGTCAGCGACCTCGATGCCAAGCTGGCCGGACAGGCCGGCGAACTCGGTGAGCGCTTCGTCCAGTGCGCCGTTCGGGCGACGGGCCTCGCGCCCGCGAACCTGGTGGCGGCCGAACAGGGCCGGGCGGGTCGGCGCGGGCTGCGTGGACATGGATCCTCCAACGATTACGGAACCAGGACGCACGGCTCCACCGGCACTTTCGGCGCACAGTGCGCGAAGCTGAGCAGCTGCCGCCGGACGCAGCCGAACTGTGACGCAGTCGGCCGGTCAGGCGAGCGCGGCGCGCAGCCGCGGCTCGACCGTGCTGAACCACGCGACGCGGCGGCGGATCTTCTCGCCGACCCCCTCGTCCCACATCCGCGTCCAGCCGCCACCGAGGTGCTCGGCGTTCCAGCGCATCGAGTCGTACAGCCCGGCGAAGCGCAGCCGGCACGCGGCCAGCACCGCGGCGCCGGAAACCGCGTCCCCGCCGTAGCCGTCGAGCAGCAGCCGCAACCGGCTGCCCTCGTCGATGCCGTCGTACACGGCCGGACGGTCCCGCGGATCGCTCAGCGGGACCCAGTGCATCGCGGTGTTCGCGAGATCGACCGAGCGCGTCGTCCAGTTCACCAGGTCGAAGTCGACGAGCGCGGCGGCCCGCCCGTCGCGGAAGACGACGTTCTGCGGCGTGACGTCCCGGTGCGCCACCAGCCGCGGTTCGCCCTCTGGCAGTGGGGCGCGCGGCCGGTCGCGCACGCGGGCGTCGAAGTCGAGCTGCGGTCGCCAGCCCTCGCTCGCGTCGTGCAGCGAGCGCACCAGCCGCCCGACCCCCGGCAGCACGTCGTCGGCGGCCGCCCACGGCTCGGGCGGATCACCAGGGACGTCTCCCTCGATGAAGCTGAGCACGTCCCGGCGCTGGGCGTCCCGTCCCAGGTAACGCGGCGCGCCGGCGAACCCGACGGACTGCAGGTGGCGCAGGTACGCGGCTACCGCTTCGCTGGTGGGCTGGTGCGGGCGCCGGACGGTGTCGCCGACGCGCACCACGCCCACGGTCACGTCACCCGCGGGCAGCGCGACCTCCGGTCCGTCCGGGAACGTCTGCACGGCTCAGGTGAGACGGCGCTGGGGCCCCGGGCAGCAGTCGGCCGGGCAGTCGACGCCGCAGATCCCGAGCGTGCCCAGGGTCTTGGGCTCGGCGCCGTCCAGTTGCTCCTGGACGAGCTCGCGGATCGCGGCGACGAAGCCGGGATGCGTCCCCGCGGCGGCCGCGCGCGCGAAGTGCAGGCCGAGCTCGGCCGCGGTCTGCGCCGCCTCGTTGTCCAGGTCCCACAGCACCTCGAGGTGATCGGCGACGAAGCCGGTCGGGCAGACCACGACCGCCCGCGTGCCGCGTTGTGCCAGGTCGCGCAGGTGATCGTTGATGTCTGGCGCGAGCCACGGCACCTGCGGCGGCCCGGACCGCGACTGCCAGACCAGGTCGAACTCCGCGTCCGGGCCACGCAGCAGCATGGCGACCAAGCGCGCGGTCTCGCGCTGCTGCGCCTCGTACAGCCCGCCGCCGAACGCGTCCGGCCCGGACGACGCGTTCATCGACACCGGCACCGAGTGCGCCGTGAACACCAGCCGCGCGTCGTCGCGCACGTCCGCCGGCAGCGACTCCAGCGCCGTGCGGGCACCGTCCAGGTTCGCCGCGACGAACCCGGGGTGGTCGAAGAAGTGTCGCAGCTTGACCAGCTGCGGCGAGCCCTCCCCCGCGACCGTGCGTGCCTGCGCCATGTCCTCGCGGTACTGCCGGCACGAGGAGTAGCCGCCGGTCGCGCTGGTGGCCAGCACCAGCGCGCGCCCCACGCCGTCGTCGCGCATCTGCCGTACCGCGTCGGCCACGTACGGCTTCCAGTTGCGGTTGCCCCAGTAGATCGGCAGCGCGATCCCGTGCGCGTCGAACTCCTCGCGCAGCGCCGCGATCAGCGCGCGGTTGCCGGCGTTGATTGGCGAGACGCCGTGGAAGTGGTGGTAGTGCTCGGCCACCGCGGCGAGGCGCTCGTCCGGGATGCCGCGGCCGCGTGTCACGTTGCGCAGAAAGGGCATCACGTCGTCCGGCCCCTCAGGCCCGCCGAACGACAGCAGCAGGAACGCGTCGAACTCGCTGGTGCTCATCGGGGGATCTCAGACGCCCATCGCGTGGAAGCCGCCGTCGACGTGGACCATCTCGCCGGTGGTGGACGGGAACCAGTCCGACATCAGCGCGCACGCGGTCCGCGCGACCGGCTCGCTGTCGTCGTTGTCCCAGCCCAGCGGCGCGCGCCCGTTCCAGGCGTCTTCGAACGTGCTGAAGCCGGGGATGCTCTTGGCGGCCATCGTGCGGATCGGCCCCGCGGCGATCAGGTTCACCCGGATCTTGCGCGGGCCGAGTTCGCGGGCAAGGTAGCGCGAGGTCGACTCCAGGCCCGCCTTCGCGACGCCCATCCAGTCGTAGGCCGGCCAGGCCACGCGCGCGTCGAACGTCAGGCCGAGGATCGAGCCGCCGGCGTTCCCGAACAGCGGCAGAGACGCGGCGGCCAGCGCCTTGAGCGAGTACGCCGACACCTGGACGGCGGTCGCGACGTCCTCCCACGGCGCATCCAGGAACCCGCCACCGAGGCAGGACGCCGGCGCGAACCCGATCGAGTGGAACACGCCGTCGATCCCGTCCACGTGCTCGCGGACGCGGTCGGCGAGGGTGGCCAGGTGCTGCTCGTCGGTGACGTCGAGTTCGAGCACCGGCGCAGGCTGCGGCAGCCGCTTGGCCACGCGCTCGACCAGCGACATGCGCCCGAAGCCGGTGAGCACGACCTGCGCGCCCTGCTCCTGCGCCATCCGCGCGACACCGAACGCGAGCGAGGCGTCGGTGATCACGCCGGTGATCAGCAGCCGCTTGCCGTCCAACAGGCCCATGGCTAGATCCCCATTCCCAGTCCGCCGTCGACCGGCAGCACCGCGCCGGACACGTACGCGCCGGCGTCAGAGGCGAGGTACAGCGCGGCGCCGGCGATCTCCTCGGCGGTCCCGTACCGGTTCAGCGGCACGTTGCCGAGGATCTCCTTGCGGCGCGCGTCGGTGAGCTCGGCGGTCATGTCCGTCTCGACGAAGCCGGGCGCGATCACGTTCGCGGTGATCGACCGGCTGCCCAGCTCGCGCGCGATGGAGCGGGCCAGGCCGATCAGGCCCGCCTTGCTCGCGGCGTAGTTGGCCTGGCCGGGCGAGCCGACGAGCGCGACCACCGAGGAGATGAAGATCATCCGGCCGCGCCGGGCCTTGAGCATGCCGGGCGTCGCGCGCTTGGCCACTCGGTAGGCACCGGTCAGGTTCGCGTCCAGCACGCGCTGGAAGCTGTCCTCGCCCATCCGCATCAGCAGCGTGTCGTCGGTGATGCCCGCGTTGGAAACCAGCACCTCGACGGCGCCGAACTCCGACTCGACCGCGCCGAACGCGGCGTCCACGTCGTCGGAGGACGTCACGTCGCAGCGGACGCCGAACAGTCCCGCCGGCACGTTCGACCCGCGGTGCGTGACCGCGACGTTGTCGCCGTTCGCCGCGAACGCCTGCGCGATCGCCAGGCCGATCCCCCGATTGCCGCCCGTCACCAGCACCGTCCGAGTCACGGGGACCCACGCTAGCCGATCGCGGCAGCGACGCTTCCGGTCCGCGCACTACCGGTGAGTACGGTTACCCCGTGCGCGGAATCCAGATCACCGAGTTCGGCGGGCCCGAGACCCTGGTCGTCTCCGAACTGCCCGATCCGCAGCCGTCGAACGGCGAGCAGGTCTTCGACGTGCTCGCGGCCGGCGTCAACTACGCGGACACGCACCAGACCGAGGACTCCTATCTCGCCAAGCAGACGCTGCCGATGATCCCCGGCGGGGAGGTCGTCGTGCGCGCGCCGGACGGGCGCCGGCTGCTCGGACTGCTGGGCTCCGGCGGGTACGCGCAGAAGGTCGCGGCCGACCCGAACCGGCTGTTCCCGATCCCGGACGCGGTCAATGACGAGCAGGCGCTGACCACGCTCGTGCAGGGCGCGACCGCGTGGCACCTGCTGCGTACCAGCACGCACCTCGCCGAAGGCGAGACCGTGGTCGTGCACGCCGGAGCGGGCGGCGTCGGCACGCTCGCCATCCAGCTCGCTCGGCGGTGGGGCGCGGGCCGGATCATCGCGACCGCGTCCAGCGTCGAGAAGCGGCAGCTGACCCTCGATCTCGGCGCCGACGTCGCCGTCGACTCCAGGACGGACGACCTGACGGCCGCGCTGCGCGACGCGAACGGCGGCCGCGGCGTGGACGTGGTGCTGGAGATGACCGGTGGCCGCGTGTTCGACGCGAGCTTGGCCGCGCTCGCCCCGCTCGGACGGCTCGCCACCTTCGGCATGGCCTCGCGCACCGCGCCGTCGCCGGTCGATCCCGGCAAGCTGATGGCGCGCAGCGCGGGCGTGATCGGCTTCTGGCTGGTGCACGTCGTGCAGCGGCCGCAGCTGCTCGCAGCCGCCGTCCAGGACCTGATGACCCTCATCGCCGACGGCGAGCTGAAGCCGGTGATCGGCCGCCGCTACTCGCTCGACCAGGCCGCCGACGCCCACCGCGCGCTGCTGGACCGCAGCTCGATCGGCAAGCTGGTTCTCGACCCGACGAGCTGACCGCGCGGCTCAGCCGCCCGGCGCACGGACCGGTGACCCCGCGCGGGCGTTGCACAGCGCTAGACGAGGCGGCCGGCCCAGAGCATGGAGGTGCCGGCCGCCGCGAACAGCACGAACAGGCCGATCGCCAGGAACCGCCAGCTGACGTCCCGCTGCTGGGTCGTGTAGCCGATCTGCGAGCCGATGTTCTGGTACACCTGCTCCAGCTCCTGCACCGAGGCCGCGGTGTGGAACGACCCGCCGGTCTCGTCCGCGATCGCGTGCAGCGTCGAGCGGTCGGCGGGGACGGCGAGCGTGTCGCCCTTGTAGGTGACCGTGCCGTTCGGGGTTCCGAACGCGATCGTCGAGATCTGCACATGGGCCTTCTTGGCCGCAGCCACCGCTTCGGAGACAGGACGGCCGACGGTGTTCGTGCCGTCGCTCAGCAGCACGATCCGCGCCGGCGGCGGCCTCTCGCCCTTGGCCGTGGTTGCCTGGCTGAAGACGCTGATCGCCTGCAGCGACGTGAAGATCGCCTCGCCGATCGCGGTCGACTCCTGCAGCTTCAGTCCGTCGATCGCCTTCTTCACCGGGTCGCGGTCCAGCGTCGGCGAGACCAGCACGCTCGCGTTCCCGCCGAAGGACACCAGCCCGAGATTGATCCGCGCGGGCAGCAGGTCGGCGAACTTCTTGCCCGCCATCTGCGCGGCCTGGATGCGGGACGGGAGCACGTCCGTCGCCTCCATCGACAGCGAGACGTCGATAGCGAGCACGACCGTCGCCCGGTCGCGCGGCACGCGGACCGCCGCCGTCGGCTGCGCGACACCGATGGTCAGCACGGTCAGGCCGGCGATGAGCAGCGCGAACGTCAGGTGCCGGCGCCAACCAGGACGCCGCGGCGCGACGCTGCCGAGCAGTTCCAGGTTGCTGAACCGGGCCACGAACACCTTTCGGCGCAGCTGCAGCAGCACATAGGCGGCGACCAGGACCGCGACGACGATCAGCAGCAGCAGCCAACCCGGGGACAGGAAGTGCATCAGCGCACTGCCCTCCGGACGCCGGCGAACCCGGCCTGCCGCTGGGCGATGACGAACCGGACGAGGTCGGTGACCCAGTCGCGGTCGGTGCGCAGCTGCAGGTGCGCGGCCCCGGCCCGGCGCAGGGCGGCTGCGATCCGGCCGCGCTGCACGGCCGCCGCCTGTGCGTACCGCTGGCGCACGTCGGACGAGGACGTCTGCACCTCGAGCTGCCGTCCGCTCTCCGGGTCCACGAACGTCACCAGACCGGCCGGCTCCAGCGCGAGCTCGCGCGGGTCGAGGATTTCCACGCCCAGCAACTGGTGCCGATCGGCCAGCGCGCGCAGCGGACGGACCCAACCGGGCTCGTCGGCGTCCGCGCCGCCCGCCTCGACGTAGTCCGAGATCACGGCGACCAGGCCGCGGCGCCGCTGCGGGCGGCGCAGCGACTCGAGCATCCCGGCCAGGCCGACGACCGGACCGTCCTCGGCCGGCTCCGCGCGCGGCGTGGCCGCGATCCGGCGGACGAGATGGCGGGCGTGCTGGCGTCCGGGCATCGCCGGGATCCGGTACACCTGCCGCCCGTCCCCGACGACGGCACCGATCCGGTTGCCGCCGCGCACGGTCAGGTGCGAGATCGCCGTGATCGCGGCCAGCGCCAGCTCGCGCTTCTCGCTGCGGGCCGTGCCGAAGTCCATGCTGGCCGACACGTCCACGACCAGCCAGGTCTCCAGCTCGCGGTCCGCGATCGTCTGGCGCACGTGCGGGATCGTGGTGCGCGCCGTGACCGGCCAGTCCATCCGGCGCACGTCGTCACCGGGCACGTACTGGCGCGACTCCCCCGCCTCCGTGCCGGGCCCGGGCACCAGGCCCACGTAGTTACCCTGCAGCAACCCGTCCAGCCGGTTGCGCACCTTCAGCTCCAGCTTGCGGAGCAGCGGTTCGGCAGAGTCGAGATCGAGAGTCAACGCTAGGACGCCCAGGGGGACTGCTGCTGCGGACCGGGCGCGGTGGTGATCGGCGGCGGCCCGCCGGCACGCTGGCGCGGGGCGACCTGCGGCAACGGGATCGTCTGCAGCACGCGCCGCACCGCCTGCGCCGCGGGCACGCCGTCGGCGATCGCGTCGTAGCTGAGCACGAGCCGGTGCGCGAGCACGTCGCCGGCGACGTCCAGTACGTCCTGCGGGAGCACGTAGTCGCGGCCGCGCAGCAGCGCGAGCGCGCGCCCGGCCGCGATCAGGCCGAGGCTGGCGCGCGGGCTGGCGCCGTAGGACACCCAGTGCGCGACGTCCGGCATGCCGTGCTCGGCCGGGTGCCGCGTGGCGATCACGACCCGCACCACGTAGTCGACGATCGCGTGGTGGACGAACACGCGGGCCGCGGTCGCCTGCAGCCGCTGCAGCTCGTCGGTGCTGATCACCGGGTTCGCGACGGGCGCGTCCACACCCATCCGGTAGACGATCTCGCGCTCCTCGGCGGCGGTCGGGTAGCCGACCGAGATCTTCATCAGGAAGCGGTCGCGCTGCGCCTCCGGCAGCGGGTAGACGCCCTCGGACTCGATCGGGTTCTGCGTGGCCAGCACCAGGAACGGACGCGGCACGTCGAAGCGCTGGCCACCGATCGTCACGTGCTTCTCGGCCATCACCTCGAGCAGCGCGGACTGCACCTTCGCGGGCGCGCGGTTGATCTCGTCCGCCAGCACGAAGTTGGCCATGATCGGCCCGAGCTCGGTGTCGAACCGTTCGCTGCCCGGACGGTAGATACGGGTGCCGACGATGTCGGACGGCACCAGGTCGGGCGTGAACTGCAGCCGCGAGAACGAACCGCTCACGGTGCGGGCGAGCGTTTCGACGGCGAGCGTCTTGGCGACGCCGGGTACGCCCTCGAGCAGGCAGTGGCCCTGCGCGAGCAGGCTGACCAGCATCCGCTCGACCAGCCGCTCCTGCCCGACGATCACGCGCTTCACCTCGAACATCACCCGCTCGAGCGCCGTGGCGTCCTCGGCGGGCGTGTGCACGTGTTCGGTCACTGACGTCTCTCCTCGCGCTCGGCCGGACGTCTTCACCGTACGGGACCGCGCACCGCGCCGCCCCGGAGAACGCGTATACAAGTGCTGTGTCCTTGCCAGGTGTTGACGATGTCGACGGACCCCCGCGCTGCTCGGCGAAAGGCTGCCGCGCCGAGGCAACCGTCGACGTGCGCTGGCGCAATCCGCGCATCCACGACACGTCGCGCGTGAAGCACTGGCTGGCGTGCCCGGAGCACGTGGCCTACCTGAGCGACTACCTGTCCGTGCGCGGCTTCCTGCTGGAAACCACTCCATTGGCCCCATAGCAGGGACGACACGCCGCAGCGGGCCCTGCTACGGGGCCAACAGTCAGCCGCCGATCGCGGACATCGTGCGCGCGGGCTGGACGAAGTCGGCCGCGTCGATGCCGTGCCCGGCCTGCTTGCCGGCCACCGCGAGGCGGATCAGCTCGCCGAGCTCCGTTTCCGACGCCCCGGCCCGCAGTGGGCCGCGCAAATCCGTCTCGTCCTTGGCGAACAGGCAGGTGCGCAGCTGGCCGTCGGCCGTGAGCCGCAGCCGATCGCAGTCGCGGCAGAACGGACGGGTCACGGACGCGATCACGCCGACCCGGAACGAGCGCCACTGCGCGCGGCCGGGACCGGCCAGCACGTCGAAGTCCTCGGCCGGCGCGTGACCGCCATGCCCGCCGTGCCCGCGCGGCGCGAGCACGAAGTCGCGGCCGAGCAGGTCAAGCACCTCGGCCGCGGTCACCATGCCCTCGCGCGTCCAGACGTGGTCCGCGTCCAGCGGCATGTGCTCGATGAAGCGCAGCTCGTAGCCCGCGCGCAGCGCCCATTGCAGCAGCTCGGGTGCCTCCACCAGGTTCTCGCGCATCATCACCGAGTTGATCTTCAGCGGACGGATCCCGGCCCGCGCGGCGGCCTCGATCCCGGCCAGCACGTCCGGCAGCCGGTCGCGCCGGGTGAGGCTGGCGAACCGGTCACGGTCCAGGGTGTCCAGCGAGATGTTGATCCGGTCCAGCCCGGCGGCGACCAGGGCGTCGGCCGACCGGTCCAGCGTCACCGCGTTGGTGGTCAGCGACAGCTCCGGGCGCGGGCGCAGCTCGGCCAGGCGCGCCACCACCGGGACCAGGGTCGGGTGCACGAGCGGTTCGCCGCCGGTCAGCCGGATGCTCGTCACGCCGAGGCCGACGAATACCGCGGCCAGGCGCACCATCTCGTCGTCGCTGAGCCGGTCGGTCTTGGCCAGCCAGTCCAGGCCCTCGGCGGGCATGCAGTACGTGCAGCGCAGCGAGCAGTGATCGGTCAGCGACAGGCGCAGGTCCGTGGCCACCCGGCCGAAGCTGTCGCGAAGGACGGGCTCGACGGGCGGCGTGGACGAGGTCACCCGTCCACGCTACCCAGGAATCACGTCAGCGGACGGGTGGCTCCGAAATAACCCCACGAGACCTGGTCCCACGGCGTGATCTGGATGACCTCGCCGCTCTCCGGAGCCTGGATCACGTTGCCGTTGCCGACGTAGATCGCGACGTGGTGGATGCCGGCGATCGTCCCGTTGGAGCTCCAGAACAGCAGGTCACCGGGCTTGAAGTTGCCCGGGCTCGGGTGGATCGAGCCCGCCTGCGTGTACTGCGTGGCCGCGTAGTGGTCCAGGTACAGGTTCGGTCCCCACGCGTACATGACCAGGCCGGAGCAGTCGAAGCCCCTGATGTGGCAGTCGTTGAACGCGCCGTCGCCGGCGCATACTCCGTAGGTCGGGCCGTAGGCGTTGCCGCCGGCCCACGCGTACATCGTGCCCAGGTACTGCTCGGCGCGGTGCACCGCGGCCCAGCCCTTCCCGGCCGTCCAGGTGCCGCCGGACGGGGCACTGGCTCCGCCTCCGCCACCGACGCTCCCGCCGCCACCACCCTGCGACTGGTGCTCCTGTGCCAACCGCGCGGCACGCAAGCGTTCCAGCCGCAGCCGGCGCTCGCGGGCCTTGCGCAGCGCGATCTGGTGCTGCCGCCAGGCCTCGTACGCGGCGCGCTGGCCGTTGAGGGTGTGCAGCCGCTCCTGCGCGGCGTTCAGCTGGCTCTGCGCCGACGACAGCGTCTGCGTCACCTGCTGTTGCTGGGCCTTGGCCGCGGCGACGGCCGACGCGGCCTCCTGCTCAGCCTGCTTGGCGGCGGCAGCCGCCTTGGTCTGGTCGTCGACGGCCTTGCGCGCGGCGGCGTCCGCGTTCGACTTCGCGACGGTCGCCCGCTGCAGGTTGTCGATCGCGCTGAGCTGGTGGGTGGCCTGGTAGCCCTGCAGCGCGCTCTGCTGCAGCAGCGCGTTCGGGTCGTCGGCGGTGAGCAACGTGCCGGTCATGCCCTGCACGTCGCCGCTCATGTACGAGGCCTGCGCGTACTCGACGAACTCGCGCTGCGCCTGCTTGACCTTGTGCTCGGCGGCCACGGCGTCCTGCGCCGTCTGCTGCGCGGTCTGCTTGGCCTGCTCGAGCTTGGAGATCGCGAGGGCGACCTTCTGCTCGGCCAGTTCCTTCGCGGCCTCGAGCTGGTGGGACAGCGCGGTCAGCGTCGCGACGCGCGCGGTGAGCTGCCCGACCTGATCGGCCAGCGCCGCCTTCTGGTTCTGCGCGTTCTGAATCTGGCCGTCCGTCGGATTCGGCGGCGGGGTCGCGGAGAGCGCCGGATGGGCGACGACGACGAGCGAGGCGGCGGTCGCGAGCGCGGCCAGCCCGGCCATTGCCCGGGAGCGCGTGCGCCCGATACGGCACAGCTGCACGGCGGAGACTCACTTCCGATCTACGGCACGACCCTGTCAGACTGCCACTGCGGCCTCAAATGCGCCAGCAGCCACACAGGAAACATCGGCAACAGCAGCCCCAACTGAAGCTCAGCCGGCCGGCGTCAGCTCCGTCGCCGTATCCATCGGCCCGATTGCCGTCCGCCGTAGCCGCCGCTCCTGCCACCAGCGTTCGGACCGGATAAGTGCCAGGTGCACGCTGCCGGCGTACAGGCCGCCGAAGATCAGGTCGAGGACGTAGTGCTCGCCGGTGTAGACGAGCGTGAGTCCCATCAGCAGCGGGTAGATGTACAGCAGCAGGCGCCACCGGGACCGCAGCAGCCCGGCGACGAACAGCGCCGCGAGCAGGGAGAACCCGAAGTGCAGGGACGGCATCGCAGCGACCGGGTTGGAACCGCCGTTCTGCCCGGCCACGAGCAGCCGGTGCGCGAACCCGGCGTGGACGTACTCCCAGCCGCGCGCGGACAGCCGCGCGATCGGTGGCAGGTACCCGTCGCGCGCGGCGAGCCACGGCGGCGCCTCCGGGAACAGGATGTAGGTGGCCAGCCCGGCGAACGACAGCACGATCACCCGGCTGATGTACCGCAGCCACAGCTGCCGCTGGCGCAGCCACAGCACCGCGGCCAGCACCGGTGTCACCACGAAGTGCGACGTATAGATCAGCGTCGCGAGCGCGTCGTACCAGTGCACGTGCAGCGGGGTGTACAGGTGCGCCTGCAGCCACACGCTCGGGTCGACGCCGCCGAACAGCCAGCGCTCGGCCTGTTCGATGTCTTGCTCGTGCAGCGGCATGCCCATCGTGTCCGCGAGCGCGCGGGACGAGTCGTAGAACATCAGCACGAGGGTGAACGGCAGCCAGTCGATCACCACCCAGAGCAGCCGGCGCCAGCCGCGGCCGAGGCAGCTGATCGCGAGCCCGATCACCACCAGGTAGGACAGCTGCTTGCGGTCGGTGGGCACGCCCTCGGCGACGAACCAGAACGCGAGGAGGCCGAAGTACGCGACGGCGCAGGCGATCCGGATCCGGTGCCAGCCCACCGCGTGGACTGCCCGCAGTACGCGAACTCCAGACCCCGCGAGCACCTGCTGACCCTATCCGGGCCGGTGGTATCTTGACGTCAAGACATCTTTCGGAAGACCCAGCACCGGACCAGCCGCGACGAAGGAGCCCGACGTGTCCGCAGAGAGCAAGAACTCGTTCAATGCTCGCAGTCAGCTTCAGGTGGGCGATGCCAGCTTCGAGTATTACCGGCTGGACGCGGTCCCCGGCGCGGAGCGGTTGCCGTTCAGCTTGAAGGTGCTGCTCGAGAACCTGCTGCGCACCGAGGACGGCAAGAACGTCACGAAGGCACAGATCGAGGCGCTGGCGAACTGGGACCCGAGCGCCGACCCGGACACCGAGATCCAGTTCACGCCCGCGCGTGTCGTCATGCAGGACTTCACCGGCGTGCCGGCGGTCGTCGACCTGGCCACGATGCGCGAGGCAGTCGTCGAGCTCGGCGGTGACGCCACCAAGATCAATCCGCTGGCGCCGGCCGAGCTGGTCATCGACCACTCGGTCATCGCCGACCTGTTCGGCACGCCCGACTCGTTCGCCCGCAACGTCGAGCTGGAGTACGAGCGCAACAAGGAGCGCTACCAGTTCCTGCGCTGGGGCCAGACGGCGTTCGACGAGTTCAAGGTCGTCCCGCCCGGCACCGGCATCGTCCACCAGGTCAACATCGAGTACCTGGCCCGCGTCGTCTTCCAGCGGGACGGCGTCGTGTACCCCGACACCCTGGTCGGCACCGACTCGCACACCACGATGGTCAACGGACTGGGCGTGCTCGGCTGGGGCGTGGGGGGCATCGAGGCCGAGGCGGCCATGCTCGGCCAGCCGGTCAGCATGCTGATCCCGCGCGTCGTCGGCTTCAAGCTCACCGGCGAGCTGCCGGACGGCTCGACCGCCACCGACCTGGTCCTGACGATCACCGAGATGCTGCGCGAGCACGGCGTCGTGGGCAAGTTCGTCGAGTTCTACGGCCCCGGCGTCGCCGCCGTCCCGCTGGCCAACCGCGCGACCATCGGCAACATGAGCCCGGAGTACGGCTCCACCTGCGCGATCTTCCCGATCGACGACGAGACACTGCGGTACCTGACCTTCACCGGCCGCAAGGCCGACCAGATCCAGCTCGTCGAGACCTACGCCAAGGCCAACGGGTTGTGGCACGACCCGTCCGTGGAGCCGGCGTTCTCCGAGACGCTCGAGCTGGACCTCTCCACGGTCGTGGCGTCCATCGCCGGCCCGAAGCGCCCGCAGGACCGCATCCTGCTGTCGTCGGCCAAGCAGTGCTTCCGCGAGGCGCTGTCGGACTACGTCGACGACACCCCGGCGACCGGCGGCCGCGCCGACGAAGCGTCCTCGGAGTCCTTCCCGGCCAGCGACTCCCCCGCCGTGTTCCGCAACGGCCAGGACGCCGCCGACAAGCCGCACGCGCACAACCACGCGGCGGTGCAGGGCCGCCCGTCCAGCCCGACGCCGGTCAAGCTGTCCGACGGCACGGAGTTCGACGTGGACCACGGCGCCGTCGTGATCGCCGCAATCACCTCGTGCACCAACACGTCCAACCCGTCGGTCATGCTCGGCGCCGGCCTGCTCGCGAAGAAGGCAGTCGAGAAGGGCCTGGCCCGCAAGCCGTGGGTCAAGACGTCCCTGGCGCCCGGCTCGAAGGTCGTCACCGACTACTACGACCGCGCCGGACTCACCCCGTACCTGGAGAAGCTCGGCTTCAACCTGGTCGGCTACGGCTGCACCACCTGCATCGGCAACTCCGGTCCGATCATCGACGAGGTGTCGGCCGCGGTGAACGAGAGCGACCTCGCCGTGACCGCGGTGCTGTCCGGCAACCGCAACTTCGAGGGCCGCATCAACCCCGACGTGAAGATGAACTACCTCGCCTCGCCGCCGCTCGTGGTCGCGTACGCGCTCGCCGGGTCGATGGACGTCGACATCGTCAACGAGCCGCTCGGCGAGGACTCTGACGGCAACCCGGTCTACCTGCGGGACATCTGGCCTTCCCCGCAGGAGATCCAGGAGACGATCGACGCGGCGATCGCCAGCGAGATGTACACGCAGCGGTACGCCGACGTGTTCGCCGGCGACGACCGGTGGCGCGACCTGCCGACCCCGGAGGGCAACACGTTTGAGTGGGACTCCGAGTCCACCTACGTGCGCAAGCCCCCGTACTTCGACGGCATGGACCGCGAGCCGGCCCCGGTCACCGACATCACCGGCGCGCGCGTGCTGGCCAAGCTGGGCGACTCAGTCACGACCGACCACATCAGCCCGGCCGGTTCGATCAAGGCCGACTCCCCCGCGGGCAAGTACCTGTCCGAGCACGGCATCGACCGCAAGGACTTCAACTCATACGGCTCGCGGCGCGGCAACCACGAGGTGATGATCCGCGGCACCTTCGCGAACATCCGGCTGCGCAACCAACTGGCGCCCGGCACCGAGGGCGGCTTCACCCGCGACTTCACCCAGCCGGACGGACCGGTCAGCACGATCTACGACGCGTCGGTGAACTACGCCGAGGCCGGCACGCCGCTGGTCATCCTCGCGGGCAAGGAGTACGGCTCGGGCTCGTCGCGCGACTGGGCGGCGAAGGGCACCGCGCTGCTCGGCGTGCGCGCCGTGATCGCCGAGTCCTACGAGCGCATTCACCGCTCGAACCTGATCGGCATGGGCGTGCTGCCGCTGCAGTTCCCCGCCGGCGAGTCCGCGGAGTCGCTCGGGCTGACCGGCGAGGAGACCATCGACATCACCGGCGTCACCGCGCTCACCGACCAGATCCCGCGGACGGTGAAGGTCAAGGCCGGCGACAAGGAGTTCGACGCGGTCGTCCGCATCGACACCCCCGGCGAGGCCGACTACTACCGGCACGGCGGCATCCTGCAGTACGTGCTGCGCTCGCTCATGTAAATCCGCACAACGTGTCCCTCGCGACCACCGCAAAGAACGCGGTGGATCACTCGGGCCACACCGCAAGGTCGCTTCGCTCGCGCGGGCGCGGGCTCTTCGCGCGAGCGCTCATCGCGTTGTGGTTGCTTGCTGCCGCCAAGCCGGGGCGTCTTAGGCCGCTTCATCGCGCGATGGGTCATCGCGGCATGGTGGGCTCTTCCAATCTGGACGGGGCTGGGTTAGGGTTCGGGAATTGTTCGGTCGCCATACAAATCCCCCGGAAGTGAGCGCGTGATGGTGCAGGCCACGAAGGACGACAGGTTCAGCTTCGGCCTCTGGACGGTGGGTTGGCAGGCTCGTGACCCGTTCGGGGACGCCACCCGCCCGCCGCTCGACCCGGTCGAGTCCGTGCACAAGTTGGCGGAGCTCGGCGCGTGGGGCGTGACGTTCCACGACGACGACCTCATCCCCTTCGGCTCGTCCGACGCCGACCGCGCGAAGCACATCGAGCGGTTCAAGCAGGCGCTCGCCGAGACCGGGCTCGTCGTGCCGATGATGACGACGAACCTGTTCACCCACCCGGTGTTCAAGGACGGCGGCTTCACCAGCAACGACCGATCGGTGCGCCGCTACGCCCTGCGCAAGGTCGTGCGCAACATCGACCTGGCCGCGGAGCTGGGCGCGCAGACGTACGTGTTCTGGGGCGGCCGCGAGGGCAGCGAGTACGACGGCGCCAAGGACGTCACGGCCGCACTGGACCGGTACCGCGAGGGCATCGACACGCTTGCGGCGTACGTCAAGGAGCAGGGCTACGGCATCCGGTTCGCGATCGAGCCGAAGCCGAACGAGCCGCGCGGCGACATCCTGCTGCCCACCGTCGGTCACGCGCTCGCGTTCATCGCCGAGCTCGAGCACGGCGACATCGTCGGCGTGAACCCCGAGGTCGGCCACGAGCAGATGGCCGGGCTGAACTACGCGGGCGGCATCGCGCAGGCACTGTGGGCGGGCAAGCTGTTCCACCTGGACCTGAACGGGCAGCGCGGCATCAAGTTCGACCAGGACCTGGTGTTCGGCCACGGCGACCTGATCAACGCGTTCTTCCTGGTCGACCTGCTCGAGCACGGCGCGCCCGGCGGGGGCCCGACGTACACCGGTCCGCGGCACTTCGACTACAAGCCGTCGCGCACCGACTACGGGCAGGGCGTCTGGGACTCCGCGGCCGCCTGTATGCGGATGTACCTGCTGCTCGCCGAGCGGGCTGCCGCGTACCGCGCCGACCCGGAGGTGCAGTCGGCGCTGGAGGCCGCGGGCGTCACGGCGCTACGCGAGCCGACCCTCGGCAGCGGCGAGTCGCTGCGTGATTTGCTGGCCGACCGGTCCGCGTTCGAGGACTTCGATCCGGAGGCGGCAGGCGAGCGCAACTACGGCTTCGTCCGGCTCAACCAGCTCGCGATCGACCACCTGCTGGGCGCGCGCTAGCGGCGAGGGCCCGATGGCAGCGAAGGCGCAACGCCTCGTCGCAGGCGTCGACTCGTCGACGCAGTCGTGCAAGGTCGTGGTGCATGACGCCGACACCGGTGCAGTGGTGCGCACCGGCAGCGCGCCGCACCCGACCGGCACGTCCGTCGACCCGTCCGCGTGGCTGACCGCGCTGCACGCCGCGATCGACGCCGCCGGCGGCGTGGACGACGTCGCGGCGCTCGCGGTCGGGGCGCAACAGCACGGCATGGTGTGCCTCGACGAGCACGGCGCCGTGGTGCGCGACGCGCTGCTGTGGAACGACACCCGGTCGGCGCAGGCCGCGACGGATCTGATCGGCGAGCTGGAGGGCGGCGCGGGCGCGTGGGCCGACGCCGTCGGGTCAGTGCCCGTCGCGTCGTTCACGGTGACGAAGCTGCGCTGGCTGCGCGATCACGAACCGCAGAACGCGGCGCGCACCGCGGCGGTCTGCCTGCCGCACGACTGGCTCACCTGGCAGCTGGCGGGCGCACCGGGCCTGGACGCGCTGGTCACGGACCGCAGCGATGCGAGCGGGACCGGCTACTGGTCACCCGACACCGGTTCCTACCGCGAAGACCTCGTCGAACTCGCCCTCGGGACCGTTCCGCGGTTGCCGCGCGTCCTCGCGCCGAACGACGTCGCGGGCCGGACACCGAACGGCGTGCCGCTCGGCGCGGGCGCGGGCGACAACGCCGGGGCCGCCCTCGGGCTGTGCGCGGCACCCGGCGACGTCGTCGTGTCGATCGGTACGTCCGGCGTCGCCTGCGCGGTCAGCACGACGCCCACACACGAGGCGACCGGGACGGTTGCCGGTTTCGCCGACGCGACCGGCGCGTTCCTTCCGCTGGTGTGCACGCTGAACGCGGCGCGGGTGCTCGACGCGACGGCCGCCGTGCTCGGCGTCGATCACGTCGAGCTGTCGCGGCTCGCGCTCTCGGCACCACCCGGCGCCGACGGCCTCGTCGTCATCCCGTACCTGGAGGGCGAGCGGACGCCGAACCGTCCCGACGCGACCGGAGCCGTCCACGGCTGGCGGCTGGAGAACAGCACGCCGGCGCACCTGGCCCGCGCGGCCATCGAGGGCATGCTGTGCGGGCTGGCCGACGGTCTCGTCGCGCTGCGCGACCAAGGCGTGCGTATTGAGCGGGTACTGCTGGTCGGTGGCGGCGCGCGGTCCGAGGCGGTCCAGCGCATCGCGCCGAGCATCTTCGCGGTGCCCACCGCAGTTCCCGAGCCGGGCGAGTACGTCGCGACCGGTGCCGCCCGCCAGGCTGCCTGGATCCTCTCCGGCGACGAGCAGCCACCCGCCTGGCCGACGAACCGCGCCGCTGTAAGCGATTTCAACGAGAACGGCGTGTGTGCCGTGCGTGAACGCTACGGCGAGCTCACCGCGCTCACGGCAAGCAGACCGAGGTAACGAGTTGGTGTCGAAAGGCTTTCCGCGCTTATCCGTGAGATATGTTCGCGCGCACAACATTCACCGGGTCGAGGACGCGAGCAGCGGGACGGCCCCTCAGCACAGGAAGGCGGAACTGCCCATGCGCAGAACCGTGTCAGGCCTCGCGGTCCTCGGAGCGGCCGCGGCAATGGCGGTGGCCGGATGTAGCTCCAGTGGCGGCAGCGGCGGCTCCGGGAACTCCAGCGGCAACTCCAGCACTCCGCCGCCTGCGACCGCCAGCGCGCCCGGCAGCTCGGCCGCGTCCGGCGCAATCAACGGCAACGGCGCGAAGGTCGGCATCATCCTTCCTGACACGACCTCGTCGCCGCGCTGGATCACCGCGGACCCGACCGCCCTCAAGGCGGACTGCACCAAGTACAACCTCCAGTGCGACATCCAGAACGCGAACGGCAGCGCCAGCAAGATGGCGTCGATCGCGAACCAGATGGAGGCCGCCGGCGTCAAGGTGCTCATGATCGTCGACCTGGACCAGAAGTCCGGCGCCGCGATCGAGCAGAAGGCCGCCAAGGCCGGCGTCATCCCGGTCGACTACGACCGGCTCACGCCGGGCGGCGGTGCCGCGCTGTACGTCTCGTTCGACAACGTCAAGGTCGGTGAGGTGCAGGGCCAGACGCTGACCCAGTGCCCGCAGGTGGCCAACCAGAAGTCGGTCCAGTACGTGCAGATCGACGGCGCCCCGACGGACAACAACGCGACGCTGTTCAAGCAGGGTTACGAGAGCGTGCTGTCCAAGCAGGCCGGTTGGAAGCTCGTCGGTGACCAGACCGGTCAGTGGGACGGCCCGACGGCCGGCCGGGTGTTCAACTCGATGCTCGGCAAGAACCCCGACCTGAAGGCCGTCATGGTCGCGAACGACACCATGGCCGACGCGGTCATCACCGACCTCAAGCGTCAGCACCTGAACGGCAAGGTCGCGGTTTCCGGTCAGGATGCCTCGGCCATCGGCCTGCAGCACATCATGGACGGCGACCAGTGCTTCACGATCTACAAGCCGTCGTCCGCCGAGGCCGACCCGGCCGTCAAGGCGATCGCTCAGCTGGCCAACGGTCAGGCGCCCGACACCAACGGTGTGACCATCGAGGACCCGATGACGCACAAGAAGGTGCCGGCGATCCTGGCCACCCCGATTGCGGTCACGAAGCAGAACGTGGCCCAGCCGATCAACGACCAGTACACGCCGAAGAGCAGCGTGTGCACCGGTCACTACGCCGCGCTGTGCACCAAGGACGGCGTGAAGTAGTAGTCGGCTGAACGGTCCGAGCCCGGGTGGCCGCCGCTGCTACCGCGCGGCGGCCACCTGCTCGGACGGACACCACAGGCGAAAGGCAAAACCGTGGCTGACGTGCCCACCCTCGAACTGCACAACATCAACAAGAGCTTCGGCCCGGTTCACGTGCTCCACGACGTGGACTTCGAGGCACACGCCGGCGAAGTGACCGCGCTCGTCGGTGACAACGGTGCCGGCAAGTCGACGCTGGTGAAGTGCATCAGCGGCACGTACTCGATCGACTCCGGCGAGTACCTGTTCGAGGGCAAGAAGGTGCACGTGCACTCGCCGCGTGACGCGAGCGCCCTGGGCATCGAGATCGTGTACCAGGACCTCGCCCTGTGCGACAACCTGGACATCGTCGAGAACATGTTCCTCGGCCGCGAGCGGACCAAGGGCCTGGTGCTCGACGAGAGCAGCATGGAGCAGGCGGCGCAGGAGACGCTGAGCTCGCTGGCCGTCCGAACGGTCCGCTCGGTGCGGCAGCGGGTCGCCAGCCTGTCGGGCGGACAGCGCCAGACCGTCGCTATCGCGAAAGCGGTGCTCTGGAACAGCAAGGTCGTGGTGCTCGACGAGCCCACCGCGGCTCTCGGCGTCGCGCAGACCGCGCAGGTACTGAGCCTCGTCCGCAGGCTCGCCGACCGCGGCCTTGCGGTCGTGCTGATCTCGCACAACATGAACGATGTGCTCGAGGTCGCCGACCGCATCGCGGTCCTCCATCTCGGCCAGATGGCCGCCCAGGTTGCCCGGAAGGACACCAACCAGCAGATGCTCGTCGAACTCATCACCACCGGACGGCAGGGTGTCGACGGCCCGGCCGCGGCACCGTCGGCGAACGAGGTCACGGCATGACCAGCCTGTCGAAGCCGTCGTCCCCGACCGACGAGCACACCAGTGACACCCCGGACGACGCCGACGCGGTAGCGGTCGCCAGCACCGCGCCGGTCAGCGGCGGCATCGTCCGGTACACCCGGACCTATCTGCAGCGCGTCCGCGGCGGCGACATGGGTTCGCTGCCCGCCGCCACCGGCCTGGTCATCCTGATCATCCTGTTCTCCATCGTCCAGGAGACGTTCGCCGGCCTGTACAACTTCGGCAACCTGCTGACCGAGGGCGCCGGCCCGATCCTACTGGCGATGGGCCTGGTCTTCGTCCTGCTCCTCGGCGAGATCGACCTCTCCGCCGGCTACGCCGCCGGCGTCTGCGCAGCCGTGATGGTGCGCCTCACGTCCGGTTACGGATCCCCCTGGCCGGTGAGCATCGGTGCCGCGATCGTCACCGGCGTGATCATCGGCTTCGTCATTGGCTGGCTGCGCGCGAAGGTGCGGATCCCGTCGTTCGTCGTCACCCTCGCGTTCTTCCTGGCCTTCCAGGGCGTGATGCTCTACATCGTCAACAACGGCAAGGGCCAGCACGGCGACATCGGCATGACCGACAAGGTCCAGTTGGCGTTCGAGAACAGCCAGATGCCGGTCTGGATGGGCTGGGCGTTCGGCATCGTGTTCGTCGCCGGCTACGCCGTGGCCAAGGTGCTCGGCCGGATCTCGCGGATGCGCCAGAAGCTGGCCGCCGAACCGCTCAGCGTGATCGCCGTCAAGGTCGGCGCGCTCGCGATCGGCGTGCTGCTCGCGGTCTACGCGCTGAACAAGAACCGGGCGCTGCACACCAAGCCGATCCTGACCAACGTGAACGGCAAGCTGCAGTTCGTGAAGCCGCCTGCGGTGCAGGGCGTGCCGTGGGTCGTGCTCGTGATCGCCGGCTTCTTCGTGCTGTGGACGTTCCTGCTGGCCCGCACGCGGTACGGCCGGCACGTGTACGCCGTCGGCGGGAACGAAGAGGCCGCGCGCCGCGCCGGTATCCCGGTGGACCGCATCCGCATCTCGGTGTTCGTGCTCTGTTCCGGCATGGCAGCCGTCGGCGGCATCATGATCGGCTCGAACGTCTCGTCGGTCAGCGTCGCGAACTACGGCGGCAACACGCTGCTGCTCGCCGTCGGCGCCGCGGTCATCGGCGGCACCAGCCTGTTCGGCGGCAAGGGCAAGATGATCGACGCCCTCGTCGGTGGCGCGGTGGTCGAGGTGATCCAGAACGGCATGTCCGACCTGGTCAAGGGCACGAACAGTTCCGCGGTGCAGTACGTGATCACCGGCCTGGTGCTGCTCCTCGCCGCCGCGGTCGATGCGCTGTCTCGACGGCGCGCCGGCGCCAGCGGCCTCGGCTGAGCCGCGTCGATGGTGCTGGCTCGGGAGGCGGCAGCACGGCCGGACGCCATCCGCCGCCACAACCTGGGCCTGCTGCTCGGCGAAATCCACCGCGACGGTGAGCTGACCAGGGCCGAGCTGACCCAGCGCCTGGCGCTCAGCCGGTCGACGGTCGGCGCGCTCGTCGCCGATCTCACCGCGCTCGGCCTGGTGGTCGAGCGGGTGCCGACCGGCGGAGTGCGCGCGGGCCGGCCGTCCCACGTCGTCGGCCCGCGCGACGACGGTCCGTACGCGATCGCGGTGGACGTCGACGTGACGCGGGTGGCGAGCGCGGCCGTCGGACTCGGCGGTCGGGTGCTGGCTCGGCACGGCTCGCTGGCGGCCGGTCAGCCGCCCACCCCGCGCCAGGTCGCCGAGCAGATCGCGCAGGCCGTCCACGCCCTGGACGATCTCGTCTGCCCCGGCTCATGGCCGGTGGGCATCGGCGTGAGCGTCCCCGGCACGGTGAGCTCCCGCAACGACGTTGTCGAGTTCGCGCCGAACCTGAATTGGCACGGCGAACCGCTCGGCGCGATCCTCGCCGACACCGTGCCCAACGGGTTGCCGGTGCGGCTCGGCAACGACGCGGACCTCGCCGTCACCGCCGAGCGGCTGCGCGGCGCGGGACGCGGCAGCGACGACATCGTGTTCCTGATGGGCCGCGTCGGTGTCGGCGCCGGCATCGTCGCGAACGGCCGGCCGCTGAGCGGTCACCACGGCCACGCCGGCGAGGTCGGCCACAACGTGGTGGACCCGTCCGGCCCTCGCTGCCACTGCGGCAAGCGCGGCTGCGTCGAGACCTACATCGGTGAGAAGGCGCTGCTGAAGCTGGCGAACCGGCGCCGCCCGCCGACCTCGGAGAACGTGGCGGCCCTGTTCGCCGACGCGCATCGCGGCGACCCGCAGGCCGCGGTCGCCGTGCGCGCGGTCGCGAAGGCGCTGGGGCACACCATCGCCAGCCTGGTGAACGTGCTCAACTCGGAGCGGGTGATCCTCGGCGGCTCGCTCGCCAGCGTCTTCGACTTCGCGACCGCGGAGGTGAGCTCGGCCGTCAGCGAGTACGCGATGACCGAGGGGCACGCTGCCGTCCAACTGCGCACACCCGGCCTCGGCTCGGACTCGCCGCTGCTCGGCGCCGCGGAGCTGGTCTTCGCCGACCTGCTCGCGGACCCGCTCGCGACGCGCGCGTCGGCCGAATCGCTCATCCGGCCCTGACGGAACCGGCAGCACTGCCGATTTCGGCGTCCTCCTGCGCGGTCAACACGAACTGGGTGCGGTACAGCTCGGCGTACAGCCCGCCGAACGCGAGCAGCTCGCTGTGCGTGCCCTGCTCGACGATCCGGCCGTCCTCGACGACCAGGACCTTGTCCGCGTTCTGGATCGTGGACAGCCGGTGCGCGATCACCAGCGACGTGCGGCCGGCCAGCGCGGTGGCCAGCGCGCGCTGCACCGCCGCCTCGCTCTCACTGTCCAGATGCGCGGTGGCCTCGTCCAGGATGACGATCTCGGGCGCCTTGAGCAGCAGCCGCGCGATCGCCAGCCGTGCCTTCTCGCCGCCGGAGAGCCGGTAGCCGCGGTCGCCGACCAGCGTGTCCAGCCCGTCGGGCAGTGAGCGGACCAGCTCGCCGATCTGCGCCGCGTCGACCGCGGACCACAGCTCGTCCTCGGTAGCGGCCGGCTTGGCGTACAGGAGGTTCTGCCGGATCGTGTCGTGGAACATGTGCGCTTCCTGGCTGACCACGCCGATGCGGTCGCGCAGCGACTGCTGGGTCACGTCGCGCACGTCCCGCCCGCCGATGCGCACGGCCCCGGACCGCACGTCGTAGATCCGCGGCACCAGCTGACTGATCGTCGTCTTGCCCGCACCGGACGGGCCGACGAGCGCGACCAGCTCGCCCGGCTCGGCGCGGAAGCTGATGCCGCGCAACACCTCGGTGGGTGTCGCGGTGTCGAGGACGGCGACGTCCTCGAGCGAGGCCAGCGAAACCTCGTCGGCGGACGGGTAGGCGAACCGCACGTCGTCGAACTCGATGCTGCGCGCGTCGGACGGCAGCTCCGTCCCGTCCGGTGCGTCGGCGATCATCGGCGCGAGGTCCAGGATCTCGAAGACCCGGTCGAAGCTGACCAGGGCGCTCATCACGTCGACGCGGGCGTTGGACAGCGCGGTGAGCGGTCCGTACAGCCGGGTGAGCAGCAGCGCGAGGGTGACGACCGTGCCGGCGCTCAGCTCGCCGCGGATCGCGAGGTAGCCGCCGAGGCCGTAGACCAGCGCCTGGGCGAGCGAGGCGACGAGCGTGAGCGCGACGAAGAACGCGCGTCCGTACATCGCGGACGTGACGCCGATGTCGCGCACCCGTGCGGCGCGGCCGCGGAAGGACGCGTCCTCCAGTTCGGCGCGGCCGAACAGCTTCACCAGCAGCGCGCCGGCGACGTTGAACCGCTCGGTCATCGTCGCGTTCATCGACGCGTTCAGGTTGTAGGCCTCGCGCGTGATCGACTGCAGCCGGGTGCCGATGCGGCGTGCGGGTATGACGAACACCGGCAGCATTACCAGGGACAGCAGGGTGATCTGCCACGACAGGCTGAACATGACGCCGGCCGTGAGCACCAGGCTGACGACGTTCGAGACAAGCCCGGAGAGCGTGGACGTGAACGCCTGCTGCGCGCCGAGCACGTCGTTGTTCAGCCGGCTGACCAGTGCACCGGTCTGGGTGCGGGTGAAGAACGCGAGCGGCATGCGCTG
>DASRSS010000184.1:0-12137 GCA_035656335.1 Jatrophihabitantaceae bacterium | reverse complement strand
CTCCGCCAGGCTGATCACTCGCTCGATCAGGCGCTGCGGGTCGAGCGCGCCGCGCTCGATGAGCGCGAGCAGGTCGGGATAGTCAGCCGCGGCCATGCCGTGGCTGCCGAGCACGTCCAGCTCCCAGGCGATGACCCGGTCCATCGGGATCCGCGGATGGCCGTCGACCGGCGGCAGCAGGCCGACCTGCACGTGCCGGCCGCGGCGCCGCAGGCTCAGGATCGAGTCCGCGCAGGTCTGCTCGCTGCCCACCGCGTCGATCGCCACGTGGCTGCCCCCGGTCAGCTCGGTGACGGCCGCAGGGATGTCGGTGCCGTCGGCGAGCAGCACGTGGTCTGCGCCCAACCGCGATGCGACCGCGAGCGCCTCACGGTTCCGGTCCACCGCGACGACCCGGGCGCCCAGGGCACGCGCGATCATCACCGCGCTCAGCCCGACGCCGCCGGCACCGACCACGGTGACCCACTCACCCTCGCTCAGCCGGGCCCGGCCGACCAGCGCGCGATACGCGGTCGCGAACCGACAGCCCAGGCTGGCGGCGGTCGCGAAGTCGACCTGCTCGGGCAGCGCCACCAGGTTGGCGTCCGCCGCGTGCACTTGGACGTACTCGGCGAACGATCCCCAGTGCGTGAAGCCCGGCTGCTGCTGGTCGGGACAGACCTGGGCGTTGCCGGACCGGCACCAGTCGCAGCGGCCGCACCCGCAGACGAACGGGACGGTCACCCGGTCGCCCGGCTTCCAGGCGCGGACCCCTGCGCCGACCTCCGTCACGACACCGGCGAGCTCGTGTCCCGGGACGTGCGGGAACGTGACGTCGTCGTCGTGGCCGGCCCAGCCGTGCCAGTCGCTGCGGCACAGCCCGGTGGCCATCACCCGGACGACGACGCCCCCGGCGGGTGCGGACGGCTCGGCGACCTGCCGGACCTCGGGACGGGCTCGGGCGGCGTCGACGACCAATGCGCGCATCGGCACATCGTCCCAGCCCGGCCGGGCCGCCTCGCCGCGCGTCCAGGCGCGAACGTGCTCGATGGCTCGGCGCGGCCGCAGGTCGTCGGGTTGTGCGGCTTCGAAGAATCCGAGGACGTGCTCGGCACAGGACGCTGCCCACAGGGCGAGCAGGTGGTGGTCGGCATCGGTGAGGCTGCCGCCCCGGCGAATCGTCACCAGGCGCAGATCCCGAACCGCCGGCAGGATCATTTCTGCATCGAGTTGTTCAGCTGGGCATGTCGGCGAAGCGGCTGTAGCGGCCCTGGAACGCGACCGCGACGGTGGCGGTCGGACCGTTGCGGTGCTTGGCCAGGATCAGGTCCGCCTCGCCCGCGCGCTCGGTCTCCGGCTCGTACAGATCCGGGCGGTGCACCAAGATCACCATGTCCGAGTCCTGCTCGATCGAATTGTGCACGACCACGCCGTCGGCGACGAAGTTGTGATCGCCCGGCACGGTCGCGTCGAAGACCTCCTGCTCGCCCAATTCCTCGATCGAGACCACGTTGTCCCAGAAGACGTCGTTGGTCGCCAGCATGTCCAGGTTGGCGTCGTCCAGGATGGCCGCTACTCGCGCTAGGCGGGCTCGGCTCGGGGCGTGCTTCCACATCGTCGATCCGCAGAAGTGTGTGGACATTGCGGCAGCAAACTCGCGGTGGGTCGTCTTCTGTTCGTGCAGCACCGTGCGCACCCGGTCCCAGACGTCCCGCGGGACGGTGTCGACGTTGGTGTTCGGTACGACCGCGTCGATGAACGCGCGTGCGCGTTCCGCGATCTCGCCGCGCGCGCCGTGCACTCCGATCTCGCCGAGGAAGATCGCCTGCTGCTCGCTGCCGACAACGTGGACCTGGTAGCTGTCGCGGTAACCGGTCTTGTGGGTGGTCTTGATCCGGGCGGTTATCCCGAAGCGGGTGAGCAGGCGCGTCACGTCGTCGGCCAGCCGCCGGCTCGTGGTTGCGTAGTAGAGCCGCACCTGCCGTCCCTTGCCGAGATGCACGCAGCCGTCCGTCGACCACAGGTGGCGCAGGAACAGCGCGACCTGTTCGGTGGGGAGCCCGAACACCCCGGCAGGCACGAACTTCTCGTGACTGCGCAGGTCGTACACACCCAGGTCGTCGAGCCAGGTGACGATGGGGTTACGTCGGCCATGTGTCACCCGGAAGGGCGACGGCAGCCGAAGCGTCGTGACCCGGGCGGCCGGATACTCGTCGCGGATCGCGGTGACCCCGAACTGAGCTGCCGCAGCCGTCACAGCGGACAGGTTTGCCTCGTCGACGCTGGCGTAGCGCAACGGCTGGCGGCGCAGCGTCGAACCGTCGCCGATGAGGTGTGCGAGCAGCACGATCTCGTGCTCTGGCCACGGCTTCGCGTCCCTGGGCGCGGGCGCACTGCGGGGGATGGCAACGCGCTCTCCCACAGCGAGGTCGCCGAGCTGGCGCCAGCCGTCGTAGGTGTAGAACGGGTGGTTCGCGGTCGCCTCGACGGTGCGGCCGGATGCCAGCCGCAGCCGGTAAACCTTCTTGACGCCGTTGGAGAAAACGTGTGTCATCCGGCGCGGCACCATCCGCAGTCGCTCGTCCATCGCCCACACGGTGATGTCGCGCTCCCCGCGCTCGTACAGCTCACCGATCGTCACCTCGGCGCCGGTGTCCGCGCGCCAGATCCGCGTGGACGCGGGCAGGCAACCCGATTCGCGCAGGTCGGACAGCATTGGCTTCTTGTCGGTGCGCTGCTCGGGACCGCGGTTGAGCTGCGACAGGGTGACGACCGGGACGTCCAGCTCCTTGGCCAGCAGCTTCATCGCGCGGGAGAACTCGCTGACCTCCTGCTGCCGGGACTCGACCCTCTTGCCGGACGTCATCAGCTGCAGGTAGTCGATCACGATCAGCTGCAGGTCGTGCCGCTGCCGCAACCGGCGGGCCTTCGCGCGGATCTCCATCATCGTCAGGTTCGGGCTGTCGTCGATGAACAGCGGTGCCTCGGCCAGCTCGGACGAGCGCCGCGCCAGCCGCGTCCAGTCCTGATCACTCATGTGACCCGAGCGCATGTTCTGCAGGGCGACACCGGCCTCCGCGGAGAACATCCGCATCATGATCTCGAGCTTGCCCATCTCCAGCGAGAAGATGACCGTCGGCTTGCCATTCTTCACCGCCGCCGACCGCGCGAAATCCAAGGCCAACGTCGAATTGTGGGTGGGGATCATGGTCCGGCCACAGAGATACATGTGGTCGTCGTTGTCGACCTGGACACAGCGCACCGGGACGGAAGCAACTGGCCGGACGTCGACGATGTAACGCGACTTCGTCCCCGCGCGAACTCCCGTGACTTGGCGTTCCGCCTTGCGCTCCAATCCAAACACCCGCTGGTCAGGCGTGAAGGCAACCGTGTAGCAGACGGACGACTCCGGCGAGCGTCCGCAGACCGATTTCGTGCGCAGCGATGCCCGGTATCCGAGGCTCACTACGAGTTCGCGAACATCCTCGGCGAGCCGCCGATTCGTCACGCCGAACTCGACGCTTCCGGTCGCAGTCGCGTACCCATCGGTGTCCAACAGGCCGGCCAGTAGGGCACGACGCTGTGCCTCGCTAGCGCGCAAGTAGCGCTGCGGAATGTGCTTGTTGCCCAGCACACCGAGCGTTCGGAGTCGTGCTTGAAGCGTTCCGTTCACGGCGTGGCATGCGGTGCACCGCCGCCAACCGAAGACGTGGCGGCCGCAGTCCGGGCACGTCGCTGGCGTGGCGGGTGAGCTGATGGATCGCGCCTTACCACCACACGACTGCCCGCAGGTGCGTACCTCCGGTAGCGCGGGGCGGAACGACTTGCCACAGACGACGCAGGCGCGGATCGGAATCCGAGGCGACGGCAACTGCAGGCGGTAGCGCAGCGGTGTGCTCTTCGCCGTGGCGACGATTCCCTCAGCCCGGATGCGGTCAACGATCTGCTCATCCGCGCAGGTCAGTTGGGCACTTGCGCTGGTGCCATCACCCAGCCACGCTCCAAGCGTGTACGGGGGGACGGGAAGTTCAGCATCAGGTAGCACCAGCGGTGACGTGCATTCGACGGCATGGTTCAGGCGGCGGTCCGCTGTGTCACATCGCAAGGTGGCCGCGATCTGGGCGGTAGTGAGAACCGGCGATTGCGCCGCAGCCAGGCGCGGCCGCGATCGCTCACAAGTCGCTGCGGCGATCGCCGCCGTCAACGCTCTACGCGGGTACGCGGTAGCGCGCCAAACGTAGCTGCGCTCGGATCCGTTGACCACGCGCGGCACTCGCCCGGCGACTCCAAGTCGAGCGGCCTCCCGCTGGATTGTTGTCGTGAAATCGCTGCCGAGCACAGCTGCTATGTCGCGAACGGTCGCGAGTTCGTCCGGGCAGTCGCTTGCAGCCGCTGCGGCAGCCTTGGCGCGAAGTTGAGCCGCCAAGGGCATCCGCGATCGCCCATGCCGCGCCGAAGCGGACTGGCGCCGGCTGGCACGCGTGGCGGTGCGCCACTGGTGTTCCGCGTCGGCGGTAATCACGGAGCCGTCGGAAAACTCGACCTCGAAGCACGGCCGATCGAGCAGAACATCGGTCGCGGCGACAACGCGGGTCGGGCGCCCGTCGGCACCGAGGAGCAGGTCACCAACCTGAACCGTGCCCATCGTGGTCCAGCCGGTGGGCGTGGGCAGCGGCGTGTCCAGTGCCAACGCCTTGCCGCTGCCAGGACGGCCGGCCACGGTCACCATCTGGCCGGGGTGCAGGCCGTTCGTGTATTCGTCCAGCTGCGCGAACCCGGTCGGGATGCCGGTGCCGACGCCGCCGTTCGCCGAGATGTTCTCGATCTCGTCCAGGGTCGGTTGGAGCAGCGTCTCGATGTGGACGTAGTCCTCGCTGGTGCGCCGCTCGGTGACCTCGTAAATCTCCGCCTGCGCGCGGTCGACGACGTCGTCGACGCTGCCGACCACGTCGGACGATCCGGACGCGCTGTCGTAGCCCATTTGCACGATCCGGGTGCCCGCGGTGACCAGCCGGCGCAGCGTGGCCCGCTCGGCGACGATCTGCGCGTAGTAGGCCGCGTTGGCCGCCGTCGGCACCGAGTTGACCAGCGTGTGCAGCACGAGCGCGCCGCCGACCCGGGCCAGCTGCCCGGCGCGGGTGAGCTCCTCGGCGGTCGTGATCGGGTCCGCCGGCTCGCCGCGCGCGTACAGGTCCAGGATCGCGTCGTAGATCAGCTGGTGCGCCGGCCGGTAGAAGTCGCCGGGACGCAGCACCTCGACGACGTCGGCGATCGCGTCCTTGCTCATCATCATCGCCCCGAGCACGGACTGCTCGGCCTCGATGGCCTGGGGCGGGGTGCGGTCGAAGCCGCCGGAGCCGCCGGCGGCAGACGGAGGCCGTTCGTCAGCCAGCGTCATGAGATCGCGCCCCTCCCAGCTCGTTTAGCGCGGTCGTTCGTATCGCGCGCACGCAGCCAGCATCGCGACGGGGTCCGACAGTTTCGCCCTCCCGGGCCGATTCCGCGTCCCGCCGCGTGCCGTTGCGATGCGGTGCACAGACGCTATGACCTGACCGTGCCGAACATCAAACCGCCCTGTGCACACACCTGTGGGCCGCCCTGTGGGAATCGCCGCGCGGGCTGTTCACCGGCCGGTGGATAACCTGGGGACAACCTCGGCCGGGACGGCCACAGCCCCGGCAAACCGGGGCCGGCGCCGTCCACCTGCTGTGGACGCAAGAAACCCGGCGAGCAATTTCCCCCAAGATCAATTCGGCCGGATCGCCGACGTGAAATCGACGATCCGGCCGGATTGGTCGGACGGGTGGAGCTACTGCGCGGACACCGTCACCGGCACGGTGGCCACGACGTCCGGGTGCAGCTCGACGGTCACGTTGTGCGTGCCCGTGGTCTTGATGTGACCGGGCAGGTTGATCCGCTTCTTGTCCAGCAGCGGACCGCCCGCGTTCTTCACCGCGGACGCGACGTCGGTCGCCGTGATTGAGCCGAACAGCTTGCCGCCCTCGCCGGCGCGCGCGCCGAGCGTCACGGTCAGCTTTTCCAGCTGGCTCTTGATCTCCTGGGCGTGGCCCAGGTCGCGGATCTCGCGGGCGTCGCGCGCCCGGCGGATCTGCGCGATCTGCTTCTCGGCGCCCTTGGTCCAGGCGATGGCCGAGCCGCGGGGGACCAGGAAGTTGCGGCCGTAACCGTCCGCGACCTCGACGATGTCGCCGGCGAGGCCCAGGCCCGCGACCTCACGGGTGAGGATGAGCTTCATGTCACGGCCTCCTTAGCGCGCGGTCGAGGTGTAGGGCAGCAGCGCCATCTCGCGCGCGTGCTTGATCGCCTTCGCGAGCTGCCGCTGCTGCTGCGAGCTCACGCCGGTGACGCGGCGGGCGCGGATCTTGCCGCGGTCGGACACGAACTTGCGCAGCAGGTTGGTGTCCTTGTAGTCGATGTACTCGATCTTCGCCGCGAGCAGCGGGTTCGCCTTCTTCTTCGGCTTGCGGACTGGGGGCTTGGGCATTGGTGTTCTCCGTAATCAAATGGATCTTGATGCCTGGACGCAGCGGCGGCTGCACGGAGCTCTCAAGATCGCGGGAAGTTGGCTGGTTAGAAGGGGGGCTCGTCGCTGAAGCCGCCGCCACCGGCGGGCGGTGCCGAACCCCACGGGTCGTCGGCCATGCCGCCACCGGCGCCGCCGTCCGAACCGGACGAGCCGAAGCCGCCGCCGGAGGACGAGCCGCGCTGGGTGCGGTTGACCTTGGCCGAGGCGTAGCGCAGCGACGGGCCGATCTCGTCGACCTGCAGCTCGATCACCGTGCGCTTCTCGCCCTCGCGGGTCTCGTACGAGCGCTGCTGCAGCCGGCCCTGCGCGATCACGCGCATGCCACGGGTCAGCGACTCGGCCGCGTTCTCGGCCGCCTGCCGCCACAGCGAGCAGCGCAGGAACAGCGCCTCGCCGTCCTTCCACTCGTTGCTGTTGCGGTCGAACGTGCGCGGCGTGGAGGCGATGGTGAACGACGCGACGGCCGCGCCGGACGCGGTGAAGCGCAGCTCCGGGTCGGCGGTCAGGTTGCCGACCACGGTGATGACGGTGTCGCCAGCCATGCCGGTTACCGCTGGTCCGGGCGCAGGACCTTGGTCCGCAGCACCGACTCGTTCAGGTTGAGCTGGCGGTCCAGCTCCTGGACGGACGCGGGCTGGGCCATGACGTCGATGACGGCGTAGATGCCCTCGGCGTGCTTGTCGATCTCGTAGGCCAGCCGACGCCGTCCCCAGATGTCGACCTTCTCGACCGAACCGCCGTCGGACTTGACGACGTTCAGGAAGGTGTCGATCGACGGCGCGATGGTGCGCTCGTCCAGGCTCGGGTCGAGGATGACCATGACTTCGTAATGGCGAAGAGGAGTGCTCAAAGCGACTCGTCCTCCTGTGGACTCAGCGGCCACGGGCTCTCCGTGGCAGGAGGGTGTTAGCCCACATCCAGCGGGCAACCGCGCCAGCCTACCTGGGGGCTACGCGAGACGCGAAATCGCGTGCGGGCTACTTCTTACGCAGCAGATACATGCGGGCGTAGATCGCGGTGACCAGCGACAGCGCGATGATCGACACGATCGCGAGCAGCACCGGCATCTGCTGGCCCTTGGACGTACTCGTGGCCGCGAGGACGGCGTGCGCCGCGATGGTCGGGCCGGGTGCCGGGGAGGCGGACGGCACCGTGGTGGCCGCGGCGGGTGCCGCGGTGTGGCCGCCGGAGCCGCCGGCGACGATGTCACCGAGCACGCCGAGGTCGCTCAGCCCGCCGGCACCCGCGCCGGAGCCCGAGCCGCCCGAGGTGGTGCTGTCGCCGTTGCCGTAGCCCTTCGGCACGACCTCCTCAGGGATGGTCAGCCCCGGCGGGGTGAAGTGCGCACCGCTGCTCTTGGTGGACCCGCCCAGGTGGCCCGTCGAGGTGGAGCCGGAGCCCGAGCTGGACGAAGACGAGCCGCCGCCGATGCCCGGGATCGAGATGCCGCCGACCGGGATGGTGGGCAGCGAGACCGGGGGGAGCGTCGCGCCGGGCAGCTGGCCGACGACCGGCAAGCTCGGGGCCGCGCCGACACCGGGCAGCTGGACCGAGATGCCGCCCTTGGGCGGGTCGTTGGCGACGACGACCTGGCCGACCCACTGGTTGCTGGCGTTGATCGCGATGCCCGTCTGCTGCAACTGGTTCAGCGACGTCGCGCCGAGGCTGGACTTGGTGCACCCGAGCAGACCCGGCAGCACGTACCGAACCGTCCACGTGAACGAGTAGCTGCCCGCCTTCGGGAACGTGATCGCCTCGTCCGGGTCGCCCTTGCACGAGCCCTTCGCCGGGCCGCCGAGCGTCACCGACTGGCCGCCGAGCGCGGGCGTCGCGGCGCCGAAGTCCGAGCCGAACGTGACGACGACCTGGAACTGGCTGCCCAGCAGGGTGCTCAGCACCCCGTTCAGCAGCGGGCCGAGCGCCGGGATGTTGTCCAGCCCCGCGGTCGGCAGCGGGGAGGCCTTGAAGTCGACGGTGTCGCCGGGATGGACGCCGATCGTGGTGCCGCCGAGGACGTTGTCCTTCGTGGCCACGCCGGACAGCGACAGCTGCGCGTTGACCGTCGCCGAGTCGGCGTGCGCGGGAACCATCACCAGCGCCGCCGCCCCGGCGACCGCGATGCCGGCAGAAGCCGCCAGCCAGCGCAGTCCGTGGCGTCGCGGTAGGCGCATCCGTTCCCCCTGTAGTCCTCTCGGCACGACCGCTCGAGTGGTACCCGGTCTTACCTGAGTCTAACGACGGCCGCCGATCCGGGTTACTGCTCGGTTACCGGAGAGTAGCGGTCTCGGGGCGCCCGGGCCAGATGATCACGGGCGCCGTCGAACTCGCCGCCGCCGGGGTCATCCGAGCCCTCCGGCAGCCCCGCGCGGACCACGTCCAGCTCGGTGTGCCACATCTCGCGGACGATGAGCGCGGCCAGCGCGAGCAACAGCCCGTCCCGGATCAGCAGGACGATCACCAGCCAGCCGTACCCGATGCCGTGCGCGCTCTGATCGGGGTTCAGCCCGAGCAGCAGGGTCAGCGTCGCGATCCACACCGCGATCTCGCTGAACTGCCAGATCAGCGACAGCCGCCAGCGGGGACGCGCCAGCGCGAGCAGCGGAACCAGCCACAGCGAGTACTGCGGGCTCCACACCTTGGTCGTGATCAGGAACGCGAGCACGACGAGGAACGCGAGCTGACCGAGTCGCGGCTTCGCCGGGGCGCGCAGGCCCAGCCAGCACACCAGCAGCAGTGCCGCGATCAGCAGCAGCGCCACGGCCGGTCCCGGTGGCACCCAGTACGCCGCGTCGGACGTGTTCACTCCCGCGGAGAAGATCGTCTTGCCGATCGCCCACACCGTGCTGCGCTCGGTCGCCCGGTCGATGCTGAACTGGTAGAACGCCCACCAGCCCTGGTGATACGCGAGCGCGATCGGCACGTTGACCGCCGCCCAGGACGCTGCCGCGGCGGCCGTCGACCAGCCGAACCCCGACCAGCGCCGGGTGCGCCAGGCAAGGATCAGCAGCGCCACCAGCAGGAACACCGGATACAGCTTCGCCGCCGTGCCGAGCCCGATGAGCGTCCCGGCCAGCACCGGTTTGCGCCGCGACCACGCCCACAGCGCGCCGCTGGTGAACGCCATGGCGAGCAGGTCCCAGTTGGTGAACGCGTGGAAGATCAGCAGCGGGGACAGCGCGAAGATCGCCGCGTCGTACGGGCGGCTGCGCGCGGTCGCAGCCGTGGACGCGGTCACGAACAGCGCGCACACCGCGAGCAGGATCGAGGTCAGCACGCCGAACACGACCAGGTCCTGCCAGGACGGGACGAGGACGTGCACCAGCCGGGTCAGCTCGGCGGTGAGCCACATGAACCCGCCGGTGAGCACGGGGTATTCGACGTTCGTGTCCCGGTAGGGGACGGCGCCGACGTCCAGCCGCTCGTCGCTCCACAGCGGGACGACGTCGGAGTAGCAGGCGTGCGTGTACTGCTTGTAGCCGGTCCATTCTCCCGTCGCGCACGGGGACTTCTGCGCGAACGCAAGCAGCAAAGTGAGCCCGGTGAGCGCCATGAGCGTGCGCCGCGGCGTCCACCACGAGCCGGCCGACACAGCGGCGTACCGGCCCCACGCGCCGCCGACGATGCGGCTGGCGCGCGACGCGGTCGCGTCCGACCTGCTCGGCAGCTGCGCTACCGGCACCGGCACCGACGACACCGGCCCGGTCGGTGCCGCGTCCGGCGGCTGCGTCTCGGCCTCCATGGTCACCGCGCCATCCTGGCACGGTCCGCGCGCTGTTAGCGGCAGGTCTGCGTCACGGGCACGGATGCAGCACGGTCGGCGTACACGTCGCCGTCGGCTCGGTGGTGCTCGGCGGGATCGTGCCCGGCGGCACCGTCGCCGGAGCGGACGGCGGTGGCGACGGCGAGCTGCTCGCGGACGTGGTCGGCGCGGTGGGCGACGTCGACGCGCTGGACGCGGGCGCGCTGGACGAGTGCGTGGCCGGCGCGCTGTTCGTGGCCGGCGGCGTCGCGATGTCGCTGCCGTTGGTGATCATCTGCTTCGTCGGCATCGGCAGCTCGGGTTTGTTCGCCAGGTACGTGTCCATGAACAGCTTCCACGTCTTGCCCGGCAGATCGGCGCCGTACTCCTGGCCGCCGTAGGAGTTGTAGATCGGCGTGGTCGAGTTGCCGCTGCCCGTCCACACCGCGGCGCTCACCTGCGGCGTGAAGCCGACCATCCAGGCGTCGCTGTTGTTGTTGTTCGGGTCGTTGAAGATGCCCTCGGTGCCGGTCTTCGCCGCGGACTTGCGGCCGTTCGCGAGGCCGTCGTGCGACCACTCGGCCACCGGTTCGAGCGTGAGGGTCACGTCGTTGGCGACCTTCGGGTCCAGCGCGCGCTGCGGATCGGCCTTGTGCTTGTAGACGAGGTTGCCGCTGGAGTCGGTCGCGCTCTGCACGAAGTAGGCGGCGTTCGCCGTGCCACCGTTGGCCAGCGTCGCGTACCCGACGGCCTGGTCGATCGGGCTGACCGGGTAGTCGCCGATACCGATGCCGAACCCGGTCTTGCCGTTCGAGCCGACGAGCAGCGGGTTGCCGTTCGTGTCCTTGTCCGGGATGCCCATCGCGTGCGCCGTCTTCGCGACGTTCGCCGGACCGGCCTGCTCGGCCAACTGGTCGAACGTGGTGTTCAGCGACCACTTCATCGCGTTCGCGATGGTCACGGACGGGCCGCTCAGGCTCTGGTCGCCCGGGTCGTTGCAGATCTGCCGGCCCTCGATCTTCACGCAGTAGCTGCCGTCGACGTAGCTGTCGATCGTCAGCCGCGGCTTGTTCTTCGTCTTGTTCAGCGTCTGCGTGAGTACGGTCGCGAGCGTGTACGGCTTGAAGGACGAGCCCGGCGGACGCGTGCCGATGCCGGCGTAGTCGAAGTTGTCGATCTTGCCGTTGTAGTCCTTGCCGTTCTTGCCGCCGTAGTAGGCGAGCACCGCGCCCGACTTCGGGTCGACGGCGACCAGCGCGTTCTTCATGTTCCGCTGCTGCTTGGTCAGATGCGCAAACGTCTGGTTGATCGCGACCAGTGCCGCGTGCTGCGCGTGGCGGTTGATCGTGGTGCGGATGACCAGGCCGCGCTGGTTGATCGCCGACTCGCTGACGCCGTTCGCCTTCAGCTCCTGGATCACCCGGTACACGATCAGCTGCCGCCATCCGGACGCGCCGAGCTGCGCGGTGTCCGACGGCGGCTTGGTCTTCGGGAACTTCAGCGCGTCCGCCTGCGCCTGCGTGAGCCGCCCGATGGTGACCATGCCGTCGATGACGTACTGCCAGCGCGCCCGCGCCTGCTGCGGGTTGGCGGCCGGGTCGTAGTAGCTGGGCGCGCGCAGCAGGGCTGCGAGCAGCGCGCCCTGCGAGACGGTCAGCTTGCTGACGTCCTCGCCGAAGAACGTCTGCGCCGCCGCCTGGATGCCGTACGCGCCGCGGCCGAAGTAGACGGTGTTCAGGTAGAACTCGAGGATCTGGTTCTTGCTGTACTCGCGCGAGAGCTTGAGCGCGATCATCAGCTCCTTGACCTTGCGCGTGAGCGTGCGCGCGTCGGACAGGTAGGCGTTCTTCGCGTACTGCTGCGCGATGCCCG
>DASRSS010000183.1:0-11639 GCA_035656335.1 Jatrophihabitantaceae bacterium | reverse complement strand
GCTGGACGCCGGCGGCCTGGTCGAGACGCTGGAGACCGCGACGTTCTGGTCGAACCTGGCCGCGCTGCGGGCCGCGGTCACGACCGCGCTGACCGACGCGTTGACCGGCCAGGGCACTCCGCCGGTGGTGCTCTGCCACATCTCGCACGTCTACGAGACCGGGGCGTCGCTGTATTTCACCGTGCTGTGCGCGCAGCGCCCGGACCCGGTCGCGCAGTGGGCCGCGGCGAAGGCGGCGGCGAACGCGGCGATCCGCGGCGCCGGCGGGACGATCACGCATCACCACGGGGTGGGCACCGACCACCGCGCGGCTTATCACGACGAGATCGGGCCGCTCGCGCTCGCGGCGTTGCGCGCGGTGAAGGACGTGCTCGACCCGGCCGGCATCCTGAACCCGGGCGTCCTGCTGTGACCGACTGTTGGCCCCGCAGCAGGGCGACACGCCCGCGAAACACCGGCTACGGGGCCAAGACGTGAGCGGGCCCAGGGCGTTCACCGCGCTGGTGAACCCGATCGCCGGCGGCGGCCGGGCGGCGCAGCGCTGGGCGCCGGTCGAGACGCTGCTGCGCAGGGCGGGCGCCGACATCCGGACCGAATCCACCCGCAGCCGCGAGCACGGCGTCGAGCTCGCCGCCGCGGCCGCCGCGGACGGACGCGTCGTGGTGGCCGTCGGCGGGGACGGCCTGGTGCGCGACGTCGCGGGCGGGATCGTGCGGGCTCTCGGGGGCGAGGCCGGGACGAGCACTGCGGATCCCGGCCCGGCGCTGGCGATCGTCCCGGCCGGACGCGGCAACGACCTGGTCCGCAAGCTGCGGCTGCCGTCCGCTCCGGACGCCGTCGCGCACCTGTTGCTGACCGGCCGGCCCCGCGCCCTGGACGTGATCGAGGCGGCCAGCGGCGCAGTCCCCGGCGGAGCCGTGATCGTCCCCGGAAACGTCTACGCGGGCATCGACGCGGTCGCCAACGAACGGATCAACAACTCGCGGATGCTGCCCGGCCTGCTGACCTACCGCCTGGCACCGATGCTCGCCGTCGCGACCTGGCGGCCGCCCACCTACGCGCTCACGGTCGACGGCCGCACCAGAGCCGTCAAGGCGCACACCGTCGTGATCGCCAACTCCGGCGCGTACGGGCACGGCCTGGACATCGTCCCGCCGGCCGTCCCCGACGACGGTCTGCTGCACGTGATGAGCGTCGGCGCCGGGCCGCGCCGGGCGATCGCCGCATTCATGCGCGAGGCCAAGACCGGCCGGCACGTGGAGCGCCCGGAGATCGAGATCGTCACCGCCCAACAGGTCACCATCGCGGCCGACCGGCCCGTCCCGGTGTACGCCGACGGTGACCCGATCGGCGAGCTGCCGGTCACCGTCCGCGTCCGGCCGCGCGCGCTGCCGCTGCTTTGCGGCTGACCGGCGCCTGCCCTGCGGCCGGCCCGTCGGCCCCGGATCAACGCGACGAACCCCCCGATGCGCCGCTACAGTCGCGGCAAGCAACCGCGTCGCACCGGTTTACGGGAGGGCACATGTTGCATGGCGAGAAGCGTCGGATCGCCGACCAGCTGGCACAGTCGGCGGCCTGGTCCGGCTGCCCGCGCGCGGACGTGGACGCGCTCGTCGGCGCCGGGGGTGAGACGTCCTTCCCGGACGGCTGGCCGTTCGTGCACGAGGGAACGCCCGCGGACGCCTGCTACGTGCTGCTGTCCGGAACCGCGCGGGTGTTCCTTGGCCGCCAGGAGATCGCGGTGCTCGGCATCGGCGACATCATCGGCGAGGGCGCGCTGCTCGAGGGCGGCCAGCGCTCGGCGACGGTGTCCGCGAGCAGTCCGTGCAAGGCGCTGCGCGTGGAGTACGACGCGCTGCGCGAACTGCTGCGCGAGCGCCCGCAGCTGCGCGACAAGATGATCGCGGTCTACCGCTCGCGACACCCCGACGCTTGATCGATGCCCGCGCGGCCACACCCGGCTGTGGCGGGAGGGGTATTGATCATGGAGTGAGCAGGTGGGAACGCAGCGCGGCGCCGTCCGCGTCCGTCCAGCCGTGCGCGCGCAACCAGCCGGGGACGCCGCCGTGCTCGTTGTCAATCGCGTCCAGCAGCCGTTCCATCGTCTCCGCGCGCGGCCGGTGCTTGTCGATCTCCTGGCCGGACAGGTCGGCGGCATACGTGCTCGAGGCCAGCAACCGTCCGAAGATCGCCCCGATGCGCTCGGCGCTGAGCGCGTAGTCGGCCACGATCTCCTCCCGCGGGACGCCCACCTCGGCCAGCGCGAGCGCGGTGACGACGCCGGTGCGGTCCTTGCCGGCCGCGCAGTGGACGATCGTCGCGCCGCCGCTGGACGCGATCAGCCGCAGCGCGGCGACCGCGGAGTCGGCCCGGTCGGTGAGGTAGCCGAGGTACACGGCGGCAGCGCCCTTGCGCGGCGCGCCGTCCGGGTCGCTGCGCCGGCTCTGCCACGGCAGCACGACCGGGCCCTGCGGGGTGTTCTCCTCGTCGAGCGCGGCGGCGTCGGTGTTGCGGCCGGCCTCCGGGAACAGCGAGAAGTGCTCCACGCGCACCGCCGGCTCGCGGGTCAGCGGCCCGGGCCCCTCGGCGTCGACCTCGACGCCGGTGCGCAGGTCCGCGACGGCGCGCACCTGGCGCTCGTCGACGAGGCGCCGGACGTCCGCGGGCGTGAGCCCCTGCAGGTTGTCCGAGCGGATCAGCCGGTTCGGCTGCACGGTGTGCCCGTCGGCCGCGGGCAGGCCGCCGAGATCGCGGACGTTCACCGCGCCGTCCAACTCGATCCAGCGCGAATCCGTTGGCACGCTTCCGACCTTACCTACGCAGACACTTTGCCCCCGTAGCGGCTGCCAGAGGGACCCGATCACAGCCAGTACGGGGGCAAAGTTGGTGTGTTCTAGAAGCTGGACTCGGCCACGTCCATCAGCGAGTTGTCGGTGGACTCGACGGTCAGCCGGCGGGCGCTGAGCTCCGGCAGGACGGTCTGCGCGAAGAACCGGGCCACTGCGGGCTTGCCGGCGTAGAACGCCCGGTCCGCCTCGCTAACCCCGTTCGCGTCGAGCTTGGCCAGCGCGACGGACGCCTGGCGCAGCAGCAGGTAGCCGACCATCAGGTCACCGGCCGACAGCAGCAAGCGGGTGGTGTTCTGGCCGACCTTGTAGACGTTGGTGACGTCCTCCTGGCCGCTCATCAGCTGGCCGAACATGGCCGCCGTCATCGCGCCGAAGTCCTCCAGCGCCTTCTGCAGCGCGGCGGCCTCCTCCTTGAGCCGGCCCTCGTCCGCGATCGACTCGAGGAACGCGGTGATCTCGGCCGAGAGCGCGCCGAGCGCCGCACCCTTGTTCTTCACGATCTTGCGGAAGAAGAAGTCCTGGCCCTGGATCGCCGTGGTGCCCTCGTACAGGGTGTCGATCTTGGCGTCGCGGATGTACTGCTCCAGCGGGTAGTCCTGCAGGTAGCCGGAGCCGCCGAACGTCTGCAGCGCCTGCGCGAGCTGGTCGTACGAGCGCTCGGATCCGGCGCCCTTCACGATCGGCAGCAGCAGGTCGTTGATGGCCTCGTCCAGCGTGGTGTCCGCGCCGGTGGCCTCACCGATGATGATCCGGTCCTGCGCCGAGGCGGTGTAGTAGACCAGCGCGCGCAGCCCCTCGGCGTACGCCTTGTTCAGCATCAGGCTGCGGCGCACGTCCGGGTGGTTGATGATCGTCACGCGCGGCGCGGTCTTGTCGCCGGACTTGGTCAGGTCGGCCGACTGGACGCGGGTCTTGGCGTAGTCGAGCGCGTTCAGGTAGCCGGTGGACAGCGTCGCGATCGCCTTGGTGCCGACCATCATGCGGGCGTGCTCGATGACCTGGAACATCTGCGCGATGCCGTCGTGGACGTCGCCGACGAGCCAGCCCTTGGCCGGGATGCCGTCGATCTCGCCGAAACGCAGCTCGCACGTGGTGGAGGCCTTCAGCCCCATCTTGTGCTCGACGTTGGTGACGAAGGCGCCGTTGCGCTCACCCAGCTCGCCGGTCTCCGGGTCGAAGTGCCACTCCGGGACGACGAACAGCGACAGGCCCTTGGTGCCCGGGCCCGCGCCCTCGGGACGGGCCAGCACCAGGTGGATGACGTTCTCGACCATGTCGTTGACGGCCGAGGTGATGAAGCGCTTCACGCCCTCGATGTGCCACGAGCCGTCGGGCTGCTCGATCGCCTTGGTGCGGCCGGCACCGACGTCCGAGCCGGCGTCCGGCTCGGTCAGCACCATGGTGGCGCCCCAGCCGCGCTCGACCATGCGCTCGGCCATCTTCTTCTGGGTCTCGTTGCCGTTCTTGTAGAGGATCCCGGCGAACGGCGCGCCCGCCTTGTACATGTGCAGCGCCGGGTTGGCCCCGAGCACCTGCTCGGCGACGGCCCAGACGATCGTGCGGGGGACGAGCTGGCCGCCCAGCTCCGGGATGGTCTCCAGACGCCACCACTCGCTGTCCTGCAGCGTCTTGTAGGACTTCTTGAACGACTCGGGGATCTTCACCGTGTGCGTCTCGGGGTCGAACACCGGCGGGTTGCGGTCGGCGTCGACGAACGACTCGGCCAGCGGGCCCTCGGCGAGCTTGGCCACCTCGGTGATGATGCCGCGCGCGGTGTCCAGGTCGATGTCCTCGTACGGGGCGTTGCTCAGGACCTTGTCGGTCCCGAAGACCTCGAAGAGGTTGAACTCGATGTCGCGGACGTTGCTCTTGAAGTGGCCCATTGCCGAACTCCTGCTTGGTCGGTTGTACGTCTAGTTACCCGCCGGTAACAGGATATTACCCATCAGTAGCCCATTGCAACCACAACGCGATGAGCGCTCGCGCGAAGAGCCCGCGCCCGCGCCCGCGCGAGCGTCAGCGAGCTTGCGGCTGGCGTTTCTCGATCCGCCCTGCTCTTTGGGGCGGTCGGGAAACGCCACTTGCGCGGATTAGAAGATGACGCGCAGGCTGATCGTCTCGGGCAGGGCCCGGATCTGGTCGACGATGGCCTGGGTGGTGCCGCTGGCCGAATCGGTCACCACGTAGCCGAGGTCGCCGCGGGTGCCCAGCAGCTGGGCCTCCACGTTGACGCCGCCCTCGGCGAGCAGGCCGTTGACCCGCGCGAGCACCCCGGGGACGTTGCGGTGCAGGTGGATCAGCCGCAGCGTGCCCGCCGCGCGCGGCAGGGCCAGGCCCGGGACGTTCACGCTCATCGCGGTGGAGCCGTCCAGCACGAAGTCGCGGAACTTGCCGGCGACGAAGCGGCCGATGTCCTGCTGCGCCTCCTCGGTGGAGCCGCCGATGTGCGGGGTCAGCACCACGTTCGGCAGGCCGCGCAGCTCGGAGACGAACTCGTCCCCGCGGCCCTTGGGCTCGACGGGGAAGACGTCCACGGCGGCGCCGGCGATGTGCCCGGACTCGATGTGGGTGCGCAGCGCCGCGTAGTCGACGACGAAGCCGCGGGACAAATTCAGGAACAGCGAGCCGTCGCGCATCTGCGCGAACTCGGACTCGCCGAACAGGTTCTGGTTGGACGCTCGCCCGTCGACGTGCAGGGTGACCACGTCCGACTCGTTCAGCAGGTCCTTGAGGCTGATGCACCGGCGGGCGTTGCCGAGCGCGAGCCGGTCCGCGGTGTCGTAGAACAGCACCCGCATGCCCAGGTTCTCGGCGAGGACGGACAGCTGCGTTCCGATGTTGCCGTAGCCGACGATGCCCAGCGTGCGGCCGCGAACCTCGTGCGCTCCCTCGGCGCTCTTGTCCCAGACGCCGGCGTGCATGAGCGCGTTCTTCTCGGTGAGCCGTCGCGTCATCGAGATGATCTCGGCGATCGCCAGCTCGACGACCGAGCGGGTGTTGGAGAACGGCGCGTTGAACACGGTGACCCCGCGCTCGGACGCGGCCAGCAGGTCGATCTGGTTGGTGCCGATGCAGAACGCGCCGATCGCCAGCAGGTGCGGCGCCGCCTCCAGCACGCGGCGGCTGACGTGGGTCTTGGACCGGATGCCGAGCAGGGTGACGTCCGCGACCGCCTCGACGAGCTCGTCCTCGTCCAGCGCACGGTCGACGGTGCGGACCTCGAATCCGGCCGAGCGAAGGATCGATTCCGCGTCCGGGTGGATCTGTTCCAGCAGCAGGACGCGGACGGGCGTGTTGGTCACGGCTGGCCTTCGCAGTTCGGCGACGGGACGGCCCAAGTCTAGAAGGCGGCCGCACGCCGATTCGGCGCGCGCACCGTCAGACCGTGGCGCGGCTGATGCCGATGCCGCCGGCCGTGTCCGCGCCGTAGCGGGCGATCTCCGCGTCCAGGTCCAGCCGGCCGATCCGGGTGCGGGCCTGCCGCGCGGCGTCGTCCAGCCGGTCGGCCGGCACGATCCAGGCGATCTCGAACTCCAGCCCGTCCGGGTCCTGGCCGTACAGCGACTTGGTGGTGCCGTGGTCGGACGCGCCGACGAGCGCGCCGGCGTTGGTCAGGCGGACGGCCAGCTCGCGCAGGTCGGCGAGGGTGTCGACCTCCCAGGCCAGGTGGTAGAGCCCGACGGTCGCGCGGCCGGCGCCGGACGGCCCGGCCTGCTCGCCGATCTCGAACAGGCCGAGGTCGTGGTCGTTGCTCGAACCGGGCGCGCGCAGGAAGGCGGCTCCGCGCAGCGCGGCCATCTCCTCGATCGGGACGAATCCGAGCACGTCCCGGTAGAAGCCGACCGAGCGCTCGACGTCGCGGACGTAGAGGACGGCGTGGTTGAGGCGGTGGATGGCCATGGCGCGCTCCTTCGTGGGTTCCCTCTCCTCAGCATAGTTGAGCGCTCAATTATTTCCGTCCCGGCGCTAGTCTTTGCCCATGGCCGAGGTGCGGTGGTTGAGCGACGCCGAGCAGCGGGCGTGGCGGGCTTACCTGGAGGCCACGATGCTGCTCTTCGACGCGCTCGACCGGCAACTGCAGGTCGAATCGGACATGCCGCACGGCTACTACGAGATCCTGGTCCGGCTCTCGGAGGCAGACGGCCGGGCGCTGCGGATGAGCGAACTGGCCGCCACCACCCGGTCCTCGCGCAGCCGGCTCTCGCACGCCGTCGCCCGGCTCGAGGACCGCGGCTGGGTGCGGCGCTGCGTCGCCGAGGGCGACCGGCGCGGGCAGGTGGCCACGCTGACCGACCTGGGCTTCGAGGTTCTCGCAGCGGCCGCACCAGCCCACGTCCGGACGGTCCGCGCGCACGTCATCGACCGCCTCACCCCCGAGCAGGTCGCGCAGCTGGAGGCGATCGGCCGCGCGATCGCGGACGGGCTGTCCGAAGCCACCTGAATCGTCCGCGGCGGCGGACGGCTCGAGACGGAAGCCGTGCCGGCACCCGAGGGTGCCGGCACGGTGCGTCGATCCGCCGGTGGTTCAGCGGTCAGTGGCCCCAACCGCCGAGGCCGGAGTCGTGACCGCCGCGGAAGCCGCGATGGCCGCCGTCCCAGTGATGCCCGCCCCGGCTGGCGAAGCGGTCGCCGGGATGGCTCCAGTGCTGCGCGCCGAAATCGTGGTGATCGTGGCGGGCGCGCGACCGGGTGAACGCGGCGTAGCGGACGGTGTGGCTGTCGGCCGGACGAACCTGCACGTCCGTCGGCGCCGTGGCGGACGCCTGCTCGTCGCGGCGCATCGCCGTGCGCGCGTGGTGCTCGAAGGCATGGTGCTCGACCGCGTGGTGTTCGTAGCCGCTGTGGCGCTTGAGCCCGTCGCGATGCGTCAGGGGATGCGGCCACCACGGCATCGGCATCGCCTCGAGCGCGGCCTTCACGATGCTGTGCACCTGGTCGGTGCTGGTCGCCGCGTCCACCGCGGACTGCAGGTCGGTCAGCGCGGCCTTGGCCTTGGCGATGCTGTCCAGCGCCTGGGCCTGCTGATCGGCCGTGACCTGCGGATCGGCGCTCACCACGGCGGACAGGTGATCGAGCCAGGCGCTCCGGTGCGCGACGAACGAGTCGATCCAGGCCTGTTCCTGCTGCAGCGTCGGCGCGCTGAGCTGCTGTGCCGCCGCGGTGGCGGGGTGCGCGGCACTGCTGGTGTCGCCGCCCGTGCACGCGTAGGCGACGGACGGTGCCGCGACGCCGAGGCACAGCACGGCGGCACCACTCGTGATCGCGATCCGGGTCGGTCGGGTGGTCTTCACGATGAACTCCTCGCTTCGTCCAATTCGCTTCGTCCCAGCGGCTGTTCCACTGCGGACGAGCTACCCGGCCGCGCGTTCCCTACGCGTCAAATCCGGGCAAAACGGACGTGAACTGTGAGCCGATGCGCGGATCGCGTAGCCCGCGGCCGATCGGGGCAGACCCTGCTAATGAGCTGGAGCAACATCATCACCTTCGCTGCGGCGTGCGTCGGTGCGGGCCTGCTCGGCTGGCTGACCGGGCTGGTCGTCCGCCTCGTCGCGCGCCACCATCCGTTCCTGCGCACCGCCGACGCGCGCTGCCGCGGGCCGTGGATCCTGACGCTGGTCAGCAGCGCGGCGCTCTCGTCCACACCCGCCGTGCACGCCCACGGCGCCGCCGACGCCGCGCTGCGGCACAGCCTGCTGGTCCTGGTGATCGCCGCGGTCACCTGGCTGTGCACGCGAGTCGTCAAGGTCGTCGAGGACGCGGTGCTGCTGCGGCTGCGCATGGACGTCGAAAACAACCGCAAGATCCGCAAGCTGCGCACCCAGGTCACGGTGCTGCGCCGGATCATCGTGGCCGTCTTGGTCGTGCTCGGCGCGGCCGCGATCCTGATGACGTTCGCGCGGATGCGCGCCCTGGGCACCTCGCTGCTGGCGTCCGCCGGGGTCGCCGGCATCGTCGGCGGTCTGGCCGCGCAGTCCGTGCTCGGCAACGTCTTCGCCGGTCTGCAGCTGGCGTTCAATGACGCGCTGCGCGTGGATGACGTGCTGGTCGTCGAGAACGAGTGGGGACGCGTCGAGGAGCTGACGCTCACCTACGTCGTCCTGCATCTGTGGGACGAGCGCCGGCTGGTGCTGCCGACGACGTACTTCACCACGCAGCCGTTCCAGAACTGGACGCGCAGCAGCGCGCGCAACCTGGGCTCGGTGTTCTTGTACCTGGACTACACCGCGCCCATCGAGCAGCTGCGCGCTGCGGCGGAACGGATCATCCACGCCTCGCCGCTGTGGGACCGCCAGGCCTGGGTGCTGCAGGTGACCGACGCGACCGAGCACACCATCCAGGTGCGCGTGCTGGCCAGCGCCAGCGACTCCGGGCGCGCCTTCGACCTGCGCTGCGAGATCCGCGAAGGGATGCTGGCGTGGATCAACGAGCACGCGCCGAGCGCCCTACCCGTTACGCGCATCAGCACACCCGGCGACGCCGACCCGACCGTCGAGCTGAGCAAGCTGCTCGCCGGCGCGGGTGCGCGCGGCGGGGACGGCGCGAGCTGATCCGCCGGGCTGCCGGGGGCCGTACCGTCAGCCGATCGGGTCGTGCCGGTCGAACTGCATGCTGCCGGCCATGTGCTGGGCGATCGCGGTGATGCGCTCGGTGGTGACCTGGGGCGTCGTCGCGGCGACGCTCGGGCCGGCGTAGGCGACCTTGCCGTTGCCCAGGTCGACGGCAACGATCGTCGCGTTACCCGTGACGAACTCGCGCGCCGGGTGACCGTTGATGGTCACCGAGCGGTAATCCGAGCCCGCTTCCGTCCGGCTCGGCAGCGTGCCGCTCTCGACGTAGATGATCGCGTCCAGTTCGACCCCGTCGACCATGACGGTGTAGTCGCGCTGCTCGAAGCCGGGCTGGTTGCTCGCCTCCTCGTGCGTCACCGGGCCGGGCAACCAGCCGGCGGCGATGCTGGAGTAGTTCCGCGACCCGGGCGCGTTGCCGAAGCCTGGCGCTTCGCTGAGCCTCGGAGCGCCAGGTGCGCTGGCGATGGCCGCGGCCGTGGTCCCGGTATTCACCGGCGCGATCGTCGACTCGGTCGACGCCGCGGAAGCGGTGTCGACGGCGCCGGGGCCTGCCGCACCGGCCGGGCGGGTACCCGGCGCGTCGTGCCCGCCGGATGTTGCCAGGCTGACGCCTATAGCGAGTGCGGCGACGGCAGCGGCCGAGCCGAGCATGGTGGCAGTGCGCGCCGCGTTGCCGTGTCGCGGCGTATCGATCGCCTGGCGCAGCGTAGCGAGCACGTCCGAGGCGTCGGGGCGCTGTTCGGCCCGCTCGGCGAACAGTTCGATCAGGGTCTGGTCGGTGTTCATCGGAGCTCCCTCAGATTGGCGGCGGTGGTCGAAACGGCGGTGGTTGCGAGGTCGCGTTGCGCGGCTTCGCCGAGTCGCAAGGTGGCGAGCGCGCGGGAGGCGTAGCCGCGCACGGTGACGGCCGAGCAGCCGAGTACCTCGGCGATCTCGGCGTCGGCGAGGCGTTCGTAGTAGCGCAGCACGAGCACGCTGCGCTGGCGACGCGGCAGGGTGGCCAGCCGCTGCCAGAGCGCATCCCGCTCGGCGATGGCGTGTGCGTGATCGCCGGTCGACGGCTCGTCGAACTGCTTGCCCGGGCCGTCGAAGGCCAGCAGCACGTGACGGGTGGCCCAGCTGCGCCGCCAGGACAGGTAGGCGCGGGTGACCATCGTGCGCACGTAGGCGCGCGGGTATTCGGTGGCCGCGATCATCGCCCAGCGCCGGTACGCCTTGAGCAGCACGTCCTGCACGAGGTCGCGTGCCAGTTCTCGTTCGCCGGTCAGGACCGTCGCGTAGCGCAGCAGTCCGTCCAGCTCGCGCGCGGCGAAGCTGTCGAAGTCCACGATCAATTAACGCAGCTCACCCCGTGGGACGTGGTCCGCGGGTCGGTGCGAACTAGTCGACCACGAGGAGAGCCGGTACCGCTTGGAGCCGGTGACGGGAATCGAACCCGCGCAATCTGCTTGGGAAGCAGAGACTCTGCCATTGAGCTACACCGGCGAACGCGACGATGTTACCGCGCGCCGCGGCGATCAGGCCCGGGCAGCTGTCTCCACCCAGTCGGCCACCACCGTGGCCAGCACCGGCATCGGCAGCGACCCGTTGTCCAGGACAGCCGCGTGAAAGCCCGGCAGGTCGAACGCCGCACCCAACCGCGCCCGGGCGTCCTCGCGCAGCCGCAGGATCTCGCGCTGGCCGGTCAAGTACGCGAGGGCCTGGCCGGGCATCGTGAGGTACCGGTCGATCTCGTTCACCAGGAACCCCTCGGGCTGCGCGGTGTGCTCGACCATGAAAGTGATCGCCCGTTCGCGGCTCCAGCCGAGCGCGTGCAGGCCGGTGTCGACGACGAGCCGGACGGCCCGCAGCATCGTGCAGAACACGGCACCGAGCTCGGCGCGGACGTCGCTGTACAGGCCAAACTCGCCGGCCAGCCGCTCGGCGTACAGGCCCCAGCCCTCGGAGTGGACGGTGACCGAGAGCTGCTGCAGCAGCGGCAGGTCGGCCAGGCGCTGCAGCCGGGCCAGCTGCGAGTGGTGGCCGGGTACGGCCTCGTGGAACGCAACCGCCTCCAGGTCCCATCCGGTGCCCGCCGTCGCCCGCAGCGTGTTGAACCAGAACGTCCCGGCCCGCCCCTCGCGCGGACGGGTGTAATGCGGCGCCATGCCGGACCGCGCGACGCTGTCCGGCATCGGCTCCACCGCGCACGGCTCCGGCAGCGGGCCGGGCATCAGCCGCG
>DASRSS010000182.1:0-2274 GCA_035656335.1 Jatrophihabitantaceae bacterium | reverse complement strand
ACCAGCTGCTCGCCGAATGCCCGCGGCTGCGCGTTCTGACCACGAGCCGCGAACCGCTCGGCATCACCGGCGAGGTGCTGCTCGTCGTCCCGCCGCTCGGCCAGCCGGAGCCGAGCGCGCCGCCCGCCGAGGCGCTGGAGTACCCGGCGGTCCGGCTGTTCGCCGACCGCGCCGCCGCCGTCGTCCCGGACTTCGTCGTGGACGAGGCAACGATCCCGACCGTGATCGAGATCGTCCGCCGCCTGGACGGGCTGCCGCTGGCCATCGAACTGGCCGCCGCGCGGCTGCGCGGCATGTCGTTGACCGAGGTGTCGACGCGCCTGTCCGACCGGTTTCGGCTGCTGACCGGCGGCAGCCGCACCGCCATGCCGCGACACCGCACGCTGCGCGCGGTCGTCGAATGGAGCTGGGACCTGCTGGCGCCGGCCGAACGCGCGCTGGTCGAGCGTCTCGCGGTCTTCCCGGCCGGCGCGACCGTGGCGAGCGCGACCGCCGTGTGCGTCGATGCCGACGTGCCCGCCGACGACGTCGCGGACCTGCTCGCATCACTGGTCGACAAGTCGCTGCTGCAACCCGTCGACGGCGGCGGACGCGTCCGCATGCTGGAGACGATCCGTGAATACGGGATGGAGCGACTGGCCGAGCGGAGTGGGGGTCCCCCCGCCAGTGAGGGCGTAGCCGGTGGGGGAGAGCTGGCCGAGCTGCGGCACAAGCACGCCGACCACTTCGCGGCGGTGCTGCGCGAGGCGCAGCCCAAGCTGATCAGCGCCGAGCAGTTGCCCTGGTTCGCGATGCTGCGCGCCGAACGCGAGAACATCCTGGCCGCGATCCGGTTCCGCACCGACAGCGGCGACGCGGACGGCGCCCTTGAAGTCGCGGTGACCCTCGCCGGGTTCGCGATGCTGCTGGGCAACCATGCAGAGGTGCCCGTCCTCATCGGGGACGCGCTGCACGCGCCCGGGCACAAGGATCAGGGGCTGTACTGGCTGGGCGAAGCGCTGTACACGATGAACGCTGTCATGGGCAGCGTCGAGGGCGGCAGCGCGACGACCGAGGCCGCGATGGGACGCCTGCACGACGTGCGCGAGCACCTCGACGTCCTGGACGTTGACTCGCACCCGCTGGTCAGCCTGCTGCGGGTGGCCGTGGCGTTCTTCGCCGGCGACGCTGAACGGTCGCAGCGCTACGTCGCGGAGGCGCTCGAGTCCGGCAGCGACTGGACGGCGGCGTCGGTGCTCATGTTCCGCGGCAGCATGGCCGAGAACAGCGGCGACCTGGACGCGATGCGCACGGACATCACGCAGGCGCTGAGCGAGTTCCGCCGGATCGGCGAGCGGTGGGGCACCGCCAGCTCGCTGCGCGCGCTCGCCCAGCTGCACACCGTCGACGGCGACCTGGACACCGCGGAGGCGTGCTACCTCGAGGCCCTCGACCTCATGTCCGAGCTGGGCTCGACCGACGACGAGGGCTTCCTACGGGTGCGGCTGGCCGACCTGCGGATCCGCCGCGGCGACATGGACGGTGCCCGCGAGCAGCTGCGCCGCGCGCGCGAGGCCACGGACAAGACCGGGTCCGCCGTCGAGTCGGTGTTCACGCTGTGCATGACCGCGCTCGTCGAGCTCGAAGCGGGCAACCGCGAGGAGGCCGACCGGCTCTACGCGCAGACCCAGGCCCGTGCGCGCACGATCCCGGCGCATCACCCGATCCACGGTCACGCGATGTCGCTGATCATGGTGATGTCGGCGTCCTTCGCGCTGCGGTCCGGTGAGCTCGCGGACGCCCGCCGCTGGTTGGCCGAGGCGTTCCCGATCGCGCTCGCGACGACCGATATGCCGATCGTCGCGAGCGTCGGAGTCACCGCCGCCAAGGTCGAGGCGGTCGACGGCGACCCGGCGCGAGCCGCCCGCATGCTCGGCGCGTCCGCGGTGCTGCGCGGCGCGGACGACCCGACGTCCGTGGACATCCGGCGGTTGGCCGGCGAGCTGACCGAGGTGCTGGGCGCGGACGGTTTCTCCGCCGCCTACGCCGCCGGGCGCTCGCTCAGCCGCGACGACGCGATCGCGCTGCTCGACCCGGCCTGAGCTCAGGTGCGCTTGCGGTAGGCGCGCATCGCCAGCGGCACGAACACGACCAGCAGCGCCGCCATCCAGGCGAGCGTCCATCCGACGTGCGCGGCGACCGGTCCGTCGATCATCAGCCCGCGCACCGAACCGACCAGCTGCGAGATGGGGTTGACCTTGACGAAGGCCTGCAGCCAGCCGGGCATCGTGCCGA
>DASRSS010000181.1:0-8158 GCA_035656335.1 Jatrophihabitantaceae bacterium | reverse complement strand
GGCCCCGGGGTGCACGTCGAGCTCGACGTCCGCGCCGTCCAGCCGGACGGCGACCGTCGGCGAGCCGGGGGAGTCCAGCAGCGCCGTCGTGATCTCGGCGGCGGCGTCGCCCAGCGCGGCCAGCACCGCCAGCCGCACCGCGCTGTCCGCCGTGCCGACAAGCGCGCGCGCCACCTGTTGGGTTCGCTCGTCACCGAGGGCGGCCGCGGCGGCCAGCTGGTCGTGCACTTGCGCTATGTAGTCATCCAGTCGCATGATGTCATCATGACATCAGTTGTGACGCCACCGCAACGTCTATTCGGCGTCAGGGTTCCCGGACGGCTCGTCCCGCCGGCTGCGGATAGGGTGAACACGCCGGAACGGAGCCGGCCGGACGCCGCAGCGGAGGAAGCCGTGACTGCTCACGAGGCCGGCTTCGGCGTGACGGCGATCGCGTGGACGCAGTTCGCCCCGCCGGCCGACGTCGATTGGAGCACCGACGCCGACGGCGGGCAGGCGCTGGCCGAGTTCGCCGGGCGCGCCTGTTACCAGTCCTGGGACAAGCCGAACCCCGCGACCGCGACCAACGCCGACTACTTGCGGCACATCCTGGACGTCGGGCACCTGGCCGTCCTCGAGCACGCCAGCGTGACGTTCTACCTGACCGGCATCCCGCGCACGCTCAGCGCCGAGCTGGTGCGCCACCGGCACCTGTCCTTCTCGCAGCTGTCGCAGCGGCACGTCCCGTCCTCCGACGACGTGGTCGAGCCGGCGTTGATCGCCGACGATCCCGAGCTGCACGCGCGGTTCGTGGCCGCGACCGAGTCCGCGCACGGCGCGTACACCGAACTGCTCGCCGACCTGGAGCGCAAACTGGCCGGCTCGGGCTCGGGCGACGCCGCGCTGCGCCGCAAGCAGGCGCGGCAGGCTGCGCAATCCGTCCTGCCCGGCGCGACCGAGACCCGGCTGGTGGTCACCGGGAACTACCGCGCCTGGCGGCACTTCGTGGCGATGCGCGCATCGGAGCACGCCGATCCGCAGCTGCGCGCCCTCGCCGTCGCGATCCTGCGCGAGCTGTTGCGCCTGGCGCCCAACGTGTTCGGCGACTTCGTCTTCACCGCGCTGCCGGACGGCACCGAGGTCGCGTCCAGCCCGCGCGTCGGCGAGGCCTGAACATCCCCGCAATATCCCTGCCCGGCGAGCGGTACTTTTAGCCCATGCCCACAGCAGCCGACCCGCGCCGTCCGTTCGGACGCCTGCTCACCGCGATGGTCACGCCGTTCGACGTGGCTGGCGGGCTCGACCTGGACAAGGCCGCCGCGCTGGCGACGCATCTGGTCGACGAGCAGGGCAACGACGGGTTGGTGATCAGCGGGACGACCGGCGAGTCGCCGACGACGACCGACGCCGAAAAGGCGGACCTGGTCCGCGCGGTCGTGGACGCCGTCGGCGACCGCGCGCACATCGTGGCCGGCGTCGGCACGTTCGACACGGTGCACTCGATCCACCTCGCCGAGCAGGCGGCGAAGGCCGGCGCGCACGGCCTGCTCGTCGTCACGCCGTACTACTCCAAGCCACCGCAGGCCGGAGTGCGCGCGCACCTGCAGGCGGTGGCCGACGCGACCGAGCTGCCGGTGATCCTCTACGACATCCCCGGGCGGACGGGCACGCCGATCGCGACCGAGACGCTGATCGAGCTCGCCGCGCACGAGCGGATCGTCGCGGTGAAGGACGCCAAGGGCGACCTGACCGCGTCCGCGCAGGTGCTCGCCGCGACCGACCTGGCCTACTACAGCGGCGACGACGCGATGACGCTGCCGCTGCTGTCGGTGGGCGCGGTCGGGGTCGTGGGCACGTCCACGCACTTCTCCGGCCGCGGCACGAAGGCGATGATCGAGGCGTTCGAGCGCGGCGACGCCGCCCAGGCGCTGCGCCTGCACCGCGCGCTGCTGCCGATCTACACCGGCATCTTCCGCACCCAGGGCACGATCCTGGTCAAGGCCGGGCTGCGCGACCGCGGCCTGGACGTCGGGCCGGTGCGCCTGCCGCTGGTGGACGCCACCGAGCACGAGCTCAGCCACCTGCGCCAGGACCTGGCCGCCGCCGGCCTCTGATTGCGCGGGAAATACCCGGTAACGGTCGAGTTCAGGGTTAGGGTTCTTCGGTGGCAACCGCAACCCGTACCCGCCCGCCCGCGCGCAGTTCGTCCGGACGGAGTCGGCGCTCGTCGCCGCCCGGTTACGTCAAGCCGTTCCTGCTGCTCGGCCGCGCGATCGTGGCGCTGTGGCGCGGGCTGGCCTCGCTAGTCGGCACGCTCGCTCGGGCCGTCGGCCGTAACGCCGCCACGGCCCGCGACCTGGAGGCCGAGCACCGCCGCGACGCGCTCGCGCTGGGCGTGCTCGCCGCCGGCCTGGTGATGATCATGGCGTCGTGGTTCCGCGCCGCCGGTCCCGTCGGCCGCGGGCTGGACGGACTGTTCCGGCTGTTCGTCGGCAACGGCGTCGTGCTGCTGCCGCTGGTGCTGTTGGGCACGGGCGTGCACCTGCTGCGCCAGGCGGCCGAGCCGGCCTCGCGCGGTCGCATGGTGGTCGGCAGCACGGCGATCACGCTGTCGGTGCTCGGCCTGTTCGACCTGTGGGCGAACTCGCCGCATGGCACGCACGGACGCGAGCACGCCGGCGGGCTGATCGGCGCGCTCGCCGCGCAGCCGCTGTCGCACGGGCTCTCCGCCGCGATCACCGTGCCGTTGCTGCTGCTCGTCGGCGGGTTCGGCGTGCTGGTGGTGACGGCGACGCCGATCAGCGCGCTCGCCGGCTACGTCCGCGATCTCGTCGCGTGGCGCGGTTCCGCCGAGAGGTACGACGAGTACGAGGCCGACGAGTACGACGCCGAGGACGAGTACGAGGCGCCCGCGCCGAAGCGTCGGCGTCGCTCGCGTGCGGTGGCCGAGGCCGAGGCGCTGACCGAGGACCTGTCCGGCCTGGTCGAGGACGGCGCCGCCGACGCGGACGGCCTCACCGAGGCGCTGCCCGCGGTGCCCAAGCCCCGCAAGCCGCGCAAGCCGCGGATCGTCCAGGAGGAGCTGCCGCCGATCTCCGAGCCGATGCAGTTGGAGCTGAACAATGGCGCGGGGATGTACACGCTGCCGTCGCTGCAGGTGCTCGCGCAGGGCACGCCGCATCTGGAGCACACCCGCGCGAACGACGAGGTGATCGCCGCGCTGACGCAGGTGTTCGCCGAGTTCGACGTCGACTGCGCGGTCACCGGTTTCAACCGCGGGCCGACGGTGACGCGCTACGAGGTTGAGCTCGGTCCGGGCGTGAAGGTCGAGAAGATCACCAACCTGACCCGCAACATCGCGTACGCGGTCAAGAGCGCGGACGTGCGCATCCTGTCGCCGATCCCGGGCAAGAGCGCGGTGGGCGTCGAGATCCCGAACGCCGATCCGGAGATCGTCATGCTCGGCGACGTGCTGCGCTCGCCGGTCGCGCAGCGCGATCACCACCCGATGCTCGTCGCGCTCGGCAAGGACGTCGAGGGCGGCATGGTCGTCGCGAACTTGACCAAGATGCCGCACCTGCTCGTCGCCGGCGCGACCGGTGCCGGCAAGTCGAGCTGCATCAACACGCTGATCCTCTCGGTGCTCACGCGCGCGACGCCGGACCAGGTGCGCATGGTGCTGATCGACCCGAAGCGGGTGGAGTTCTCGGCGTACCAAGGGATTCCGCACCTGGTGACGCCGGTGATCACGAACCCGAAGAAGGCCGCGGACGCGCTGCAGTGGGTCGTGCGCGAGATGGACATGCGCTACGAGGACATGGAGCACTCGGGCGTGCGGCACATCGACGACTTCAACAAGAAGGTCGTCAGTGGCGAACTGGTCGCGCCGCCCGGCTCGGAGCGTGTCTACTCGACGTACCCGTATCTGCTGGTGATCGTCGACGAGCTCGCGGACCTGATGATGGTGGCACCGCGCGACGTCGAGGACGCGATCGTGCGCATCACCCAGCTCGCCCGTGCCGCCGGCATCCACCTGGTGATCGCCACGCAGCGTCCGTCCGTCGACGTGGTGACCGGACTGATCAAGGCGAACGTCCCGTCGCGGCTCGGCTTCAAGACCTCGTCGGTGACCGACTCGCGCGTCATCCTCGACCAGCCCGGCTCGGAGAAGCTGCTCGGCAAGGGCGACGCGCTATTCCTGCCGATGGGCGCGTCCAAGCCCGCGCGCATGCAGGGCGCGTACGTGACCGACGCCGAGATCCGCGCGATCGTCGACCACTGCAAGACGCAGCTGCAGCCGTCCTACCGCGAGGACGTGACCGCGCCGGCGGTGCCCAAGAAGGAGATCGACGAGGACATCGGCGACGATCTCGACCTGTTCCTGTCCGCGGTCGAGCTGGTCGTCTCGACGCAGTTCGGCTCGACGTCGATGCTGCAGCGCAAGCTCCGCGTCGGCTTCGCCAAGGCCGGCCGGTTGATGGACCTGATGGAATCGCGCTCGATCGTGGGTCCGTCCGAGGGTTCCAAGGCGCGCGAGGTACTGGTGGCGGCGGACGAGCTGGCCGGGCTGCTGTACGCGCTGCGCAACGGCGGCAGCGCCGAAGATCTCGTCGAGGCCGACGACGAGGAGCCCGACGAATCCGAGGACTACGGGGCCGAAGACTTCGAAGAAGATCCGGCCGACTGACTAATTCAGGAGTGGCCAGTTAGCACGGCGAGTGGCCGGTTAGCTCCGGTGTGGCCACTTATGACTGCCGGTGGCCACCTATAGGTGGCCACCGGCGGAATAGGTGGCCACTCGCGACACAAGTGGCCACTCACCGAACAAGTGGCCACTCGTGATCGGGGGTCGTGGGCGTCGCTAACGCTCAGCGCGCGCGGTGGCGGGGGCGGTACATCATCCGCATCACCGAGATCGACCGCGCGCCCGGCTTGCGGTGCCTGCCGGTGTAGCTGTCGTCGACGACGTCGTCGAGCGGTGTGGACGGAGCCGAGGACACCGACGGTGCCGGCGTCCAGCGCAGGTCTGCAGTGGTCACGGTGATCACCTCCCTTGTAACGGAAGGTAGCTGCTGAGGCTGCCGTTACGGGTGAGGCGCGCGGACACGGAGTCGCGGGAGTTTTCCGGCGGTGCCGGCGGGCGACGTCCCAGGAACGCGTTCAGAGCTTGAGCAGCATGCGGGTGTTGCCGAGGGTGTTCGGCTTGACGTACTCCAGGCCGAGGAATTCGGCGACGCCCGGGTCGTACGAGCGACGCAGCGCGTCGTAGGTGTCCGGGTCGACCGGGGTGCCGTCGATCTCGACGAAGCCGTGCCGCGCGAAGAAGTCGGTGTGGAACGTGAGCGCGAACAGGCGCGACAGCCCGAGCTCGCGCGCGGTGCCAATCAGCGCGTCGAGCAGCTGCGCGCCGATGCGGTGCTGGACGTGCTCGGGCCGCACGGCCAGTGTGCGCACCTCGCCGAGATCGGACCAGAGCACGTGCAGCGCCCCGCAGCCGAGCACCTCGCCGTCCGAATCCGCGACCAGGAAGTCCTGCACGTCTTCGTAGAGCGTGACCAGCTCCTTCGCCAGCAGTTTGCGCCCGGACCCGGCGTAGACATCGACGATCTCCTTGATGGCGGGGACGTCGGCGGTGCGGGCGCGACGGACGATCACGGTCACAGACGTGAACGTTAGCGGCCGGACAAATCGAGTTCGCCGAGCGCTACTCCAGCCAGCCGCTGGCCGGGAACGTCGACGCGATCAGGTCGTGGTCGTGCGCGGGCACCACGGTGATCTCCGGCGGCAGCTTCGACAGCCGGACGACCGTGCGGTACGCCGCCTCCGGATCGGCATCCGCCAGCCGGGCGACGGCCGGCCGCTGACGCACCAGCTTGAGTTGCGTGCTGTTCCACACCGCGTCGCCGGCGAGCAGCAGCCGCCGCCCGGAGCGCAGCGCGAGCAGGATTCCCACGTGCCCCGGCGTGTGACCGGCGAGGTCGCACAGCAAGACCGAGCCGTCGCCGAACACGTCGTGGCTCGCGGGGAACGTCAGCACCGGCGGGCCGTCCAACGGCACCGGCTCGAACGCCACGTCACGCAGCGCCGCGGCCGAGACGCCCGGTTGCGGCGGCGCGTCGGGCGCGACCAGCGGCAGCTCGGCCGAGCTGATCCGCGCGGGCACGCCAGGCAGTTCGGCCAGGCCCGACACGTGGTCCCAGTGCACGTGCGTGAGCAGCGCGAACCGCAGCGCGGACGGATCGATGCCGGCCTCGCGCAGTCCGTCCAGCAGTCCCGAGCGCGGCGGCGGACCCGCGGACATCTTGCGGACCACAGCCGGCATGTCGGCCAGGTGCCGGGTGTGCGCGTCGGCGCAGATGCCGGCGTCGGCGAAGAACATCGCGGACGGGTGCTCGACGACGAACGCGCCGATCACCATGGTCGTCATCGCCGGCGAGAGCTGTCCCTCGATCACGCCCGCCGTCGGTGCGTCCCACTGCGTCTGCAGGATCACGCGCACCCGCACGCCCGCGGTCGCGGCGGGCGGTTCGACGTAGCGGATCTCCGCCAGTTCGGTGCCGGTCGGCTGGCGCGGCCGCAGTAGCCCGCGCGCGGTGTCCGGCAGGCTGCGCGCCAGCCCCTGCAGCAGCATGCGTCCTTCGCTCATCCGTCGGAGCGTAGTGGCGGCCGGGCCCGTCAGCAGCTCAACGGCGCCAGCGCGGACGTGTCGAGCCGGGTGACCGTGAACTGGGTGTTTTCGGTGATCATGTGCGGATCGTTCTCCAGGTACACGACCCCGTGCGCGGCAAAGGCTGGGATTCCGTTCGGGATCGACACCCGGGCGCCGGTCCTGGTGTCGAGCGCATGCAGCGTCGAAGAGTTCTCGCTGTAATAGAAGACGAGCGGTCCGGCGACCTCCTGGAGGACGGCCTTCCGCAGGCGGATACGAACCGTGCGTTCACCCGGGCTCCACCAGTCGATCGCGCCGTTCGCGTCCCAGGCGTAGGCCGTCCCGTCGGTGACCAGCGAGGCCAGCGCGGTGTCGTCCGTAGCGGTGCCAAGAACGGGGCCCGGCAGCCCTGCCGGCCGGTCCGGCACCACGCTCGAGCCGGCCCACCAGACACCGGCCGCGCTGTTCTGCAGGCCGCGCGATTCGCCGGTGGCGCCCTCGTAGACGATTGGATCCGCGCCCGTGGCGGGGTCGTACTCGTGGACGTAGGAGCGCGGGTTCGGTCGGCTCCGGTGGCTGGCCCAATAGACGGCGCCGCGGAAGAGGTAAGCGCCGTCGAACAGTTGTCCGCTGCCGCCGAGCCGGGCTGCGACGCGCTTCGCGCCGCTGCGGGTATCGATGGTGACGATCTCTGCCGGGCCCGTTGGCTGCGAGCCGGACTGCAGGGTGATCAGCACCGTCGTCCCCTCGACCTCGACATCGGAACTGAGTGAGTTGCCTCGCATCACGAAGGTGCCGAGCGTGTGTGTGGACGACCGCTCGAGCGAAATCGAGCCCACGGACAGCGCGATCCTGCCGGGGCGAGCGGTTCGTGGATAGAAGGTGCCGATCAGGGTCCCGTCGTCGGTCACGCCGACGACGCGGACCTGCCGGTTGCCGAAGCTTGTCGTAGCGGCCGCGATGGCGGTCTTCCAGGCCGGCGGCATCCTGGCTGCGCAGCTGGTGTGGGTCGTGATCGGTGCAGCGTGGACGGCGGTGGTCGGCGGCGGATGCGACGTGGTTCGGGCAGCGACGGGACGGTGCCGCGGACCGTCATGGTGCGTCCGCACCGCGAGTCCAGCACCGATCAGGACCGCCACGGCGGCAACGACGAGCGCGATCGTGACCACGTGGCGACGAGGCGCACGCCGGCGGACGTCCAGCACCTCCTCTGCCGGCGGATCCGACGGTGGATCGACGAACTCGACGGTCACGGCGGCAGCCTAACCGCGAGCACGGCCGTCCAGCCGGGATTCGCCGCTGATCAACAGCCGTTTTCGGTCGTCCCGACAGCCGCGTCGCGCTCTTGATCACCGAAGGAATCAGCAGTGCAGGACCGGCAACGAGCTGGTGTCAAACCGCGTCACCTGCGCCGGCGAGTCCACCCAGTAGCCGTCCTGCCAATGTCCTCCGCCGACGAAATCGAGCCCTGCCACCGTGGCTCCATAGGACGTCGTTCCGAACGACAACCAGCTCAGGCCCGGCGCCCTC
>DASRSS010000180.1:0-3297 GCA_035656335.1 Jatrophihabitantaceae bacterium | reverse complement strand
GGCGGGATCACTACAGCGGGCGGAGCTGGCGGCTTCGGCCGCACCACGAACACGACTGCGGGACCGCCACCGGCGACGGCGGGCGCAGCCATCGCGTTGTTGCGAGCCACCTCCGGCACGGCGCCGAAGTCACACACCGGGAACTCGGCGGCATCGCCGGCGGTGGGATCTTCGCTGACGACGCATGGCTTGACGGTGTAGCTGTTCGTGTCCGCGAGCATGCCCGGCCCGTCGGGGGCGCCGGTTTCGGTGAACGTGACGTATTCACCGGGCCCGGCCATGTAGTAAGACCCCTGGATCGGCTCGCCCGCGTCGTCGGGTGTGCAGTCCGCGATGGGGTTGGGATCTTCCGCCGACCCGGGGTCGCCGGATCCGTCCGAAGCGTCGGGGTACAGCGGGTCGGACGTCACGGTGCAGTGGGAGATCTGCGGATCGCCCACCGGTTCACCGGTCACGGGATCCGCCGCGCGCGTAGAGATCGTGATCGTCGCGCCCACCAGGGTCGACCCCGGCGGGAAGGTGACGCCGTCCTCCCGCTGCACACCGAGGCGGATCTTCTGCAGACCGAAATCGGGCTGGCCCGCGTCGCTTGAATCGTCCAGCGGTCGCGCCGCCATCAGCGCGCGGCCCGCGGTCGCGGCGGTGCCGGCGCCCAGCTCCCCTGGCGTGTTCCCTCCGGTGCTGGTCGCCGCTGGCGCGGGCGTGCCGGCCTGCGCCACCGGAGCGGCCACCACCGCGGCGGCAGCACCGATCGCACCGACGGTGGCAAGGCGTGACGGAGCGGACCCACTGCGAACAGCAGCGAGCCAGGCAGATCTCGACATGTGGTCCCCCCAGCCGCGCGCGGAGGACGGCGAACTGTTTTCGCTCCTCGGCGGCACCGGCCACCGGAGCCTACACATGATCTTGAACGGCGTCGCGACCAGTTAGGGTCGCAACGCAACGTGCGAGCGGACGGCCAGGAGGAACGATGGACAGCATCGCCGGTTCTCTGCCGCTGACCGGCGAGCGCACCGTGCCCGGGGTGCCCGCCGAGAACTACTGGTTCCGGCGGCATGAGGCGGCCTACCAGTTCGCCGTGCCGCTGGTGGCCGGTCGCGCGGTGCTCGAGGTCGGCTGCGGCGAGGGATACGGGACGGCGCTGCTGGCCGGCTCCGCGTCCCGCATCCTCGGCGTCGACTACGACGCGCTGACGGCCGCGCACGCGGCGGCCACCTACCCGCAGGCACGGTTCGTGCGCGGGAACCTCGCGGCGCTGCCGGTTCCGTCCGAATCCGTCGACGTGGTGGCGACGCTGCAGGTGATCGAGCACGTGTGGAACCACTCCGAGTTCGTGCGCGAGTGCCTCCGTGTACTGCGCCCGGGCGGGCTGCTGTTCGTCACCACGCCCAACCGGCTGACCTTCTCCCCCGGCCTGGACGAGCCGGTGAACCCCTTTCATACCAAGGAGTTCGCCGCCGCGGAGCTGGTCGAGTTGGTCACCGATTGCGGCTTCAAGATCGAGTCGGTGCTCGGCCTGCATGCGAGCGAGCGGCTGCGCGAGCTGGACGCTGCGCACGGCGGCTCGTTCGTGGCCGCGCAACTCGCCTGCGCCCCGGACGAGTGGTCCGACTCGCTACGGACGGACGTCGCCTCCGTCGCGGCGAGCGACTTCGCCGTCCTCGCCGCGGACGCGCACGAGGTGGACGCCTCGCTCGACCTCGTCGTTCTCGCTCGCCGCCCGGGCTGAACGCGGCGCGCGTACGTCCGGCGCGCGGTCAGCCGAGCGCGGGCACGAGCTCGACCGTGCGGCCGTGCGGCAGGGTCGCGCTGTCCACGCTCAGGTACCGGTCCCCCAGCGCGAGCCGCTCTATGCCGACCCGACCCCACTCCGGCGGCACGTTGCACGTCACCCGCAAGACCGGCTCGGCGCCGGTGGCATCCGCCTGCAGCCCGAGCAGCGCGCTGACCACGCCTAGCGGCGCGGCGGCGGCCCATGCCTGCGGCGAGCACGAGGTCGGGTAGCCGACGGGAATCGGCACGTCCTCGCGGCTGAAGCCGCAGAACAGTTCCGGCAGCCGGCCGCCGAAGTGCGCCGACGCCTCGACGAGTCCGCGTGCCAGCTCGGCCGCCTGCGCGACGAACCCGTAGCGGCAAAGTCCCTGGACGATCAGAGCGTTGTCGTGCGGCCAGACCGAACCGTTGTGGTAGCTGACCGGGTTGAACGCGGCCATGTCGGTGGCGAGCGTGCGGACGCCCCAGCCGGAGAACATCCGGTCGCTCATAAGCGCCGCGGCGACCGACGGCGCCTTGGACTCGTCGACGATCCCGGTCCACAGGCAGTGGCCCTGGTTGGACGCGAGCGCGTCCACCGAGCGCTTGTCGCCGTCCAGGGCGAGCGCGAAGTACCCCTCGTCCGGCAACCAGAACGCCTCGTTGAACCGGCGCTTGAGTTCGGCGGCGCGCTCCCTCCACTCACGCGCCGCAACCGGGTCACCGGACGCGTCCGCCAGGTCGGCACGCGCGCAGTAGGCGGCGTAGACGTAGCCCTGGACCTCGGCGAGCGCGATCGGACCGCGGGCCAGCTTCCCGTCGCGGAACACGATCGAGTCCTGCGAGTCCTTCCAGCCCTGGTTGAGCAGGCCGCGGTCGGTCTTGCGCTGGTACTCGACGAAGCCGTCGCCGTCCGAATCGCCATACTTCGCGATCCACTCCAGCGCGCGGTCCGCCGCGGGCAGCAGGGACGCGATGTCCGCGGCGGGCAGGCCCCACCGCACCGCGCGGCCCAGCAGCATCACGAACAGCGGCGTGGCGTCGACCGTGCCGAAGTACAGGCGACTACCGCCCAGCGCGCGGGACTCGTCGATGCCGAGCCGCACCTCGTGCAGGATCCGGCCCGGCTCCTCCTCGCTGAGCGGATCCACCTCTCGGCCCTGCAGCCTGGCGAGCGTGTGCAGCGTGCCCCGGGCCAGTTCGAGATCCCACGGCAGCATCAGCCAGCTGGTCAGCAGCGAGTCCCGGCCGAACAGCGCCATGAACCATGGCGCGCCCGCCGCGATCACGTCGGTATCGGGGAAGTCGGGATCGCTGATGCGCAGCGCGCCCAGGTCGAGCACGCTGCGCTTCAGCGCGCTCTGCAGGACAGGATCGTCGCAATGCACGTCCGGCGTCGAGCGCTGCCACTCCCGCATCCGCCCGGCCGGCGCCGTCGCCTCGACCGGCCGATCGAGCGGGAACGAGCTCGCCACCTCGATCCCGTCGGTCGACGGCAGCACCTCGACGGTCGTGCTCCAGCACCCGTGCGGCGGCACCGCGAGC
>DASRSS010000179.1:0-9766 GCA_035656335.1 Jatrophihabitantaceae bacterium | reverse complement strand
GGCGTCGGCGCCGAGCCCGGCGGCCTCCGCCGCGGCGGCGATGCAGGCCTGGACGTCGACCTGGGCGCTGTCGATCCCGCGCACGGATGCGGCGCGGCGCTGGTCGAGCTCGTCGGTGATCCGGTCGTACAGGTGGGTGCCGAACAGCTTGCTCAGCAGCTTGCGTCGCTCGTCGTCGCCGGCCTTCAGGAACGTCGCGAACTCGCCCTGCGGCAGCAGCACGACCTGGGTGAACTGCTCGCGGGTCAACCCGATCACCTCGGCCAGGTGCTCGGCGACCTCGGCCTTGTTGGCCGAGCGGCTGACCCAGCTGCCCGCCTCCATCCGCTCCAGGTGCACCGACGCCGCCTGCCTGGTCAGGCCGGTGCCGCTCTTCTTCGGGCGCTGGTACTCGGGCGTGCGCGTGACCCGGTGCCGGACGCCGTCCACCGAGAACTCGAGCGTGACCCGCGGTTCGGTGCCGACCGGCGCGAAGTGCGAGTGCAGCCGGTCGTCACCGCCGCGGTCACCGGGTCCGTAGAGGGCGAACGTGATCGCGTCCAGCACGGTGCTCTTGCCGGCACCGGTGGGGCCGTCGAGCAGGAACAGCCCGCTGCTGGCCACCTTGTCGAAGTCCACGTGCTGCTCGGCGGCGAACGGCCCGAACGCGGCCAGGTGCAGCGAGTGCAGCCTCACGCGGACGCCTCCAGCCGCCGGACGGCTTCGACCGCACTGCGCAGGGTGTCCTCGTGCGCCCGGTCCGGACGGGTGGAGTCGACCCACTCCATGAACGCCGCGCACACCTCGACCGGGTCGGTGGTCTCGCGCAGCCGGGCCAGGTCCGCCGCCGGTTCGACGCGCGCGCCTTCGGGCTGGAAGTCGAGCACCAGGGTGTGCGGCCAGCGCTCGCGCAGCTGCTCCATCGGGGCCATCGGGCGGCGCGCGTCGGTGAGCACCGCCTTCACCCAGGCGCCGGCGAGCTCGGGATCGTCCAGCGCGAGCAGGTCGTCGAGCCGGCCGCGCACCTCGCGCAGCGGGCGCGGCACGGGGGCCGGCACCAGCTCGACGTCCACCGCGCCGGACGCGTCCACCGCGACCAGGCTCACGGACTTCGTGTGCGCGGCCTCGGAGAACGAGAACGCCAGCGGCGAGCCGCAGTAGCGCACGCGGTCGCCGACCCGTTGCGCGCCGTGCAGGTGCCCGAGCGCGGCATAGGTCAGACCGTCGAACACGCTCGCGGGCGCGTCGCCGATGCCGCCGACCCGGATGTCCCGCTCGGACTCGCAGCCGCGCGCTCCGGTCACGAACGCGTGCGCGAGCGCCACTACACGTCCGATCCCGCGCTGCTGCGCGTCGGCGCGGATCCGGCCGACGGCCGCGGACAGGACGCCGGTGTGCGACCGCTCGGCGCCGAGCTCGTCCATGACGGCGTCGGGCAGCAGGTACGGGATGCCGTAGACCGCGAGCTCGCCGGCGTCGTCGCGCAGGATCACCGGGTCGGTGAGCGCGGACAGGTCGGTGCGCAGGTGGATGCCGGCCGACCGCCCCAGGGCGCGGCCGAAGCCGAGGCGGATCGCGGAGTCGTGGTTGCCGCTGGTGAGCACGACCGGGACGCGCGCCGCCGCGAAGGCGGCCAGGGCGTCGTCCAGCAGGCGCACCGCGTCCGTCGGCGGCACCGCGCGGTCGTACACGTCACCCGCGACGAGCACCGCGTCGACCCGCTCGCGCACGGCCAGCTCGACGAGCCAGGACAGGAACCCGCGCTGGTGCTCGATCAGCGACGCGCCGTGCAGGGTGCGGCCCAGGTGCCAGTCGGACGTGTGCAGCAGCTTCACACCGCGAAGTATCCGGCGGCCACTGACACTTTCGCGGCAGCGACAGGCTGTATTCATCCGCGCGAGATCGGATCTTCGACCGGCCCAAAGAACAGGCCGGATCGCGCGATCCGAGCCGCAAGCTCGCTACGCTCGCGCGGGCGCGGGCTCATCGCGCGAGCGCTCATCGCGGTCGCGGCTCGCGCGGGTGAAGCGCATCGAGTCGGTCACCGGGCTGCGGCGCAGCGTGATCACGTCCCGCAGGTAGTTCTGCCGCAGCCGCCACGGGGCCTTCGCGCCCTGCTTCGGGAGCTTGTCCAGCGAGCGCAGCACGTAGCCCGCCGAGAAGTCGAGGAACGGCTCCTCGGCCACGTCCGGATCGCGCTCGGGCACGCAGGTGTCATAGCCGTTCGTGCGCATGTGGCGCAGCACCCGGCACACGTACTCGCAGACGAGATCGGCCTTGAGCGTCCAGGACGCGTTCGTGTAGCCGACGACGTACGCGAAGTTCGGCACGCCGGACAGCATCAGGCCCTTGTAGGCCATGGTGTCCGGCAGCGAGACATCCTCGCCGTCCACGGCCAGCTGCGTGCCGCCGAACGGGATCAGGTTCAGGCCGGTCGCGGTGATCACGATGTCCGCGTCCAGCGTCGTTCCAGACTCGAGCTCGATGCCGGTCTCGGTGAACGTCTTGATGTGGTCGGTGCTGACGGACGCCTTGCCGTGGCGGATCGCGCGGAACAGGTCGCCGTCCGGCACCAGGCACAGCCGTTGGTCCCACGGGTTGTAGGCGGGCTTGAAGTGGACATCCACCTCGTAGCCCGGCGGCAGCTGCCGCTTGACGCCTTCGCGGATCAGCTTTCGGGCCAGCTTCGGACGGCGCTGGCTGAGCTGGTAGATCCCCGTCGAGACAGCGACGTTCTTCGCGCGCGTGACCGCGTAGGCGAGGTTGCCCGGAAGCACCTTGCGCAGCCCCATGGCTACCCGGTCCACGCCGGGCAGCGAGACGATGTAGCTCGGCGAGCGCTGCAGCATCGTCACGTGCGCGGCCTGGTCGGCCATGGCGGGCACGAGCGTGACGGCCGTGGCGCCGCTGCCGATCACGACCACGCGCTTGTCGGTGTAGTCGAGGTCCTCGGGCCAGTGTTGCGGGTGCACGATCCGTCCGGCGAAGCGCTCGGTGCCGGCGAATTCGGGCGTGTACCCCTGGTCGTAGCGGTAGTAGCCGCTGCAGGTGAACAGGAAGCCGCACGTCAGCTGCACCTGCTCGGTCGCGTCGCCGTCGGTGCGCTCGGCGGTGACCGTCCACCGCGCGGTCGAGCTGTCCCAGTCCGCGCGCACCACCCGGAGGTGGAAGCGGATGTGCTTGTCGATGCCGCCCTCGCGCGCGGTGTCGCGGACGTACTCGCGGATCGACTCGCCGTCGGCGATCGCCTTGTCCGCCGTCCAGGGACGGAACCGGTAGCCGAGCGTGTACATGTCCGAGTCCGAGCGGATGCCCGGGTAGCGGAACAGGTCCCAGGTGCCGCCGATCGCGCCGCGCGACTCCAGGATCGTGTAGCTCGTGCCGGGCAGCTCGCGCTGCAGGTGCGCGGCGGCGCCGATGCCGGACAGGCCGGCGCCGACGATCAACACGTCGACGTGCTCCAGTTCGGTGCTCGTCACGGCGGCGACCCCCTCGCTGATATACGGGTGTATAGATCGCCAGCCTGCCACACTCCGCGCCGCCGCACCTAGGATTGCGCTGATGAGCACTCGCGCGGGGATCGTGGTCACCGGGACCGAGGTGCTCACCGGACGCGTCGCCGACCGCAACGGGCCCTGGCTCGCCGAGCAGCTGCGCACCCACGGCGTGGACGTCGCGCACACCGTCGTCGTGGGCGATCGGCGCGCGGACCTGCTGGCGGCGCTGGAGTTCCTGGCGGGCACGGGCGTCGACCTCGTTCTCACCTCCGGCGGGCTCGGGCCGACCGCCGACGACCTGACCGCCGAGGTCGTGGCGCAGTTCCAGGGCCGCCCGATGGTCCTGGACGAGGCCCTCGAGGCGCACATCACCGCGATCGTCGAGCGGCTGCTCGCCGGGCGCGGCGTGCATTGGGACCCGGACGCGACGGCCGCGGGCACCCGCAAGCAGGCGCTCGTGCCCGACGGTGCGACGGTGCTTGCGCCGGTCGGGACGGCCCCCGGGTTGGTCGTGCCGGTCGCGGCAGGCCGCAGCGGCCCGCCGATGCTCGTCCTGCCCGGGCCGCCGCGCGAGCTGCAGGCCATGTGGCCCGCGGCGGTGGCCGATCCGGTGGTCGTCGCCGCGCTGGCCCGCCGGCGCGAGCTGCGGCAGGCGACGCTGCGGCTCTGGGGCACGCCCGAGGCGGAGATAGCGGCGACGCTGCGCTCGCTCGACGCACTGATCACCCCGCTGGAGATCACCACCTGCCTGCGCGACGGCGAGCTGGAGATCGTCACCCGGAACGGCCCCGACGCGCAGCCCGCGTACGACGAGTTCGCCGCGACGATCGCGGCCGCGTACCCGGCCACGCTGTTCTCGGCGGACGGCCGCACGATCGACGAGGTCGTCGCCGAGACGCTGCTCGCCCGCGGGCTGACCATCGCGACCGCCGAGTCGTGCACGGCCGGGCTGCTCGCGGGGCGGCTGGCGGACCGTCCGGGTTCGTCGGCGTACCTGCTCGGCGGGCTGGTCACCTACGCGAACGAGGCCAAGACCGAGCTCGCCGGCGTGCCGGCCGACCTGATCGCGCGCGTCGGCGCGGTCAGCGCGGAGGTCGCGGCGGCCATGGCGGACGGCGCCCGCGCCCGGTTGCGCACCGACGTCGGCGTCGGCATCACCGGGATCGCCGGGCCGGGCGGCGGCAGCGCCGACAAGCCCGTGGGACTCGTCCACCTCTGCGCGTCGACCGCGTCGGCATCGCTCGCCCGCCGCGTGGTGATCCCCGGCTCGCGGGCGGACGTGCGCCGGCGCACCACCGAGATCGCGCTGCACCTGATCCGCGAACTGCTCGGCTGAGCGCGTTCCGCGGAGCGCGCGCGGCACCGCGAAACTCGGACGATTTGACGTACAGACACCGCGCGCGCCGCGGGCTATCGTCCGGCTCACGCCTCAACAGCGGCAGGCGCGACCTGCAAGGATCCGGAGGGTTCCATGGTGGTTCGTCATCGCCTGATCACGGGCGGAACAGCAATCGGAGCGACGGTGGCCGCCCTCTGCATCGGGGTGTCCAGCGCGTCCGCGGCGACGGCGTCGGCACGGTTGTATGTGTCACCGTCGGGCGGCGGCGCCGGCACGTCGTGCGCGGACGCCGGCTTCTCGAGCATCCAGGCAGCGGTCGACGCAGCGCCGGCCGGCGGCACCGTGATCGTGTGCAAGGGCACCTACAAGGAGTCGGTGACGGTCTCCAAGTCGATGACGCTGGCCGGCCGGCCCGGTGCCGTGATCGACGCGACGGGCCAGCCGTACGGCGTCGGCATGACCGCGTCGTACGTGACCGTGAGCGGGCTGACCGTGAAGAACGCCGCCGCGTCGGACTCCGCGCCCGGTGACGGCATCATTACCGCCGGCTTCGGGGCGAGCGGACCGGTGTCCGGCAATCACGAGACGATCCGCGGCAACCGTGTGATCGGCAACCAGGGTTCGGGCATCGACGTCGAGACCACGTCGTACACGCGGGTCTACGACAACGTGTCGAAGAACAACGGGATCGGCATCAACGTCGTCGACGATTTCGGCAAGCCCGCGTCGCACAACCGGATCATCGGCAACGTCGCGAACCGCAACCCCGGTGGCTGCGGCATCGTCCTCGCTGAGCACAGCGGCGCCGGCGTGTTCAGGAACGTGGTGCGCGGCAACATCGCGGACCGCAACGGCCTCGGCACTCCGTCCGCCCCGAAGGCGTCCTCCGGCAGCGGCCTCATCATCGCCGGCGGCGGCGGCAAGGGTGGCGTGTACCGGAACGTGGTGGAGTACAACGAGTTCCGCCAGAACGGGCACGGCGGCATCGCGATCCACGTGCACAGCAAGGGGATGGACTTCTCCGGCAACCGCCTGATCGGCAACGTGATCGGCACGAACAACCTGCGTACCGATGCCGGCGACCTCAAGCACACCGGCATTTACATCGGCAGCGCGTCGAAGCTGAGCGTGATCGTGCTGCGGAACGTGATCACGCACAACTTCTACGGCGTGTTCACGGCCGGCCCGGTGCGTCTGCCCGGCGCCTCGACCAACGTCTACTCGGACGTGGCGCACCACCGCGGCGCGATCAAGGTCTTCCCCGCGACCGAATAGCATTGCCCCGAAGGTTGTGCGCCCCGGCGGGATCTCCGCCGGGGCGCACTGTTGCTCCGGTCAGTCGCCGTCCCAGCGGGGCAGTTCCGCGCCGTGCCCGCGCAGGTATTGCCGCCACGTCTCGCGGCAGCGCCGGACGAGGTCCAGCGCGTCGTAGCGGATCGGCTTCGCGCCGGGCCGGACGTGCTCGATCCAGAACCGGGCCGTCGGCGCGTACGCGACCGGCGTCAGCCGCACGCTCGCGTCCCCGCCGCCGTGCCCGCAGAAGTCGGCGGCCACGCGCAGCGGGTCGGCCTGCAGCAGGCGCTCCAGGTCACGCGCGGTGACGGTGTGCGGTTCCGGACCTGCGGTCAACCAGTCGGCGAGGTCCACGCAGCAGCGCAGCGCCTGCGTCACCGTGGTGCGTACCGCCTCCGGCGGGAGCTGGGTCAGTGAGCTGTACTGGCGGTCCAGGCAGGAGACGTTCCAGCTCAGTTGGAGGTATTTGATCCGCCAGTTCTTCAACGGGTCGAACCGCGGCAGGCCCGGGACGTCCGGCATCCGGTACAGCGTCTCGTCCGTGTCGATGCGGGCGCGGTACGTCTCGCCGCACAGGCACGGCCGCGTCCAGGCCAGGCCGGTCACGTCGCGCCCGCACGCCGCGCAGCAGTAGCGCGCTCCCGACCGGACCTGTGTCACGACACCGATGGTGGCACCCCGGACCGGTTCGCGGAACCTTGCTGAATCCTGCATTCACCGCGCTCCAGCCCGGCGAATGCAGGATTGATCTTGAAGCAGTGGGGCGGGTGGGACTCGAACCCACGACCCAGGGATTATGAGTCCCCTGCTCTAACCGGCTGAGCTACCGCCCCTCCCGCGTCACGCTATCGGTCGGCGCTCGGACGGGCTCACGGGTGTCTCGCGGTGGCGCGACCGGTACGCGCGGGGGCTGAGCCCGAACTCGCGCCGGAACGCCCGGGAGAAGTACTCAGCCGAGGAGAACCCGCACTCCTGCGCCACCGACTCGACGTTGCCGATCGAACGACGGGACGCGAGCACCTCGGCGGCCCGCTCCAGGCGTCGCCGCCGGATCAGTGCGGCGGGGCTCTCCGCGTCGTGGAAGGCGCGGTACAGCTGGCGCAGCGAGATGTTCAGCTCCTCGGCGATCGCGGTGGGCGTCAGGTTCGGGTCCGTCGCGCGCTCGAAGATGATCGTCTCGGTGAGGGCCCGCACGTTCGCGACGGGATCGATGCCCGCGTTCGGCGCCACCGCCGTCCGCAGCAACAGCCCGGCGAGCGCGCCGAGGAACCGGTCCACGCCGACCATCGCCGATGCCGTGGCCAGCCCGGCCGCGTCGGCGCGCAGGATCTGCGTCTGCCCCCGCAGCAGGTGCAGCTGGAAGTCCGTCAGCGGATAGCTGCGGCCGATCATCTCCGCGATGCTCGCCGGCTCCATCCCGACGGTGGCCTGGTGCACGTTGAGCGTGTACATGTGCGAGTTGGTGTGGAACTGCTCGTCGACCTCCATGGACGGATCGATCACCTTCAACACCGGACGGGCGAGCGTGCTGGAGCTGTCGAAGACCGAGCCCGAACTCTCGCCGCGGATCAGCAGGTGCAGCGCCGGATCCGCGTCCGCGTGCGGCGGCCGCGCCGGACGCGTCAACCCCGCGCCCGCCAGCGACACCGCACCGAACAGGCAGCGCGTGCCACGCAGCCGCGCGCCCTTGAAGTAGAACGCTCCGCGCGTGACGTCCAGCGGCGCGATCCGCAGTCCGAGTGGTCCGATCCGCGGATGGAACGGCCATGACGGCGAGCTGTCGATCGTGATGTCCAGCCAGGCGATCGTCCCCGGTGGGGAGTCGCTCGGCGGTCGGCTGCCCAACATGGCTCTCCTCTGCGGAGCCGTCGGGACACTCCCCCGTGAGCGTCCCGCGTATACCAAGGTTATCGGCACCGGACCGCGATGCGGTATGTGACGAAGCGCCGATATCCTCGGCGCGTCCACCCAATTCGGCGCGAAGGCGGCACACGTGAAGCTCGGCTACCACACCGGTTACTGGTCCTCCGGCCCGCCCGCGGGCGTCACCGACGCCATCGCGCTGTGCGAGTCGCTCGGCTTCGACTCGATCTGGACGGCCGAGGCGTACGGCTCCGACTGCCTGACCCCGCTCGCGTGGTGGGGCGCGTCCACGTCGAAGGTCAAGCTCGGCACCAACCTGCTGCAGATCTCGGCGCGCACGCCGGCCGCGACCGCCATGGCCGCCATGACCCTCGATCACCTCTCCGGCGGACGGTTCGTGCTGGGCATCGGCGCGTCCGGACCGCAGGTGGTCGAGGGCTGGTACGGACAGTCGTACCCGAAGCCGCTGGCGCGTACCCGCGAGTACATCGAGGTGCTGCGCGCGATCTGGGCACGGGACGTGCCGGTCACGCACGAGGGCGAGTTCTATCCGCTGCCGTACCCGGGCGGCACCGGGCTCGGCAAGCCGCTGAAGTCGACCGTCCACCCGCTGCGCAGCGACATCCCGATCATGCTCGGCGCGGAGGGCCCGAAGAACGTCGCGCTCGCCGCCGAAATCGCCGACGGCTGGCTGCCGATGTTCTTCTCGCCGAAGACGGACCAGTTCTACCGCGACGCGCTGGCCGAGGGCTTCGCCCGGCCGGGTGCGCGGCACACGCTCGAGGACTTCGAGGTGCCCGCGTTCGTCCCCGTCGTGCCCGCGGACGACGTCGAGGCGGCGGCGGACATGGTGCGTCCGTCGCTCGCGCTGTACATCGGCGGCATGGGCGCCAAGAGCGTCAACTTCCACGCCGATGTCTTCAGTCGGATGGGCTACCCCGGCGAGGTCGAGAAGATCCAGGAGCTGTACCTCGCGGGCAACAAGAAGGACGCGATCGCCGCCGTCCCGCTCGCCCTCGTCGAGGACGTCGCGCTGGTCGGGCCGCCGGCGAAGATCCGCGACGAGCTGCAGGTGTGGGAGCAGACCGTGGTCACGACGCTGCTGCTGCAGGCGCCGCCGCCGGCACTGCAGATGATCGTGGACGCGCTCGGCTGAACGGCCGTGGCCTCTGCAGTCAACGGGACGTGCGACCCGGCGTTCACCGCGGTCCGCGACGTGTTCGCCGCCAGCATCGCCGCCGGTGACGACCTCGGCGCGTCGGTCGCGGTGTTCGTGGACGGGCGTCCGGTGGTCGACCTGTGGGGCGGGCTCGCCGACCGCAAGAGCGGACGGCCCTGGGAACGCGACACGATGTGCGTGACGTTCTCGGCGACGAAGGCCGTGACCGCGACGGCGGCGCTGCTGCTCGTCGAGCGCGGCGCCGTGTCGCTGGACGCGCCGGTGGCGCAGTGGTGGCCCGAGTTCGCCGCGCACGGCAAGACGTCGGTCACGTCGACCATGCTGCTCACGCACACCGCCGGCCTGCCCGCGTTCGACCGTCCGATCAGCGCCGAGCAGGCCGCGGACTTCGACGCGATGACCGCGCAGCTCGCCGGCCAGACACCGGAGTGGACGCCGGGCACGCGGCACGGCTACCACGCGCTGACGTTCGGCTGGCTGGTCGGCGAGCTCGTCCGTAGACACAGCGGATTGAGCGTCGGCGAGTTCGTGCGCCGCGAGCTCGCCGAGGACCTCTGGGTAGGGGTCCCGCCGGCGATGCTGGACGGGCTGGCGCACATCGCGGCCGCGGCCTCC
>DASRSS010000178.1:0-5058 GCA_035656335.1 Jatrophihabitantaceae bacterium | reverse complement strand
CGAGGACCCTGGCGGGGCGCGGGAGCGACGTCTACCGTGGGGATGACCTGACCGAGTAGGCGTACCCGACCCGTGGATCCGGGCGAAGTACCCGGCCCGCACGGTGCGAGCACGCCGCAACGCACCTGGTGGAGGTCGCATGGAAACCGTCACGGATGTCGCGAGTGGGCGCACCGAGATCGTCGTCCACGGTCGCAACGTCGTGGTTCCTGACCATTACCGGCAGCACGTCGCCGAGAAACTGATCAAGCTCGAACGCTACGACGGCAAGATCATCCGTGTGGATGTGGAACTCACCCACGAGCGCAACCCGCGCCAGAACACCCGCTGTCAGCACGTGGAGATGACCTGCCGTACCCGCGGCCCGGTCGTGCGCAGCGAGGCCTGCGCGGAGGACTTCTACAAGGCCCTCGACATCGCGGTCGAGCGGCTCGAACGTCGGCTGCGGCAGGCGGCCGACCGGCGCCGCGTGCATCACGGCCGGCGCACCCCGCCGTCCATCGCCGCGGTCGCGGCCGACGCCGACGAGATCGCCCAGACGACCCTGAACGGGCACCGTCCGGAGGCCGACGACGGCCTGGACGAGGGCGGCCCGGGACGGATCGTTCGCGAGAAGGAGCACCCGGCCAAGCCGATGACGGTCGACCAGGCGCTGTTCGAGATGGAGCTGGTCGGGCACGACTTCTATCTGTTCAGCGACGCCGACAGCGGCCGGCCGAGCGTGGTTTACCGGCGGCACGCGTACGACTACGGCCTGATCAGACTGACGGACTGATCAGCGCGAACCGCACCTCGTCGGAGTAGCTGCCGTCGGGGTTGCGCAGGCGGCCGGCGCGGACTCCGTCGGGTTCGAAGCCGGCCGCCAGCGCGGCCCGCTGCGAGGCGACGTTCTCGGTCTTCGCGCCGAGTTCGAGACGGCCGAAACCGCCCGGCCCGAACGCCCACGGCACGAGCAGCCGCAGGGCGCGGGCGGTGTAGCCGCGCCCGCGGAAGGCCGGGTGGACGCCGTACCCGATCCCGCCCACGCCGGGCGGACCCGCGTGGCGCAGCCGCAGCTCGCCGGCGAAGCGGCCGGTCGCGACGTCCTCGATCGTCATCGTCGCGGCCCGGCCGACCAGCCAGTCCAGGCCCGCCCGGTCGGCGCCGCGGCGGGCCTCGGCCGCGCTCATCGGATCGCCGGAGAAGCCGAACTCCAGGGTCACCGGATCCGATTCCAGCTCGCGGTACCCGTCGGCGTCCTCCGGGCGCATCGCACGCAGCCGGACCACGCCGTCGGTCAGCCCCTCCCGCGGCAGCGCGGCGAACGCGGGCGCGACCGGTTCCCCGGAGTCGCCGGCCAGCCGGGCGAACCGGGCCAGGTCGCTGACCCGCGGCGCCGTGGTCCCGTCCAACGGGCGCAGCAGTTGATCGCGGGCCGACCCCTCGTACTCGAACCCGGCCGCGAGCGCGGTGCGCGCCGAGGCGACGTTGCGGACGTCGCACAGCAGCTGGACGCGGCGCAGCGCGTGCTCGAACGCCCAGTCGACCAGCACCCGCACCGCCTCGGCCGCGTAGCCGTGGCCCTGGGCGTCCCGCGCGATCCAGTAGCCGACGTCCTTGTCACCCGCGAGCCGTAGCGCCGCCGACCCGACCAGCCGCCGAGTGCCCGTCTCCACGACCGCGCAGCCGATGCCGGTGCCGTCGCGGCGGCCCTCGTCGCCCAGCTCGGTCACGAACCGCAGCGCGACCTCGTAGGTGTACGGGACGGGCACGGCCAGGAACTCGGGCATCGCCGGGTCCTGCATGATCTCCTGGACCCGGGACGCGTCCGCCCGGCACCACGGACGTAGGGTCAGCCGCGGCCCGTGCAGCACTAGATCGTCCAGCTCCAGGCCCGCGAAGGTTCCCACGGCGGCACAGCCTGCCAGACCACGTACCATGGCCGCCGTGGTGCTAGCCAAGATTCTGCGTGCCGGTGAAGGCAAGATGGTCCGGCGTCTGTCGACGATCGCTGATCACATCGAGACGCTCGAGGACGACTACGTCGACCTGACCGACGCCGAACTGCGCGCGATGACCGACACCTTCCGGGCCCGCCTGGGCGACGGGGAGTCGTTGGACGACCTGCTGCCGGAGGCGTTCGCGGTCGTGCGCGAGGCCGCCCGGCGCACCCTCGGCCAGTTCCATTACAAGGTGCAGCTGATGGGCGGTGCCGCGCTGCACCTGGGCAACATCGCCGAGATGAAGACCGGTGAGGGCAAGACGCTGGTCTCCACGCTGCCGGCGTATCTCAACGCGCTGCCGGCCAAGGGCGTCCACATCGTCACCACGAACGACTACCTGGCCAGCCGCGACGGCGACTGGATGGGCCGCGTCCACCGGTTCCTCGGCCTGACCGTCGGCAAGATCCTCAACGACCTCACCCCCGAGCAGCGCCGGGCCGCCTACGCCTGCGACATCACGTACGGCACCAACAACGAGTTCGGCTTCGACTACCTGCGCGACAACATGGCGTGGTCGCTGGACGACCTCGTCCAGCGCGGCCACAACTACGCGATCGTGGACGAGGTGGACTCGATCCTCATCGACGAGGCCCGGACCCCGCTGATCATCTCCGGCCCGGCCGAGGAGAACCAGCGCTGGTACCTGGAGTTCGCGCGCATCGCGCCGCGCATGCACCGCGACGAGCACTACGAGGTCGAAGAGGGCAAGCGCACCGTCGCGGTCACCGAGGCGGGCGTCGCGTTCGTCGAGGACCAGCTCGGCATCGACAACCTGTACGAGGCGGCGAACACGCCGCTCGTCGGCTACCTGAACAACGCGCTGAAGGCCAAGGAGCTGTTCAAGCGCGACAAGGACTACATCGTCACCAACGGCGAGGTCCTGATCGTCGACGAGTTCACCGGTCGCGTGCTGCACGGGCGCCGGTACAACGAGGGCATGCACCAGGCGATCGAGGCCAAGGAGGGCGTGCCGATCCAGCAGGAGAACCAGACGCTGGCCACGATCACGCTGCAGAACTACTTCCGCCTGTACGACAAGCTCTCCGGCATGACCGGTACCGCCCAGACCGAGGCGGCCGAGCTGCACCAGACGTACAAGCTCGGCGTGGTGCCAATCCCCACCAACAAGCCGATGATCCGCATGGATCAGACGGACCTGATCTACAAGACCGAGGACGCGAAGTTCTCCGCCGTCATCGACGACATCGCCGAGCGGCACGAGAAGGGCCAGCCGGTGCTCGTCGGCACCGCCAGCGTCGCGAAGTCCGAGCGGCTGTCGTCCCTGCTGCTGCGCCGCGGGATCCCGCACGAGGTGCTGAACGCCAAGCAGCACGCGCGTGAGGCGGCGATCATCGCCAACGCCGGCCGCAAGGGCGCGGTCACCATCGCGACGAACATGGCCGGTCGCGGCACCGACATCATGCTGGGCGGTAACCCCGAGTTCACCGCCGACTTCGAGCTGCGCGCGCGTGGCCTGTCCCCGGACGAGACGCCCGAGGAGTACGAGGCCGCGTGGGCCGAGACGCTGGAGAAGTCGAAGGCGTCCGTCGCGCTCGAGCACGACGAGGTCGTCGAGCTCGGTGGCCTGTACGTGCTCGGCACCGAGCGGCACGAGTCGCGGCGCATCGACAACCAGCTGCGCGGCCGGTCCGGGCGCCAGGGCGACCCGGGCGAGTCGCGGTTCTACCTCTCGCTCGGCGACGACCTGATGGTGCGCTTCAACGGCGAGCGCGTGCAGCAGATGATGAACTTCCTGCGCCTGCCCGAGGACGTCCCGATCGAGGCGCGCACGGTCTCCAAGGCGATCCAATCCGCGCAGACCCAGGTCGAGCAGCAGAACTTCGAGATCCGCAAGAACGTCCTCAAGTACGACGAGGTCATGAACAAGCAGCGCACCGTCATCTACGAGGAGCGCCGCAAGGTGCTCGAGGGTGCCGACCTGTCGAACCAGATCCGCCCGATGATCACGTCGGTGATCACCGGTTACGTCGAGGGCGCGACCGCCGCGGGCTACGCGGAGGAGTGGGACCTCGACCAGCTGTGGACGGCGCTCAAGACGCTGTACCCCGTCGCGCTCACAATCGACGAGGCCATCGAGCAGGCGGGCGGCGAGAAGTCCGACCTGACCCGCGAGTTCCTGGTCGAGGAGCTGGTCGCCGACGCACAGGCCGCGTACGACGCGCGCGAGGCCGATCTCGGTGCGGAGGTGCTGCGCGAGCTGGAGCGCCGCGTGCTGCTGTCGGTGCTGGACCGCAAGTGGCGTGAGCACCTGTACGAGATGGACTACCTGCAGGAGGGCATCGGCCTGCGGGCGATGGCGCAGCGCGACCCGCTGGTCGAGTACCAGCGCGAGGGCTTCGACATGTTCGCCGCGATGATGGACGGCATCCAGGAGGAGTCCGTCGGCTTCCTGTTCAACCTCGAGGTCGAGGTGGAGGAGCCGGCCGCGCAGCCCGCGCCTTCGCTCGAAGCCGCGGCGCAGGAGTCGGCCGGTGCCGACACGGTGACGACGGACGAGCCGCAGCTGGACACGTCGCTGCTGGACGCCGCCCAGGCCGCGCACGACCAGGCCGCCGCGCCGCAGATCTCCGCGAAAGGGCTGGACCGCAACACCGCGCAGCAGCCGATGACCTACAGCGCGCCGGAGCTCGGTTCGGACTCGCCGTCGGTGCAGCACAGCGCCCCGGCAGCGTCGTCCGAGTCCAAGACCGCCAAGCGGCAGCAGGCGCGGACGAACCCGAACAAGGGCAGCCGCGGCAGCAAGTCCGGCAAGTCCGGCGGGAAGCGCAAGAAGTAGGGCGCTCAGCCGAGTTGCAGCCGGGTGCAGCGCCAGCGCCCCTCGCGTGCCTCCAGGCGCAGCGCGACCGCGCGGACGCGCCGGCCGGCCTGCACGGTCGCGTTGAGTTCGGCGACGCCCTCGGCCGGTTCGCTGGCGTGAATGCTGCGGACGGTCGCCGTGGACGTCCAGTGCGGGACACGGCGCTGTGCGGCCCGCTCGAAGTCGGCGCCGAGGCCGGCCGCCACGCTCGGGCTGAGCATGGCCGCGAGTTGCTGTAGCGGACGCCGTCCCCCGGCG